>NZ_CP092827.1:1878571-2183214 GCF_022533585.1 Pseudomonas sp. LS.1a
TCCTGCGGGCACTGACTTTTCTCATGTGACGCGTTTGACCCTGGTCAATTTGCGGCTCACGGTGTTGCCCGCGGGCTTCCTTGAGAATTTCCCCTCCCTGCAGAACCTGGACCTGAGTTTCAACGAACTTCACGCGCTGCCACAGGGGCTGGAACGCCTTCACGATCTGCGCGAGCTGACCCTGGCCGGTAACCGTCTGCGTCTGACACAGGCACAGGCCGATGTGCTGGCTGGCCTTACCGCGTTGCGCCACCTCGACCTGAGTGACAACCCGCTCGGCGCCGCTACCTTGCGGGTCGGGCGACTGGCTGACTTGCATGCGCTGGTCATGCGAAGTGCCGGCCTGCGGGCGATGCCCGAAGAGCTCGAACGCTGCGAACGGCTCACGTTCATCGATTTTCGCAATAACCAGATCGAAGCCCTGCCACCCGCACTGCTGCGTTCCCGCGTGATGCGGCGCCAAATGATGGTGCTTACTGGCAACCCGGTTGTTGCGACACTTGACAGCCAATTGCTTCGACATCGCTTGGCGCCTATCGAGAATGTCGAGCCTGCACTGTCCGCCAACAGGTGGCTGTCGACCCTTGATGCAGCTGATTACACGGCCCGTAGTACGCAGTGGGACACGCTACGTGCCATGCCGGGTAGTGACGCGTTCTTCGGTCTGCTCGACGAGTTGGTCGAGAGTGCCGATTTCAGGGCCGCTGCGCAGGCTACTGCCGAGCGGGTCTGGCGCGTTGTCGGAGCGGCCGCCGAGGACCCTCGCATTCGTCAGGACTTGTTCGACATTGCCGCTGATCCGCGTACGTGCGCCGACAGTGTGGCGCATTGTTTCAGCAACCTTGAGGTGCAGATGCACGTGTCGCAGTTCACTCACAACGGCGCGCCCGGTGCCACCAGCGTCGAGCGCATGCAACTTGCCCAGCGGCTGTTCCGCCTGGAGAGGGTCAATGCCCTGGCCCGGGCGTTCATGGATGAACGTTACGGAAGCGGGCAGTGGCAGGTTACGCACGCAGAAGAGGAGGTGGAGGTGAGCCTGGCCTTCCGCACCGGCCTGGCCGAGCGCCTGAACCTGCTGGGGCAGCCGAGAAACATGCTGTTCGGCTCTCTGGCAGGTGTCACCCAAGCGGATCTGGACAACGCTTATCAGCAGGTACTGAGCGCCGAAACGGGCGAGGAGCGGGCTGTCTTCATCAGTCAGCGCGACTTCTGGGTAGCAGCCTTGCGTGAACAGCACGCCGAGGCATTCTCCGCCATCGATGATGCGTTCCAGAAACGATGGCAGGCTGTCGAAACCCAGTGGGAGTCGGCAGCCACCAGTGAAGCAGCATTGGGTCATCAGGAGTACCTGCGTCAGGCCACGAACCTGCGAAGGGAGCGCGAGATGGCGTTAGCCGCACTGGCCTTGAGACTGACCCGCGAAGCATTGGAAACCCCTGTGTAGCAATCCTGTACAAGCGGCCAAACCGATCATCCAGATTGACAGCTTTGGCCATTGTCGCGCCGCCTGCGCGGCGCGAACATCATCGGACCGATGGTTCACTCCAAAAACAAGAAACCAGGAGTCCGACGATGCGCGATTACGCCGAGGCCGCTCGTGCGTTCGACCATGCCCAGGCCGCTGCGGTGGCATTGCATGGCAACCTCGAAGCCCTCAATGCCTGTGTCGAATGCTGTGACCGCCATGCCGGTGAGGGCAAGCTGGCGCTGATCTACGAAGACCGCGATGGCAACAGTGCCCGCTACAGCTTCGATCAGCTCAAAAACCAGGCCGCCCGCTTCGCCAACGTGCTCAAGACGCAGGGCGTAGGCCCCGGTGATCGGGTTGCCGGTCTGATGCCGCGAACCCCCGAGCTGCTTGTTACCATTCTCGCTACCTGGCGCCTCGGCGCGGTGTACCAGCCGCTGTTCACTGCGTTCGGCCCCAAGGCTATCGAGCACCGGCTTGAGCAATCCCATGCCCGCGTGGTCATCACCGACAGCCACAACCGCGCCAAGCTGGACGATGTGCACGCCTGCCCGACCATCATCACTGTCAAGGCCCGCAGCGGCGAGCTGGACTTCCAGCGGTGCCTGGACAGTGCCGCAGACGTATGCGAGCCGGTGATGCGCTCGGGCAACGACCCGTTCCTGCTGATGTTCACCTCCGGCACCACCGGCCCGGCCAAACCGCTGGAAGTGCCGCTGCGCGCCATCGTCGCGTTCCAGGGCTACATGCGCGATGCCATCGATCTGCGCCCCGAGGACAACTTCTGGAACCTGGCCGACCCGGGCTGGGCCTATGGCCTGTATTACGCAGTCACTGGGCCGCTGTCGCTGGGCCATGCCACCACCTTCTACGATGGCCCGTTCAGTGTTGAAAGCTGCGCGCGGGTGATCGACAAGCTGGGCATCACCAACCTGGCCGGCTCGCCCACCGCGTACCGCCTGCTGATTGCTGCCGGGGATGGTTTCGCCGCGCCGATCAAGGGCCGCCTGCGAGTGGTGAGCAGTGCTGGCGAACCGCTCAACCCGGAAGTGATCCGCTGGTTCGCCGACGAACTGGGTGTGACCATCCACGATCACTACGGGCAGACCGAGCTGGGCATGGTGCTGTGCAACCACCATGGCCTGCAGCACCCGGTACATCTCGGCTCGGCAGGCTTCGCCATCCCTGGTCACCGCATCGTGGTGCTGGATGAGCAGGGCCACGAGCTGCCCGCCGGTCAGCCGGGCATCCTCGCGGTCGACCGCGAGCAGTCGCCGCTGTGCTGGTTCGCGGGCTACCACGGCCTGCCGACCAAAGCCTTCGTCGGCAAGTACTACCTCAGCGGCGACACCGTCGAGCTGAACCAGGACGGCAGCATCAGCTTCGTCGGCCGCAGCGACGATGTGATCACCACTTCCGGCTACCGGGTCGGCCCGTTCGACGTGGAGAGCGCCCTGATCGAGCACCCGGCGGTGATCGAAGCGGCGGTGATTGGCAAACCGGACCCCGAGCGTACCGAGTTGATCAAGGCCTTCGTGGTATTGGCCAGCGGTTGCCAGGGCAGCGCCGAGCTTGAAGAGGCTTTGCGCCAGCACGTGCGCCAACGCCTGTACGCCCATGCTTACCCAAGAGAAATCGAATTCGTCAGCGAGCTGCCCAAGACCCCGAGCGGCAAGCTGCAACGCTTCATCCTGCGCAATCAGGAAGTCGCCAAACAACAAGCGCAACAGGCCACCCCTGCCAGCGCCTGAAAGGAAACCGATCATGCAAATAGCCAACAAACACTTCATCGTCAGCGGCGCCGCCTCCGGGCTGGGCGCGGCAACCGCGCAGATGCTGGTCGAGGCCGGCGCCAAGGTCATGCTGGTCGACCTCAATGCCCAGGCCGTGGAAGCCAAGGCCCGCGAGCTGGGCGACAACGCCCGTTTCGCAGTGGCCGACATCAGCGACGAGCAAGCGGCGCAGGCGGCGGTCGATGCGGCCGTCAGCGCTTTTGGCAGCATTCATGGGCTGGTCAACTGCGCCGGCATCGTCGGTGCCGAAAAGGTATTGGGCAAACAGGGCCCGCATGGCCTGGCCAGCTTCGCCAAGGTCATCAACGTCAACCTGATCGGCAGTTTCAACCTGCTGCGCCTGGCCGCTGCGGCCATGGCCGAAGGGGCTGCCGATGAGGGTGGCGAGCGCGGGGTGATCATCAACACCGCTTCCATCGCCGCCTATGACGGCCAGATCGGGCAGGCCGCCTACGCAGCTTCCAAGGGTGCCATCGCCAGCCTGACCTTGCCGACCGCGCGTGAACTGGCGCGCTTCGGCATCCGTGTAATGACCATTGCCCCTGGCATCTTCGAAACGCCGATGATGGCCGGCATGACCGAGGAAGTACGCGCCTCGCTGGCTGCCGGTGTACCGTTCCCGCCGCGCCTGGGTCGCCCGCAGGAATACGCCGCGCTGGCCCGTCACATCATCGAGAACAGCATGCTCAACGGTGAGGTGATTCGCCTCGACGGTGCACTGCGCATGGCTGCCAAGTAAGGAGAACGAACATGACCCTCGCCAATGACCCGATCGTTATCGTCAGCGCCGTGCGTACGCCCATGGGTGGCCTGCAGGGCGACCTCAAGAGCCTGACTGCACCGCAACTGGGCAGCGCGGCCATCCGTGGCGCCGTGGAGCGCGCCGGCATCGATGCCGCCAGTGTCGAACAGGTGCTGTTCGGCTGCGTGCTGCCGGCCGGCCAGGGCCAGGCCCCGGCCCGCCAGGCCGCGCTGGGCGCCGGGCTGGACAAGCACACCACCTGCACCACCCTGAACAAGATGTGCGGTTCGGGCATGCAGGCGGCGATCATGGCCCATGACCTGCTGCTGGCCGGCACCGCCGATGTGGTGGTGGCCGGTGGCATGGAAAGCATGACCAACGCGCCGTACCTGCTGGACAAGGCCCGTGGCGGCTACCGCATGGGCCACGGCAAGATCATCGACCACATGTTCATGGATGGCCTGGAGGACGCCTACGACAAAGGCCGCCTGATGGGCACCTTTGCCGAAGACTGCGCGCAGGCCAACGCCTTCAGCCGCGAAGCCCAGGACCAGTTCGCCATTGCCTCGCTGACCCGTGCCCAGGACGCAATCAAGAGTGGCCGGTTTGCTGCCGAGATCGTGCCGGTGGAAGTCACCGAGGGTAAGGAAAGGCGCGTCATCAAGGACGATGAACAGCCGCCCAAGGCGCGCCTGGACAAGATCCCGCAGCTCAAGCCGGCCTTCCGCGAAGGCGGCACGGTAACCGCCGCCAACTCCAGCTCGATTTCCGACGGCGCTGCGGCGCTGGTGCTGATGCGCCGCTCCGAAGCCGACAAGCGCGGCCTCAAGCCGCTGGCGGTGATCCACGGCCACGCCGCCTTCGCCGACACCCCGGCTCTGTTCCCGACCGCGCCGATCGGTGCCATCGACAAGCTGATGAAACGCACCGGCTGGAATCTGGCCGAGGTCGACCTGTTCGAGATCAACGAGGCCTTCGCCGTGGTTACCCTGGCGGCCATGAAGCACCTCGACCTGGCACACGACAAGGTCAATATCCATGGCGGCGCCTGTGCCCTCGGCCACCCGATCGGCGCTTCCGGTGCGCGCATCCTGGTGACCCTGCTGTCGGCCCTGCGCCAGAACAACCTGCGCCGTGGCGTGGCGGCCATCTGCATCGGCGGTGGCGAGGCCACGGCCATGGCTGTCGAATGCCTGTACTGAGGTGAAGCATGCTGGTAACTGACGAGCAACAACAGATCGCCGACGCGGTACGCGCCTTTGCCCAGGAGCGCCTGAAGCCGTTTGCCGAGCAATGGGACAAGGAACACCGCTTCCCCAAGGAGGCCATCGATGAGATGGCCGAGCTGGGCCTGTTCGGCATGCTGGTGCCGGAGCAGTGGGGCGGCAGCGACACCGGTTACGTGGCCTATGCCATGGCTCTGGAAGAAATCGCCGCCGGTGATGGCGCCTGCTCGACCATCATGAGCGTGCACAACTCGGTGGGCTGTGTGCCGATCCTGCGTTTTGGCAGCGAGCAGCAGAAAGAGCAGTTCCTTACCCCGCTGGCCAGCGGTGCGATGCTCGGTGCCTTTGCCCTGACCGAACCGCAGGCCGGCTCCGACGCCAGCAGCCTGAAGACCCGTGCTCGTCTGGATGGCGACCACTACGTGCTCAACGGCAGCAAGCAGTTCATCACCTCCGGGCAGAACGCCGGGGTGGTGATCGTGTTCGCCGTGACCGACCCGGACGCTGGCAAGCGCGGTATCAGCGCCTTCATCGTGCCTACCGATTCGCCCGGCTATCAAGTGGCGCGGGTCGAGGACAAGCTCGGCCAGCACGCCTCCGACACCTGCCAGATCGTCTTCGACAATGTGCGTGTGCCGGTGGCCAACCGCCTGGGCGCCGAAGGCGAGGGCTACAAGATCGCCCTGGCCAACCTCGAAGGCGGCCGCATCGGCATCGCCTCGCAGGCGGTGGGCATGGCCCGTGCTGCGTTCGAAGTGGCGCGCGACTATGCCAACGAGCGGCAGAGCTTCGGCAAGGCGCTGATCGAGCACCAGGCGGTGGCTTTCCGCCTGGCCGACATGGCGACGAAAATTGCCGTGGCTCGGCAGATGGTGCTGCATGCTGCCGCACTGCGTGATGCCGGGCGCCCGGCATTGGTGGAGGCCTCGATGGCCAAGCTGTTTGCCTCGGAAATGGCCGAAAAGGTCTGTTCGGATGCCTTGCAGACCCTGGGCGGTTATGGCTATCTGAGTGACTTCCCGCTGGAGCGGATCTACCGCGACGTTCGGGTTTGCCAGATCTACGAAGGCACCAGCGACATTCAGCGCATGGTCATTGCGCGCAATCTTTGAAGGAGCAGTCTGCATGGCATTCGAAACCATCCTGTTGGACATCCACGGCAAGGTCGGCCTGATCACCCTCAACCGCCCGCAGGCGCTGAACGCGCTGAACGCGCAGATCGTCGGCGAGATCAACCAGGCCCTGGACCAGCTCGAGCGTGACCCGAACATCGGCTGCGTGGTGCTGACCGGCTCCGCCAAGGCTTTTGCCGCTGGCGCCGACATCAAGGAAATGGCCGAGCTGCAATACCCGCAAATCTACGTTGACGACCTGTTCAGCGATTCCGACCGTATTGCCAACCGGCGCAAGCCGATCATTGCTGCAGTGTCCGGTTTTGCCCTGGGCGGCGGCTGCGAGCTGGCGATGATGTGTGACTTCATCCTGGCGGCGGACAATGCCAGGTTCGGCCAGCCGGAAATCAACCTTGGCGTGCTGCCGGGCATGGGCGGCACCCAGCGCCTGACCCGCGCGGTGGGCAAGGCCAAGGCCATGGAACTGTGCCTGACCGGTCGCCTGATGGGCGCTGAGGAAGCCGAGCGTGCTGGCCTGGTGGCGCGTATCGTGCCGCAGGCGGAGCTGGTGGAAGAGGCGCTGAAGGTGGCGGCGACCATTGCCAGCAAGTCGATTCCGGTGAGCATGATGGTGAAAGAGAGCGTCAATCGTGCGTTCGAAGTCACCCTTAGCGAGGGTGTGCGCTTTGAGCGACGGGTGTTCCATGCGGCGTTTGCCACTGAAGACCAGAAAGAAGGTATGGCTGCGTTCATTGCCAAGCGTGAGGCGCAGTTCAAGGATCGTTGATTCTGGTTGGGGTTTTGCGCTGGGCCTCTGGGTGCATGCCTTGAGAGGTCCGGCGCCTGTGAGATCGAGCGCCGCCCGCGCGGCGCATCGCGAGCGAAGCTCGCTCCTACATTTGTTTTGGGCCAGTAACGCCTGCGCCAACGCGCGCGACCGCCTTGTTTGTTCCTCACGATATCGAGGTGGACACCAAAGGGCCGCGCGCCTCTGCCTCAGGATCGACTGGCCCGAAACAGATGTAGGAGCGAGCTTCGCTCGCGATGCGCCGCGCGGGCGGCGCTCGATCTTCCAGACGCTGCAAATGCTGTGGCGAGTACCTAGCGGCCCTGGCCCAATTCCCCGCCATGCTCCACGGCCCCTACCAAGCATCTTCTTTGCACCGACCAGCGGATTCCGAGCAATAGAAGCAAATTCACACCCATTTGCAGTTGCTCCACGCGACGCAGCGCCTTAGACTGCCGCCCCCTGTAAAAGAGTGCCGGTTGGCGCTTGAAGAATTCCGCTGCCGATGCCAAGGCGTCGGCGGCACCCGAATCGCCCAAATGCACATTTTTTCATAGAGAATTCGATGACCAAGGAACAGTTGCTGGCCATGTCGGCCGATGACTACATGAACGCTGACCAGCTGGCTTTCTTCGCTGGCCTGCTGCAGGCGATGAAAGTCGAAACCCATGAACGCATCGAGCTGAGCCGTGCCACCATCGAAGGCCTGGACACCCCGTCGGACCCTGCCGACGTGGCTTCGGTCGAAGAAGAGCGTAGCTGGCTGGTGAATGCCATCGACCGCGACCAGCGCCTGCTGCCGCAGTTGGAAATGGCCCTGGACCGTATTGCCGACGAAAGCTTCGGCTGGTGCGATGACAGCGGTGAGCCGATCGGCCTGAAGCGTCTGCTGATCAGCCCGACCACCAAGTACTGCATCGAAGCCCAGGAGCGCCACGAGCAGCTCGACCGCCACCAGCGCCAGGTGTAACCCCGCGCGGTGCGCCAAGCCCCACGGAGCGATCCCTGGGGCTTTTTGCGTTTCTTGCCGGCGGCGGTTTTGTTGCCCCGCAGGTAACACTGCTGTACCGGGATGCGCTGTTTCCACGCCGCGAGCAGGCGTATCATGGCTTTATCGTTAGGGTGCTAATTAAATTCCGGAGGGAATGATGAATAGCCGCGTCGATGTAGCCGTGATGATTGGTTCGGGTGTGCCGGCCACACTGCGGGCGCTGGGTAAACGTATCTGCTGGGTGGTGCTGGTCAATGGCGAGCGCCGTGGTACCGCATTCGCCACGCGCGAAGAGGCGCTGGAGTGCCAGGCGGCCTGGCAGCAGCAGTTGAAGAAGGGCCTGGCCGCCTGAGCGCATTGAGTGCTTCCGGCGAGCGAGCGGAGTGTCGTTCAGGGCGATCTCCTGCAAGAAATGCACTTTGCCTCTCGACGGATTTCGGTGTTTTCGTGCATATTCTTCCCCCAGTAATGCGCTGATGAATTGCAGGGCCGGTTGTCACGTGCGCTCTGGCATTGCCTGCCGCATCTTTCCTGGCGGTTTTGCTGTCAGGCATTACGCTTCCCGAATCGGGAATATGCCGAAAGCCTGTATGTGGCCATATCTGGCAAGCCAGAGTAAAGAATCCTGCGCGCTGCATCGCCAGCGGGCACAGACATTTCGCATATCGTTTTATTACTCTTTTCGCCTATCGATAGAAATGACCGTGTCTCACCGAACTTGGGTGAGGGCGGGTTGTAACCGGTTGAGGATTACTTCATTGGCAGTCAGCACTCTTGATACCCATGCGTTGTTCGCCCTGGGCGACTTGCGCGGTAAATTGGCCCAGCTGTTTCAGGGTCGCTTTGTCTATGTCACCGAACAGAATCCCGAAGGCCTGTACATGGCCGAAATCGATACCGAAAGTGCATTGGTGGTCGATGACAAGCAGCGTTTGGAGCTGAAGGTCGGCGACCACTTTCGCGCCGCCGTACTGCCCAGCCGCGAAGGCGGCAAACTGGAAATGCGCTTTCGCGATATCAAGCTGAATGTATATGGTGTGGGCGACTACGCCTTCGTGTCGGTACCTGAAGGCGAGGGCATCGTGTTCCGTGAAGGCCACGGTGTGATGCTGGTGTTCGCCGCGCAGCAACAAGTGCAGGAAGGCCTTGGCAAGTTGCTCAAGGCGGTGACCGGCAAGGTTGCCAAATGGCGCAAAGGTGAGCTGACCACCTTCAAGGCCAGTGAATGACCCACAGTGACGACGCGCCTGCAACGCGTGCCGAGTTCCATCGGCAGCACCAGGCAGATGCCGTGGCCGAGGCCGAGCGTTTGCTGGCCAGGCGCGAAGAACTGCAAGGCGCCTGGTTGAACTGGGTGGCAGGCGAATTGTACCGCCTCGGCCCGCCGCCTTATGCGGCCATGGTCCGGCGCGAGTTGCAGCGCCTTGCCCAAGGCTGAGGCGGCGACTCTTCAGTTACCGCGATCGCGGCCGCTGCTGACTTCTTCAGGGACCGGCTCGTTTGCCATGCGCTTGCGGAACAGCGCCGCCCGCGCCAGCAACAGCGTGGTTACCGGTACGGTGATCGACAGCAGGATCGGAATCAGCCAGGCGTGCAGCACCGGTGCTTCCTTGAGCCAGGAAAAGTAGATGATCGAGGCCAGTGCCACGCACCAGGCACCAATGGTCGAGGCCAGTGCCGGCGGGTGCATGCGCTGGAAGTAGTCCTTCAGGCGCAACAGGCCAACGGCACCGATCAGGGCGAACAGGCTGCCGGTCAGCAGCAGCGTGGCGGTAACCAGCTCTAGCCAGAAGGGGAGTTGCAGGGTTTCAGTCATTCGATCACCTCACCGCGCAGCAGGAACTTGGCCAGGGCAAACGAGCCAACGAAACCGAACAGCGCAATCAGCAGGGCACCTTCGAAGTAGGTGTCACTGGCATAACGGATTCCCAGCACCAGCATGGTCAGCATGGCCAGGATGTACAGGTAGTCCAGTGCCAGCACCCGGTCCTGGGCGGACGGGCCGCGAAACAGCCGGATCAGCGCCAGGGCCATGGCCAGGGCGAAGATGAACAGGCTGGCGAGGACAGCATTGGCGAGCAGGCCTGTCATTGGAAAATCTCCATCAGCGGGCGTTCGTAGGTGTCCTTGAAGTGCTGGATGAAAGCCGCCTCATCGCCCAGGTCGAACACATGCAGCAGCAATACGCTGCGGTCCAGCGCCAGTTCGGACCAGACCGTGCCGGGCACCACCGTGGTAATCATCGACAGCGCCGCCAGGCCATGCGGGTCGCGCAGGGCCAGCGGGATGTGCACGAACGCCGAGCGTGGCGGCTGCTTGCCGGCACGCAGCACGCCACGGGCAACCAGCAGGTTGGACATGATCACATCGATGCCGACCCGGCCAATCAGCCGGGCGATGGCCAGCGGCCGTCGCACATGGGCATGCTGCGGGCGCAGCGGCGCCATCAGCAGCGGCGCCAGCACGCCGAGCGCGGTAGCCAGCAGCAGGTTGCCGGGGCTGACCGAAAGGTTCAGCAACAGCCACAGGCCGAACAGTGAAACCGATAACAGCGGTGCGGGGAACAGTCGATTCATGGCTGCACCTGTACGTCGAGCGAGGTGGGGCCAGGAACCGGCCGGGCAGCCATCACGGCTTCGATATAGGCGTCGGGGGCCTGCAGGCTGGCGGCGGTGTCCTGGGTGTAGCGCAGCAGCGGTTCGGCCTTGAGGCTGAGGATGATGCACAGGCTTAGCAGGATGACGATGGGCAGGCATTCATAGCGGCGCAGCACCGGCGACGGGCGCTCCTCCGGCTTCCAGAAACGCTGGATGCCGACGCGGCCGAAGGCGATCAGCGAGGCCATGCCAGAGAGGATCAACAGCGCCACCAGGCCCCAGCCTGCCGTGCCCAGCGGTTGCTCGGGAGGCACGCCCAACCCCTGTGGGTTGAACAACGCGCTGATCAGGTTGAGCTTGCCGACAAAGCCGGACAGCGGCGGCATGCCGATGATCAGCAGGGCGCAGGCGATGAAGCTGAGGCCGAGGAAGGCCATGGTCCACGGGATGATCTGGCCGATCACCACCTTTTGCTCATCGTCGAGGTTGATGCCCTTGGGCGGGTGCAGTGACTCCAGCGGTGGCGGCATGGCGCCTTCTTCGTCCTCAAGTGGCGCTTCGTTGGCCGAACGCGAACGTTCGACCAACTCGGCGAGCAAGAACAGCGCGCACAGCGCCAGGGTCGAGTTGACCAGGTAGAACAGGGCCGCACCGGTCAGCGCCGACTGAGCAAAACCGACGGCGCCGAGCAGGGTACCGGCCGAGACCAGGATGCTGAGGGCAGCCATGCGCTCCAGGCGCTGCGCGGCCAGGATCGATACCGCCGCCACCGCCAGGGTGACCAGGCCACCGTACACCAGCCATTCACCACCGAAATGCGCCGAGGCCCCGGCCTGCCCGGAGAACAGCAGTGTCCACAGGCGCAGCACCGCATACAGGCCGACCTTGGTCATGATGGCGAACAGTGCCGCCACCGGCGCGCTGGCCGAGGCATAGGCCGGCACCAGCCAGAAGTTCAACGGCCAGATGCCGGCCTTGACCAGGAAGGCCATGGCCAGGATCGCCGCGCCAGCGTGCAACAGGCCACGGTCGGCCTCCGGTACCAGCGGAATCTTCAGGGCCAGGTCGGCCATGTTCAGGGTGCCGGTCACGCCATACAGCATCGCTGCGCCGACCAGGAACAGCGACGAGGCGAACAGGTTGATGGCAATGTAGTGCAGGCCGGCACGCACCCTGGCGCGGCCCGAGCCATGCAGCAGCAGGCCATAGGAAGCGGCCAGCAGCACTTCGAAGAACACGAACAGGTTGAACAGGTCGGCGGTGAGGAAGGCGCCGTACAGGCCCATCAACTGGATCTGGAACAGCGCGTGGAAGCTGGCCCCGGCACCGTCCCAGCGGGCGCGGGCAAACAGCAGGGCGCTGAAACCGATGATGCCGGTGAGGGTCAGCAGCAGGGCCGACAGGTGGTCGACCACCAGCACGATGCCGAACGGCGCTGGCCAGTTGCCCGGCAGGTAGACACCGATCGATTCCGCCTGGCCCTGGGTGCGCACCCACTGCAGCAGGCTGACCGCGATGGCCAGGCCGGCGAAGGTCGACAGCAGGTTCAGCCGGGCCTTGATCTGCCGGTGTTTCTCGCCCAGCAGCAACATCACTGCCGCCGTCACCAGCGGCAGCAGGATGGGCGCGATGATCAGTTGGCTCATGCCACTCATTCGTCACGCTCCCGGCCATCCACGTGGTCGGTACCGGTCAGGCCGCGCGATGCCAGCAACACCACCAGGAACAGCGCGGTCATGGCGAAGCTGATGACGATGGCGGTGAGCACCAGGGCCTGCGGCAGCGGGTCGGTATAGTGCAGCAGGTCCTGTGGCACGCCGTCCTTGATGATCGGTTCCTTGCCGATGAACAGGCTACCCATGCTGAAGATGAACAGGTTGACCCCGTACGACAGCAGGCACAGGCCCATGATCACCTGATAGGTTCGCGGGCGCAGGATCAGCCACACCCCCGAGGCGGCCAGGACGCCGATGGCAACTGCAATCACTTCTTCCATCAGGCGGCTCCTGCTTGGCTGGTTTTCGCCGGGTTGCCCGGGCGGTAGGCGCGCACCGACTGGTGCGCCAGGGCAGTGAGGATCAGCAGGGTCGAGCCGACCACCACGGTGAACACGCCGACATCGAAGAACAGCGCGCTGGCCACGTGCACATCACCGAGCAACGGCAGGTGCAGGTGGGCGGTATGGGTGGTGAGGAACGGGTAGCCCAGCAGCATGGCACCCACCCCGGTCAGGGTTGCGCACAGTAGCCCGGTGCCCATCCAGCGCAGCGGGCGCAGGCTCATCTGCGCCTCGACCCACTGGGTGCCGGCCACCATGTACTGCAGGATGAACGCCACCGACATCACCAGGCCGGCGACAAAGCCGCCACCGGGCTGGTTGTGGCCGCGCATGAACAGGTACATCGACACCAGCAGGGCGATCGGCAGCAGCAGGCGCACCAGTACCGCGGGCACCATCATGAAGCCCAGGGCGGTGTCGGTGGCATGCCGCGGGTTGATCAGGTCGGTGACCACGTCGGGTGCCAGCTGGCGCTGCTGCGCCGGCAGTTGCATGCTTTCCTTCGGCGGGCGGAAGCGCCGCAACAGGGCGAACACGGTCAACGCCACGGCCACCAGCACGGTAATTTCACCAAGGGTATCGAAGCCACGGAA
This sequence comes from Pseudomonas sp. LS.1a, assembly GCF_022533585.1. Lineage (NCBI taxonomy): Bacteria > Pseudomonadati > Pseudomonadota > Gammaproteobacteria > Pseudomonadales > Pseudomonadaceae > Pseudomonas > Pseudomonas sp. LS.1a. The sequence goes on from NZ_CP092827.1 coordinate 1,891,940, forward strand.
GTCGACCAGCATGACGTTGACCACGTTGGTGCCACCGCCCTGGGGCAGCGCCCGGCTCAGGTAGAACGAGGAAATGTCGTTGGGTGTCGGCCGGGTCAGCATGGCGTAGGACAGCACGGCCATGCCGCCACCTACCAGCACCGCCAGCAGCAGGTCGCGCAGGCGGCGCATGCGCGCGCGCTCCAGGCTGCCCGGAAGTGGTGATACGCCTTCGATCCGCCGCGGCAGCCAGCGCAGGCCGAGCAGGATCAGCACGGTGGTGACCACTTCCACGACCAGTTGGGTCAGTGCCAGGTCGGGTGCGGAGAACCAGACGAAGGTGATGCAGGTCATCAGGCCGCAGACGCTGACCATGATCAATGCCGCCAAGCGGTGATACTTGGCCTGGTAGGCGGCGCCGATGGCGCAGGCAATGGCGATCAGCCACAGCGCGACGAACACGCCCGAGCCCGGAATCTTCGGCCGGTCGCCCCAGCTCAGGCCGCTGTAGAGCATAGGCGTGAGGCCGGCGAGGAAGGCGGCGAGCACCAGCATGAACAGCTGCGACTGCAGGCGGCGGCTGGTGAGCAGGCGCTCGATGCGCCGGGCCAGCAGCATCAGCTGCACCTGGCCGTGTTCGAACAGGCGCTTGCCGTTGAAGCGCTCGATCACCGGCGGGTAGGGGAAGCGGCCCAGGCGCAGCTGCTTGCGCAGCAACAGGTACAGCACGATACCGCCGCTCATGGCCACCAGGCTCATGATCAGCGGCGCGTTCCAGCCATGCCAGATGGCCAGGCTGTATTCCGGCAGGGTGCCGCCTACCACCGGCAGGGCGGCGGCAGCCAGCAGCGGGCCGACCGACTGGGCAGGGAAGATGCCCACCACCAGGCAGGTGAGCACCAGCAGTTCGACCGGCGCACGCATCCAGCGTGGCGGCTCGTGGGGGGTATGCGGGAGGTCTTGCGCAGTGGGGCCGAAGAACACATCGACGGTGAAGCGCAGGGCATAGGCCACGCTGAAGGTGCCGGCCAGGGTGGCGATCACCGGCAGCGTGGCTTCGACCCAGGCAGTGGAGCTGATGAACACCGTTTCGGCGAAGAACATTTCCTTGGACAGGAAGCCGTTCATCAACGGCACGCCGGCCATCGAGGCGCTGGCCACCATGGCCAGGGTGGCGGTGTATGGCACCAGGCGGATCAGCCCGCTGAGGCGGCGGATGTCACGGGTGCCGCTTTCGTGGTCGATGATGCCGGCGGCCATGAACAACGAGGCCTTGAAGGTGGCGTGGTTGAGAATGTGGAACACCGCGGCGACGGCAGCCAGCGGGCTGTTCAGGCCCAGCAGCAGGGTAATCAGGCCCAGGTGGCTGATGGTCGAGTACGCCAGCAGGCCCTTGAGGTCGTTCTGGAACATGGCGGCGAAGGCGCCGAGCAGCAGGGTGAGGGCGCCGGCACCGCCGACGATCCAGAACCACTCCTCGCTACCCGACAGCACCGGCCATAGCCGCGCCAGCAGGAATACCCCGGCCTTGACCATGGTCGCCGAGTGCAGGTAAGCCGATACCGGGGTGGGGGCCGCCATGGCGTGGGGCAGCCAGAACTGGAAGGGGAATTGTGCGCTCTTGCTCAGGGCGCCGATGAGGATCAGCGGCAGCAGCACCGGGTACAGTGCATGCTGGCGAATGGTGTTGCCGGCAGCCAGGACCTTGTCCAGGTCGTAGCTGCCGACCACATGGCCGAGCAGCAGGGCACCCACCAGCAGGCACAAACCGCCTGCGCCCGTGACCATCAGCGCCATGTAGGCGCCGCGGCGGGCGTCGGCACGGTGGTGCCAGTAGCCGATCAGCAGGAAGGAGAACAGGCTGGTGAGTTCCCAGAAGAACACCAGCTGGATCAGGTTGCCGGAGATCACCAGGCCGAGCATGGCGCCCATGAAGGCGAGGAAGAAGGCGAAGAAGCGCGGTACCGGGTCTTGCGGCGACATGTAGTAGCGAGCATACAGCGACACCAGCGCACCGATGCCCAGCACCAGCAGCGAGAACAGCCAGGCGAAGCCGTCCATGCGCAACACCAGGTTCAGCCCCAGGCTGGGCAGCCAGAGGAACTCTTCGCGAATTACGCCACCGTGGGCAACCTGAGGGTACAGCAGTGCTACCTGGACAGTGCCGACCAGGGCCACGAGCCCGGCGAGAATGGACTCCGCGTTACGTGCGTTGTGCGGCAGCACGGCTGCCAGGCAACTGCCCACGAACGGCAGAAGCAATAGCACTATCAATGACATAGCGTTCTATTCTGGAGAAGTTTGCAAAGAATCATACGTGTCGAGGGGGTGATCACCAACACGCAAGCTGTCGCAGAATCCTACAAACAGGCTGTGACAAGCTGTTTTTTTATAACAGTTTTTTACAAAGCATAGCCGCAGTTGGCGGCTTTACAGGCCGGCCTGGCGTTCGCCTTCATCCTGCACTTCTGGTGTTTCGGTCGCTTCGCGCGGGCGGCGCACCTTGAGTTCGCTGACCACCACCGCGATCACGATCAGCAAGCCACCGAGCAGTGCCACGCCCGGCAAGCGCTCACCGGCGATGCGCCCGACGATCCCGGCCCACACCGGTTCACCGGCATAGATGAGGGTGGCGCGGGTGGGCGAGACCGACTTCTGCGCCCAGTTCATTGCCACCTGGATCACCGCGCTCATGGCGCCCAGGCCCACGGCGCTGGCCAGCAGCAGCCAGGAAAAGTCGGGCAGGCGCTCCTGGGTCGGCACGATCATCAGGAACGCCAGCAGCGAGGCGGTTGCCAGTTGCACCACGGTGACCCGGCGCACATCGACCTGGCCGGCGTAGCGGCTGATCAGGATGATTTCGCCGGCGATGGCCACGGCGCTGACCAGGGTCACCAACTCGCCCTCGCTGAAGTGCAGGCTGCCGCCCTCCGGCCCGGCCAGCAGCATCAGGCCGATGAACGCCAGGCCGATACCGATACTGGGCATCAGGCCGGGGCGCCGGCCCAGTACCAGCCACTGCAACAGCGGCACGAACGGCACGTACAGTGCGGTGATGAACGCCGACTGGCTGCTGCTGATGGTTTGCAGGCCCATGGTCTGCAGGCCGTAGCCGAGCATGATCGACACGCCGATCAGCATGCCGGCTTTCAGCTCGGTGAAGGTCAGCCCTGGCAGCGCCCGCGCCGAGACCACACCAACGAACAGGGCGGCTGCAGCGAAGCGCAGGCCGACGAAGAACATCGGGCCGCTGACGGTCATCACGTTATGCACCAGCAGGAAGGTGCCGCCCCACAGCATGGTGATGAAAACCAGTACAAGTTCGGCCTTGCTCAGGCGAAAGGTAATGGCAGGGGTCGGCTTGCTGCTGGGCTGGTTCATGGTCTTGCGCACTCGAAGGGGGCGGCGCACAATCGCCGCAAAGTGGGCAGTATACTGCGCAATATCGACCAGTGAGCAATATAGTGCACAATGATTCCTCGCACCGGGCATCGGTGCTGCAACATGTCAGCTTCAATGTACGCAGCCTGCGCAACGCTGCGGGCATGAGCCAGACGGCGCTGGCCGAACGCTCCGGGGTCAGCCGGCGCATGCTGGTGGCGATCGAAGCGGGCGAAAGGAATGTCAGCCTGACCACCCTTGACCTGATTGCCGAAGCCTTGGGCGTGGCTTTCAGTACCCTGATCCAGGCGCCTGACCAGCGCGACCCCGGGCGTATCGAAGAGCTGGCCTGGGCCGGTGAGCACCCGCAGAGCCGGGCGGTGCTGCTGGGCAGCAGTGTGGCGCGACGCGAGGTGGAGCTGTGGGAGTGGACGTTGGCGCCAGGCGAGTGCTATTCCAGCGAGGCTGATGCCGAAGGCTGGAGCGAGCAGATCTACGTAGCGCAAGGGCAACTGACGCTGATTATCGAAGGGGCCGAGCATCGCCTGCAGGTCGGGCAGTTCCATGTGTTTCCCAGCAATTGCCGATATGCGTATCGCAACGATGGGGCGGAGGCGGTGCGGTTTGTGCGCAATGTGGTGATTTGAGGTAGCCGGTTTTGGGGCTGCTGCGCAGCCCATCGCGACGCAAGGCCGCTCCCACAGGTGCCGCGCAAATCTGATGTCTGGCACGGTACCTGTGGGAGCGGCCTTGCGTCGCGATGGGGCGCGTAGCGGCCCCAAATTCCACTGATCAGCTATTCAGCAACTCATCGGTCCTGACCACCTTGGCATAGGCAAACGCCAACGCTGCCATCACTGAATCATGCACCTGCGCCGCCGGCACCCGCTTGCCATCGAACTCCAGTGGCAGGGTGGCACAGGCATCGTGCGCCACGGTCACGTCATAACCCAGGTCGGCCGCGGCGCGGGTGGCGGCGTCAACGCACATGTGGCTCATGCTGCCGACGATGGTCAGGGCTTCGACGCCATGCCGGTCCAGCGTGTGCTCAAGGTCTGTGCCGAGGAAGGCGTTGACCTTGTGCTTGAGGACCACTGGCTCGCCCGCCACCGGCTCGACCTTGGCGTGGATGGCCGCACCCTGCGAGCCTGGCGCGAAGAACGGCGCATCGGCGCTGTCGAACTCATGGCGCACATGCACTACCAGATCGCCCCTTTGACGCGCCGCCGCCAGCAGGCGGGCGGCATTGTCAGCCGCCTGCTCGGCGCCATCGAGGGTCCATTTGCCGCCCGGGAAGTAGTCGTTCTGGATGTCGATGATGATCAGCGCCTGCTTGCTCATGCTGCCTCCTGTGGCAGTGGTCGTTGGATGACGTTAGTTATAGGCTGTGCGCACTGACCTGAGGATTGGCGCGAACGACACTATGCGGGCAAAAACTGACAACCCTGCCAGACTGGACATCGGCCTGCTGCTGTACCCCGGTGCGCAACGTGCTGCCGTGCATGGGCTGGCCGACCTGTTCCTGGTGGCCAACCGGGTGGCTGCCGAACTGGGGGCCATCGAGTTGCCAGCGGTGCGTATCAGCTTCTGGCAGGCAGACGAGGCGGGGCAGTTGCAGCCTGCCCCAGAGAGCCCACCTGCCGTCGCGTCCGAGCTGCGGGTACTGATCATTCCGCCGAGCCTGGAGTCGGCACCCCAGGGTGAGCTGCTTGAGCGCCATCGCGCGTCGTTGTGCCAGTTGCACGGGCACGGAACGGTGCTGGCATCGGTGTGCATCGGGGTGTTCTTCATCGCCGCCAGTGGCCTGCTCGACGGGCGCCCGGCCTGTACCCACTGGAACTACGTGCATTCGCTTGCCCAGCGTTTTCCCCGCGTGCGGGTCGAGGCCCAGCAACCGTTGCTGGACGATGGAGACATCGTCACCTCGGCCGGGTTGATGGCCTGGACCGAGCTGGGCTTGCGCTTGCTGGAGCGCTTCATGGGGGCGACGGTGGCGCGGGAAACTGCCCGCTACCTGGCGGTCGATCCGGTCGCGGCGCCGCTGCCCGGTGCCGTGTTCAACCCGCGCCTGGACCATGGCGATGAGGCTGTGCTGAAAGTGCAGCACTGGTTGCAGGGCAACGGAGGGCAGGATGCCGACCTGGCCAGCATGGCCGCATGCGCGGGGCTGGAGGAACGCACCTTCCTGCGGCGTTTTCGTGCTGCCACGGGGCTACGGCCGACCGAGTACTGCCAGCAGGTGAGGGTGGGGCGGGCGTGCCGCTTGCTGGAGTTTACCCGGCGCAATGTCGAGCAGATTGCCTGGGGCGTCGGTTACCAGGACCCGGGTGCGTTTCGCAAGGTGTTTCAGCGCATCACCGGTCTGACCCCGAGTGATTACCGGCGGCGCTTCGCGGTATCGGGTTAGGGCGCGAGGGGCGTTCCCGGGGTGGAAACCACTTGACCTTGACATAACTTGAGGTTTTACCCTGCTCGGCGTCGCGCTGCATGCGTCCGTCGCCAGGAGACCTTTCATGACGGCAACATCTCATCCCCTGTGGTTTACCCAGATGATCGAATATGAAGTGCCCGGCAGGTGCCAGCAGGCGTTGGCTCAGGCGCTGGTGGCGCGCAGCGAAGAGCTGGCCGCGCGCTGCGAAGGCCTGCTGGGTGTCAGCATCCAGGCCAGTGATGATGGCAGCCGGGTGCTGCAGTACCTGCAATGGCAGTCCCGCCAGGCGTGGGCGGCGGCGGCGGTGCTTTTCGTCGAGGAGCCGTTCCTTGAACTGCTTGGCCAGCATCAGGCGCGTAGCGTCAACTTTGCCGCCTACCAGACCCTGCGCAGCCTGGTACGTGGCGCCGATGGCAGCCTGCTTTGCCAGGTGGGTTAGCCTCAGGCATACCAGGGCGCGTAGTGCGGGTAACGGTCCAGGCGCGCGCCAATGACCATTTCGCTGACCCATGCCGCCAGGATCGAGCTGTAGGCTTTCTGGCTCTCTTCGCTGGACAACGCGTGGTCGGCACCGTCGACGATGCGGTGGGTGAGCGAATGGGCACTGACGAATGCCGAGCGGTAGCTCATCAGCGTGCTGTGCGGCACGTAGTCGTCTTGCTCGGACTCTACCAGCAGTACATCACCACCGAACTCGGCACAGGCCGCCAGTGCGCGGTTGTCCCCCGGGCCGAGCGGGCGCTGGCGGTAGGCGTTCAGCCGTTGCCGGTCGAGGGTTTGCTTGGGGAGGTTCCATTCGTCGTCCCAGTACATGGCGGGTACCCGCAAGGCCAGCCATCTGACCGGCCGCTCGCGGGTCAGCAGGGTGGCCAGGTAGCCGCCATAACTGCTGCCGATGATGGCGATGGCACTGGGGTCGACGACCGGGTGGCTCACCAGCCGGTCGTAGGCCACCAGCAGGTCGGTCAGATTCTGTTCGCGTGTCACCGTCAGCCGTTGGCTTTCGGTTTTTTCGTGGCCGCGCAGGTCGAAGGTCATGCACACGCAGCCCAGCCCGGTGATATGCCGGGCACGGGCCAGGTCGCGTTGCTGGCTGCCACCCCAGCCGTGGACGAAGAGGATGCCCGGCATCTTGCTGCCAGGGCTGACCAAGGTGCCGACGATGCTGTCATCCTCGACCTGCAGTTCAACGGTTTCACTCTGAATGGTCATGTTCGCGAATCCGCGCAAATTTGCTGAGTTGTCCCAGTTCACTGTCGTTTCCTTGGTAAAAGAGGGTGGCGTCAGCGGGCAGTTCGGGGGTGCCGAACACTTCATGGGTGGAGGCACGCACCCGTTGCAATGCCGGGTCATCGGCAAACGCCTGCAAGGCCAGCAGCTCGGCACTGCTGGCGCCGCCCAGGCGCCAGGATTGTTCGAGTACGCCGCTGCGCAGGCGACCCAGAGGGTTCATGCCGCGGGCGATGTCGTAGTTGCGTCGTGAGGCGATGAAGCCGGGGAAGTGCTGTTCGGCGGCCTGTTCGTAGGCCATCGCCTGGTTGATGGCCAGGCGCAGCGGCTCGTCCAGCGGCAGTTGCAGCAGTGCCTGGTAGTCACCGCGTACTACCACCAGGTCGGAGCCGCCGTACACTTGCGTGCCCTGATGGTCACGGGTCAGTTGCTGGGTGCCGTGATAGCTGCAGGTCAGGCCGGCGACGCGTACCTGGCCGACGCTGAAGGTTTGCACCTCGCTCAGGTCTTCTTCGAGCACCAGCCCCCATAGCGCAAGGTCCTGGTCATCCATGCGGGCCAGCAGTGGTTCCAGTTCATCCACCGTGGTGATGACCTGTTGCCCGCGGCCTGCACAGGCCAGTACCGGCTTGATCCGCAACGGGCCGTCCGCCAGCAACAGCTGTGCGGCGGTGCGCGCATCGGCCTTGCTGAACACGGTGTAGCCGCGTAGCAGGGCGTCGCTGGCTTGCCGGGCGAAGGCATCGGTCCAGCCCGGCGGAAAACTGGCTCCGGCCGGCAGCGGGTGGGAGATTGCCTTGGTCGCCATGTAGGGGTGTGCGACCAGCCCGCCGAACAGGTCTTGCTCGCTGCAGATGCCCAGGGCGGCATGGCGCTTGGGATCGACCAGGGTTTCGGTAGGCAGGTAGTAGTAGCCATCGGCGGCGCCCGGAGGCTGGCTGGGTTGCACGTGCGGGCAGCCCAGCAGGCGGGCCAGGCCATCGGCAAGCTTCAGATGCACGGCATGCTCGTGGTCAGGGGTGTGCGCGCGGGTGTCGAGCAGCACCACGCCGCTTTTAGGGGCGCAGGCATTGGGCATGGTCTTTTGCCTGTGTGTAATGAATGTACTGTGTGTGAAGCCCGTGCTTTGGGGAAGTTCAGCGGAACTTGATCGGTGGTCCTGGCCATGCTGTAGGAAATGTCTGTTTTACGCAGGGCGTGGCGGGCAATGCATGCCGAGTGGCGGTCGCCACGATTGCAGGGCTTGGGCGGCTGTTCCATTATCGGCACACTGGATCAACCGTGATGTAGCCGCAGGAGAGCGCATGAACGTTCAGACCACCCTTGGGCAAAGCGTGCCGCAGCGCCTGGCGCAGGTGCGCCAGGTCATGGCCGCAGAGGGCATCGATGCCTTGCTGGTACCCTCGGCCGACCCCCATCTTTCCGAATACCTGCCCGGTTACTGGCAGGGGCGCCAGTGGCTGTCGGGTTTCCACGGCTCGGTCGGCACGCTGGTGGTCACGGCTGGCTTTGCCGGGTTGTGGGTCGATAGCCGCTACTGGGAACAGGCGGAGCGCGAGTTGGCAGGCAGTGGCATCGAGTTGATGAAGCTGTTGCCGGGCAAGCCTGGCGCGCTGGAGTGGCTGGGCGATCACGTCGAGCCCAATGGCAACGTTGCGGTAGATGGTGCGGTCATGGCCTTGGCTTCGGCGCGCCAGCTGGGTGACCGGCTGAAAGCGCGCGGGGCGCGACTGGTGACTGACAAGGACCTGCTGAGCCAGGTCTGGGAAGGGCGACCGGCACTGCCGGGCAACACGGTCTACCAGCATTTGCCACCGCATGCCACGGTGAGCCGGGCGGAAAAACTGGCGCAGTTGCGCCAGAGCGTGCAGGCCAAGGGCGCCGACTGGCACTTCATCGCCACCCTGGATGACATCGCCTGGCTGTTCAACCTGCGCGGCAGCGATGTGTCCTACAACCCGGTGTTCGTGGCCTTTGCCCTGATCAGCCAGCAGCAGGCGATCCTGTTCGTTGGCCAGGACAAGCTCGATGACCATCTACGCCAGGTGCTGGCGGTCGACGGTATCGAGGTGCGTGACTACGCCGAAGCCGGCAAGGCCCTTGGTGCCATGCCGGCCGGCAGCCGATTGCTGGTCGACCCGGCCCGGGTAACCTGCGGCCTGCTCGACAACCTGCCGGCCGAGGTAGAGTTGGTCGAGGGGCTCAACCCCAGCACCCTGAGCAAGTCGTGCAAAGGTGATGACGATCTGGTGCACATCCGCCAGGTGATGGAGCAGGACGGCGCGGCCCTGTGCGAGTTCTTCGCCTGGCTTGAGGCCAACCTCGGTCGGGAGCGGATTACCGAGCTGACGGTCGACGAGCGGCTGAGTGCCGCGCGAGCCCGCCGCCCAGGCTTCGTGTCACTGAGCTTCTCGACCATTGCCGCCTTCAATGGCAATGGCGCGATGCCGCATTACCGTGCCACCGAGCAGTCGCATGCGGTGATCGAGGGCGATGGTTTGCTGCTGATCGATTCGGGCGGCCAATACCTGGGCGGCACCACCGACATCACCCGCATGGTGCCGGTGGGCAACCCCAGCCTTGCGCAGAAGCAGGATTGCACGCGCGTGCTCAAAGGCATGATCGCCCTGTCGCGCGCCACCTTCCCGCGTGGCGTGCTGTCGCCGTTGCTCGACGCCATTGCCCGGGCACCGATCTGGGCTGACCAAGTGGATTACGGCCACGGTACCGGGCATGGGGTGGGGTACTTCATGAACGTGCACGAGGGGCCGCAAGTCATTGCCTACCAGGCGGCACCCACGCCGCAGACGGCGATGCAGGTGGGCATGATCAGCTCCATCGAGCCGGGTACGTATCGCCCAGGGCAGTGGGGTGTGCGCATCGAGAACCTGGTGGTCAATCGCGAGGCTGGCAAGAGCGCCTTCGGCGACTTTCTGAAGTTCGAGACCCTGACGCTGTGCCCGATCGACACCCGCTGCCTGGTGCCCGAGCTGCTGGCCAGGGAAGAGCTGGACTGGTTGAACGGCTATCACGCCATGGTACGCGAGCGCCTGGCGCCCTTGCTCAAGGGCGAAGCGCTGGCCTGGCTGCAGGCGCGTACTGCGCCGTTGTAAGGCAAATGAAAAGGGCAGCTTGCGAGCTGCCCTTTTCCTACTTGCAGATGACGATCATGCTGCGGCTGGTGTAACCCGCCGGATTGATGCCGAACAAATAGTCACCGGGTTCTTCATCGCTATCGCCCGAGCGTGCAATGACCCGGTAGCCGCGCGTGCTGCAGGAACTCGCGGCCTTGCTGTAGCAGTTGTCCCATGAGGAAGAAAGGCCGGAGCAATTGATATGCAGGCCCTTCTTGCCCCTTTTGACCTCGGTCTTGGCCGTGGCGGCACATCCAGCAATAGCCAAGATGGCCAGGATGAGCAAAATACGTTTCATTCCTGTCCTTAAATGCAGGGCGGATCCGCTGTCTGGCCCCGTCGTTATCGCTTTGGTTCTTCCTGAAATTTCCCCAGCGTCCGTGTTCGGTCCAGTAGATAGCGCAAAGATGATGATTCGGTGACAGCTTAATCAGCGAGGCGGGCCGCTACAATCACTAATCCTGTCTCAAATGAAAATATTTCTCATATCAGTCTGCTGCGACGGCCGGGCTGGGTTCCGTGCGCATGGACAGGGTGGTGCCGACCGACGCGGTTATGATCGCCAGGATAGCCAGCCACTGGGTGAACGTCAGCACCTCGCCCAGGAACAGCAGACCAGACAGTGCACCAAATGCGGGTTCGATGCTCATGAGGGTGCCGAAGGTGCGTGCCGGGATGCGCGTGAGGGCAACCATTTCCAGGCTGTAGGGCAGGGCAGTGGACAGCACTGCGACGCCTAGGGCCATGGGGATCAGGGCGGGCGTGAGCAATGCGCTGCCGGCGTGGGCGATACCGATGGGGGCAACGAACAGTGCGGCGACCACGACGCCCAGGGCGGCGCTCTGGATACCGTGCTCGGCCCCGGCGCGCTGGCCGAACAGGATGTACAGCGCCCAGCACACCCCTGCGCCCAGGGCAAAGGCGGCGCCGACCGGGTCGAGGGCCTGCCCGCCATGGCCGGCAGGCAGCAACAGCAGCAGGCCGACGATGGCCAGGGCAATCCACAGGAAGTCGATCGGCCGGCGCGAGGAGAAGATCGCCACGGCCAGCGGGCCGGTGAACTCCAGTGCCACGGCAATGCCGATCGGTACTGTTTGCAGAGCCATATAGAAGAGGAAGTTCATGCCACCCAGCGCCATGCCATAGATGATGACGTTGCGCAGGGTGTTGGTGGTCATGCGTACACGCCACGGGCGCAGTATCAGCAGCATGATGATGCTGGCGAAGATCAGGCGCAGGGTGGTGGTGCCTTGGGCGCCGACGAGGGGGAACATGCTTTTCGCCAGGGAGGCACCAGACTGTATCGATGCCATGGCGATGAGCAGCAGGCCGATCGGGAAGAGGGTAGCGGCCAGGCTGCGGGGCTGGGTGTTCATTTCTGTGCGGCGATCCTTGAGTGGGGTTGGGGTGAGCAATATAGTGCGCAATTACGGCGCGTGGGGGCAAGGTGCCCGGCGTTGTTATTTCGGCGCTCGATCTCATAGGCGCAGAAGGTGTTGTGGCGAGCACCTGGCGGCCCTGATGCGGTCTTCTCCAAAAACATTCTAAATTATTGAAATTAAAGGTTGACCTCCTGAAAAGCCGCCCTATAATGCGCACCACTCCAACACGGTAGCGAAGCAAAGCCAGCCACCCTGTTGAGTCAAGTGTTTGAAGCCAAACGAGTTTCTCGCAAAAAACTTCAAAATAAACGCTTGACAGTAAATGAGGAAAGCGTAGAATGCGCGCCTCGGTTGAGACGAAAAGCTCTTGACCAAACGCTCTTTAACAAATCGAATCAAGCAATTCGTGTGGGTGCTTGTGAGTACGGACTGATAGTCACAAAGATTATCAGCATCACAAGTGACCATGCGAGAAATCACATAGTCATTTGAGATTGCTGAGCCAAGTTTAGGGTTTCTTAAAAACCCAAGCAGTATTGAACTGAAGAGTTTGATCATGGCTCAGATTGAACGCTGGCGGCAGGCCTAACACATGCAAGTCGAGCGGATGACGGGAGCTTGCTCCTTGATTCAGCGGCGGACGGGTGAGTAATGCCTAGGAATCTGCCTGGTAGTGGGGGACAACGTTTCGAAAGGAACGCTAATACCGCATACGTCCTACGGGAGAAAGCAGGGGACCTTCGGGCCTTGCGCTATCAGATGAGCCTAGGTCGGATTAGCTAGTTGGTGGGGTAATGGCTCACCAAGGCGACGATCCGTAACTGGTCTGAGAGGATGATCAGTCACACTGGAACTGAGACACGGTCCAGACTCCTACGGGAGGCAGCAGTGGGGAATATTGGACAATGGGCGAAAGCCTGATCCAGCCATGCCGCGTGTGTGAAGAAGGTCTTCGGATTGTAAAGCACTTTAAGTTGGGAGGAAGGGCAGTAAGTTAATACCTTGCTGTTTTGACGTTACCGACAGAATAAGCACCGGCTAACTCTGTGCCAGCAGCCGCGGTAATACAGAGGGTGCAAGCGTTAATCGGAATTACTGGGCGTAAAGCGCGCGTAGGTGGTTCGTTAAGTTGGATGTGAAAGCCCCGGGCTCAACCTGGGAACTGCATCCAAAACTGGCGAGCTAGAGTACGGTAGAGGGTGGTGGAATTTCCTGTGTAGCGGTGAAATGCGTAGATATAGGAAGGAACACCAGTGGCGAAGGCGACCACCTGGACTGATACTGACACTGAGGTGCGAAAGCGTGGGGAGCAAACAGGATTAGATACCCTGGTAGTCCACGCCGTAAACGATGTCAACTAGCCGTTGGAATCCTTGAGATTTTAGTGGCGCAGCTAACGCATTAAGTTGACCGCCTGGGGAGTACGGCCGCAAGGTTAAAACTCAAATGAATTGACGGGGGCCCGCACAAGCGGTGGAGCATGTGGTTTAATTCGAAGCAACGCGAAGAACCTTACCAGGCCTTGACATGCAGAGAACTTTCCAGAGATGGATTGGTGCCTTCGGGAACTCTGACACAGGTGCTGCATGGCTGTCGTCAGCTCGTGTCGTGAGATGTTGGGTTAAGTCCCGTAACGAGCGCAACCCTTGTCCTTAGTTACCAGCACGTTATGGTGGGCACTCTAAGGAGACTGCCGGTGACAAACCGGAGGAAGGTGGGGATGACGTCAAGTCATCATGGCCCTTACGGCCTGGGCTACACACGTGCTACAATGGTCGGTACAGAGGGTTGCCAAGCCGCGAGGTGGAGCTAATCTCACAAAACCGATCGTAGTCCGGATCGCAGTCTGCAACTCGACTGCGTGAAGTCGGAATCGCTAGTAATCGCGAATCAGAATGTCGCGGTGAATACGTTCCCGGGCCTTGTACACACCGCCCGTCACACCATGGGAGTGGGTTGCACCAGAAGTAGCTAGTCTAACCTTCGGGGGGACGGTTACCACGGTGTGATTCATGACTGGGGTGAAGTCGTAACAAGGTAGCCGTAGGGGAACCTGCGGCTGGATCACCTCCTTAATCGACGACATCAGCCTGCTGATGAGCTCCCACACGAATTGCTTGATTCATGGTTGAAGACGATCAAGACCCTATATAGGTCTGTAGCTCAGTTGGTTAGAGCGCACCCCTGATAAGGGTGAGGTCGGCAGTTCAAATCTGCCCAGACCTACCAATATGCGGGGCCATAGCTCAGCTGGGAGAGCGCCTGCCTTGCACGCAGGAGGTCAGCGGTTCGATCCCGCTTGGCTCCACCACTTGCTTTACTTGATCAAACTCAGAAATGAGCATTCGCTTCGAATGTTGATTTCTGACTTTTGTCAGATCGTTCTTTAAAAATTCGGATATGTGATAGATATAGACTGATGGCCAGTTTCACTGCTGGTTAATCAGGCTAAGGTAAAATTTGTGAGTTCTGCTCGAAAGAGCAACATGCGAATTTTCGGCGAATGTCGTCTTCACAGTATAACCAGATTGCTTGGGGTTATATGGTCAAGTGAAGAAGCGCATACGGTGGATGCCTTGGCAGTCAGAGGCGATGAAAGACGTGGTAGCCTGCGATAAGCTTTGGGGAGTCGGCAAACAGACTGTGATCCAGAGATCTCTGAATGGGGGAACCCACTCAGCACAAGCTGAGTATCTTGTACTGAATACATAGGTGCAAGAGGCGAACCAGGGGAACTGAAACATCTAAGTACCCTGAGGAAAAGAAATCAACCGAGATTCCCTTAGTAGTGGCGAGCGAACGGGGACCAGCCCTTAAGTTGATTTGAGATTAGTGGAACGCTCTGGAAAGTGCGGCCATAGTGGGTGATAGCCCCGTACACGAAAATCTCTTGTCAATGAAATCGAGTAGGACGGAGCACGAGAAACTTTGTCTGAATATGGGGGGACCATCCTCCAAGGCTAAATACTACTGACTGACCGATAGTGAACCAGTACCGTGAGGGAAAGGCGAAAAGAACCCCGGAGAGGGGAGTGAAATAGAACCTGAAACCGTATGCGTACAAGCAGTGGGAGCCTACTTTGTTAGGTGACTGCGTACCTTTTGTATAATGGGTCAGCGACTTATATTCAGTGGCGAGCTTAACCGAATAGGGGAGGCGTAGCGAAAGCGAGTCTTAATAGGGCGTTTAGTCGCTGGGTATAGACCCGAAACCGGGCGATCTATCCATGGGCAGGTTGAAGGTTAGGTAACACTGACTGGAGGACCGAACCGACTACCGTTGAAAAGTTAGCGGATGACCTGTGGATCGGAGTGAAAGGCTAATCAAGCTCGGAGATAGCTGGTTCTCCTCGAAAGCTATTTAGGTAGCGCCTCATGTATCACTCCAGGGGGTAGAGCACTGTTTCGGCTAGGGGTCATCCCGACTTACCAAACCGATGCAAACTCCGAATACCTGGAAGTGCCGAGCATGGGAGACACACGGCGGGTGCTAACGTCCGTCGTGAAAAGGGAAACAACCCAGACCGTCAGCTAAGGTCCCAAAGTCATGGTTAAGTGGGAAACGATGTGGGAAGGCTTAGACAGCTAGGAGGTTGGCTTAGAAGCAGCCACCCTTTAAAGAAAGCGTAATAGCTCACTAGTCGAGTCGGCCTGCGCGGAAGATGTAACGGGGCTCAAACCATGCACCGAAGCTACGGGTGTCATCTTTGATGACGCGGTAGAGGAGCGTTCTGTAAGCCTGTGAAGGTGAGTTGAGAAGCTTGCTGGAGGTATCAGAAGTGCGAATGCTGACATGAGTAACGACAATGCGAGTGAAAAACTCGCACGCCGAAAGACCAAGGTTTCCTGCGCAACGTTAATCGACGCAGGGTTAGTCGGTCCCTAAGGCGAGGCTGAAAAGCGTAGTCGATGGAAAACAGGTTAATATTCCTGTACTTCCAGTTATTGCGATGGAGGGACGGAGAAGGTTAGGCCAGCCTGGCGTTGGTTGTCCAGGTTTAAGGTGGTAGGCTGAAATCTTAGGCAAATCCGGGATTTCAAGGCCGAGAGCTGATGACGAGTTGCCTTTAGGCGACGAAGTGGTTGATACCATGCTTCCAAGAAAAGCTCCTAAGCTTCAGATAACTGGGAACCGTACCCCAAACCGACACAGGTGGTTAGGTAGAGAATACCAAGGCGCTTGAGAGAACTCGGGTGAAGGAACTAGGCAAAATGGCACCGTAACTTCGGGAGAAGGTGCGCCGGCGAGGGTGAAGGACTTGCTCCGTAAGCCCATGCCGGTCGAAGATACCAGGCCGCTGCGACTGTTTATTAAAAACACAGCACTCTGCAAACACGAAAGTGGACGTATAGGGTGTGACGCCTGCCCGGTGCCGGAAGGTTAATTGATG
This sequence comes from Pseudomonas sp. LS.1a, assembly GCF_022533585.1. Taxonomy (NCBI): domain Bacteria; kingdom Pseudomonadati; phylum Pseudomonadota; class Gammaproteobacteria; order Pseudomonadales; family Pseudomonadaceae; genus Pseudomonas; species Pseudomonas sp. LS.1a. The sequence continues at coordinate 1,907,868 of NZ_CP092827.1, forward strand.
GGGTTAGCGCAAGCGAAGCTCTTGATCGAAGCCCCGGTAAACGGCGGCCGTAACTATAACGGTCCTAAGGTAGCGAAATTCCTTGTCGGGTAAGTTCCGACCTGCACGAATGGCGTAACGATGGCGGCGCTGTCTCCACCCGAGACTCAGTGAAATTGAAATCGCTGTGAAGATGCAGTGTATCCGCGGCTAGACGGAAAGACCCCGTGAACCTTTACTATAGCTTTGCACTGGACTTTGAATTTGCTTGTGTAGGATAGGTGGGAGGCTTTGAAGTGGGGACGCCAGTTCTCATGGAGCCATCCTTGAAATACCACCCTGGCAACTTTGAGGTTCTAACTTAGGTCCGTTATCCGGATCGAGGACAGTGTATGGTGGGTAGTTTGACTGGGGCGGTCTCCTCCCAAAGAGTAACGGAGGAGTACGAAGGTGCGCTCAGACCGGTCGGAAATCGGTCGTAGAGTATAAAGGCAAAAGCGCGCTTGACTGCGAGACAAACACGTCGAGCAGGTACGAAAGTAGGTCTTAGTGATCCGGTGGTTCTGTATGGAAGGGCCATCGCTCAACGGATAAAAGGTACTCCGGGGATAACAGGCTGATACCGCCCAAGAGTTCATATCGACGGCGGTGTTTGGCACCTCGATGTCGGCTCATCACATCCTGGGGCTGAAGCCGGTCCCAAGGGTATGGCTGTTCGCCATTTAAAGTGGTACGCGAGCTGGGTTTAGAACGTCGTGAGACAGTTCGGTCCCTATCTGCCGTGGACGTTTGAGATTTGAGAGGGGCTGCTCCTAGTACGAGAGGACCGGAGTGGACGAACCTCTGGTGTTCCGGTTGTCACGCCAGTGGCATTGCCGGGTAGCTATGTTCGGAAGAGATAACCGCTGAAAGCATCTAAGCGGGAAACTTGCCTCAAGATGAGATCTCACTGGGATCTTGAATCCCCTGAAGGGCCGTCGAAGACTACGACGTTGATAGGTTGGGTGTGTAAGCGCTGTGAGGCGTTGAGCTAACCAATACTAATTGCCCGTGAGGCTTGACCATATAACACCCAAGCAATTTGCTAGCGCAGATTGCGGTGGTGAAGACGAAAGAACCGAAAGTTCGCAACTTCACAAAATCACATATCCGGATTCGCTGGGCTGTCCATCTGGACATTCTGGCAACAGAATTTCTTGACGACCATAGAGCATTGGAACCACCTGATCCCATCCCGAACTCAGCAGTGAAACGATGCATCGCCGATGGTAGTGTGGGGTTTCCCCATGTGAGAGTAGGTCATCGTCAAGATTCATTTCGCAAAACCCCTATCTGCGCCTGCAGGTAGGGGTTTTGTCTTTGTGGCGCAAAAACTCCCGGGCATACGCGCCCCCTGTGGGAGCGGCTTTAGCCGCGAACACCGGCACAGCCGGTGCCATGCACCGCGTTGGATTCTTCGCGGCTAAAGCCGCTCCCACAGGGCCCGCGTAGCTCCCGGAGGCATTCATGAAATGTGCGTCATTTATGCCTGACGAATCACAGGTCAATGCTACGCTCGCGGAAATACTCAGCACGGATACTCATCATGGAAATGAACTGGCACCAGGCCCTGCAAGAGAGCCTGAGCTGGCTGGCAATCGCCTCGTTCATCACCCTTGTCTGCTTCACTGCAGCCGCCACACTGGCCGTACGTTGTACGCGCTGGGGTAGCCAGTTCTGGCAGCTTGCCGGGCCCTATTTCAGTTTCAGGCGTAGTTGGCGGCCGTTACTGGTGTTCGCCCTGCTGCTGGTACTGACGCTATTCTCGGTGCGCCTGAACGTGCTGTTCTCGTTCTGGTACAACGGCTTCTACAGCGCCTTGCAGGGCCTTGATCAAGCCGCATTCTGGTACCTGCTCGGCGTCTTCGCGGTATTGGCCACCATCCACGTGTTGCGTTCGCTGTTCACCTTCTATGTAAGCCAGGCCTTCAGCATCCAGTGGCGGGTCTGGCTGACCGAGCGCCTGACCCACGACTGGATGCACGGCGATGCCTACTACCGTGGCCAGTTCCTGGCCGAGCCGGTGGACAACCCCGACCAACGTATCGAACTGGACGTCAACGCCTTTGTCAGCAATTCGGTGACCCTCGCCCTGGGTGCAGTCAGCGCGCTGGTGTCGCTGGTGGCGTTCACCGGGATCCTCTGGGGGCTGTCGGCACCGCTGGCTGTCGCCGGTGTGGAGATACCCCGGGCGATGGTGTTTGCCGTGTACCTGTATGTCATCGTCGCCACCTGGATCGCCTTCCGCCTCGGGCGACCGCTGATCCGCCTGAACTTCCTCAACGAAAAGCTCACCGCCAACTTCCGTTACGCGCTGATGCGCCTGCGCGAGAACGCCGAGAACATTGCCTTCTACCAAGGCACGCAGGTCGAGCGGAGCACCTTGCTGGGTCGCTTTGGTGCCTTGATCGTAAATGCCTGGGCGCTGGTGTACCGAAACCTGAAATTCAGTGGTTTCAACCTGGGCGTGAGCCAGGTTGCGGTGGTGTTCCCGTTCATTCTCCAGGCGCCGCGCTTCTTCAGTGGGGCGATCAAGCTGGGCGATGTCATGCAGACTTCCCAGGCCTTTGGCCAGGTGCAGGATTCGTTGTCGTTCTTCCGCGAGTCGTATGATGCGTTTGCCCAGTACCGGGCCACCCTCGACCGTCTGACCGGGTTCCTCGATGCCAACGAGCAGGCGAGCGCTTTGCCACGTGTCATCACCGAGGACCAGGCGCATGCCTTGGCGATCAGCCGCCTGCAGGTGCTGCGCCCGGACGGGCATGCGCTTATCGCCGACCTGGACCTTGACCTGCACGCCGGCCAGGCGCTGTTGATCAAGGGCCCGTCGGGCAGCGGCAAAACCACGCTGCTGCGCGCGCTGGCGGGCCTCTGGCCGTATGCCGAGGGTGAGGTCAGGCGGCCGCTGGGCCACCAGGCGCTGTTCCTGTCGCAGCGGCCGTACCTGCCGCTGGGCGATCTGCGCACCGTCATCGCCTACCCGGCGGCGAGCAAGCCTGAGGACGAAACGCGGATGCAGCAGGCCTTGCGTCAGGTCAACCTGGCCCACCTGGCCGAGCGGCTGGACGTCAGTTGTGACTGGTCACACATTCTCTCGGTCGGTGAACAGCAGCGCCTGGCGTTTGCCCGGGTGCTGTTCAACCGGCCTCAGGTGGTGTTTCTTGACGAGTCCACCTCGGCCATGGACGAAGGGCTGGAGCATGCTCTGTATTCGCTGTTGCGCACGGAAATGCCGGGTGCGCTGCTGGTCAGTGTCGGGCACCGCAGCACACTGGCAGGGTTCCATACCCACCGGCTGGAGGTGGATGGGCATGGCGGCTGGTCGTTACTGGAACAGCAGCCAGCGCTGGTCTAGTTCGGCTTGCCGGTGGTCGGGCCTGATCTGAGCAATGCGACCCCGACCAAGGTGCCGCCGGCACATGCTGCGCCAAGCAGGAATGTCGCCTGAAAACCGGCCCCGTCCCACAGCAGCCCGGCCACTACGCTGGCCACCAGCAGCGCCACCCCGGTCAGCAGGTTGAACAGGCCGAAGGCCGTACCGCGCAGGTCGACGGGGGCGCTGTCGGCGATCATGGCGGCAAAGATGCCTTGGCTGAAGCCCAGGTGCAGGCCCCAGGCGGCCACCCCCATGGCCAGCCCGGCCCAGCCCGGCAGCAGGGCCAGCAGCAGGTCGGCGGTGACCAGCAGCCCCAGCCCGGTCATCAGCACGCCACGGCGGCCTACGCGGTCCGACAGCGCCCCGGCGGGGTAGGCTGACAGCGAGTAGGCCAAGGCCATGAGCACCAGCGCTGCCGGCGCCCACAGCGGCGCCAGGCCCATGTCCTGGGCGCGTAACAGCAGAAACGCCTCGCTGAAGCGGGCGAGGGTGAACAGCGTGGCCAGGCCGATCAACCGCCAGTAGGCCGGGCCCAGGCGAGCCAGTTCGTGTACTGCCAACGGTGAGCGTACCGGCCGGGCGGTGGCCGGCGTTTCAGGTTCGCGCACGAAGGCGATGAGGATGTACACCGCCACGAACGCCGGGATCACCGCCACCCAGAACACCGTCTGGAAATGGCTTGCGGTCAGCCACATCAACAGGATCGCCAGCAACGGCCCAAGGAAGGCGCCCACGGTGTCCAGCGCCTGGCGCAGGCCGAAGGCTGCACCACGCAGTTCAGCGGGCGTGACATCCGCCACCAGTGCGTCGCGCGGCGCCCCACGAATACCCTTGCCGACCCGGTCGACGAAGCGTGCCGCGGTCAGCCACTCCAGCCCGGAGGCCATGGGGAACACGGGTTTGCTCAGCGCCCCCAGGCCATAGCCCAGAACCGTAAGCAGCTTGCGCTTGCCCAGACGGTCGCTGAGGGCGCCGGAGAAAACCTTGGTGATCGAGGCAGTCGCCTCGGCGATGCCTTCGATAAAGCCCACCGCCACTACCGAGGTGCCGAGCACGGTGACCATGTACAGCGGTAGCAGGGCGTGAATCATTTCCGAGGAAATGTCCATGAAAATCGACACGAAGCCCAACGCCCAGACGCTGCGAGGGATCTTCACCACGGGCCTGGTGGTGTTCGTGGGGCGGCATTCTTCGTGGCTGCGCATCAGGGGGGACTCGGCAGAAGGCTACCTTCGAAACTGTGGGAGATTGCCCAGCCCTTTGGGCTGCGCTGTCGCGTAGAGAACTGAATTCGCAAGCGGCCCGCTCCCACAGGGGCCCCGCTGATTCAAGGGGCTATGTGCCAGCAACGCAATCTTGTCGGCAAAGTTTCACGACAAACATGTAAACTTCGTAAATAAGATTCAAACTCATTTGTGAATCTCTATATTTACCATCCCTGTTGGCCATCAAACTGTGTTTGCGAGGCCGGTGGGCGAGGGCCCCCGGTTTCCGACAGGGATGTGCCGTTTCGCTCATGAATCGCAGGAGATGTACCCATGCAGTGCAAGACTTCACCCAACAGCCTGGCCCTGGCGTTCGTTGCGCTGGCGTCACCGGTCTTGGTGGCCAGCGCGGCTCAGGCGGAAGAAAAGCGCACGGGTGAGGTGCTGGAGATGCCGGTTGCCGACAACGCGCTGGTGATCGAGGACACCCTGGTCACCGCCGAGCGCGAGGCACGCCAGGCCCTGGGCACGTCGATCATCACCGCCGAAGACATCAAGCGCCACCCGCCGGCCAATGACCTGTCCGACATCATTCGCCGCGAACCCGGGGTCAACCTGACCGGCAACAGCGCCAGCGGCGCGCGGGGCAACAACCGGCAGATCGACCTGCGCGGCATGGGTCCGGAAAACACCCTGATCCTCATCGACGGCAAGCCATCCAGCGCACGCAATGCCGTGCGCTATGGCTGGAACGGCGACCGCGATACCCGCGGTGAAACCAACTGGGTACCGGCCGAAGCGGTCGAGCGCATCGAGATCCTGCGTGGCCCGGCGGCCGCACGCTACGGCTCCGGCGCCATGGGCGGGGTGGTCAACATCATCACCAAGCGCCCCACCGACGCACTCAAGGGTAGCGTCAGCCTGTACACCCAGTTGCCGGAAGACAGTGCCGAGGGCGCCAGCCGCCGGGCCAACTTCAACCTGGGTGGCGGCCTGACCGATAACCTCGGTTTCCGCCTGTACGGCGGCCTGGCCAAGACCGATGCCGACGACCTGGACATCAACGCCGGGCATGCCACCAGCGCGCTGGTGGCGGGCCGCGAAGGGGTGCGCAACAAGGACATCAATGGCCTGCTGAGCTGGAAGCTGAACGACGAGCACCGCCTCGAGGCCAGCGTCGGCTACAGCCGCCAGGGCAATATCTTTGCTGGCGACACCATGAACAGTAACGGCGGTGGCGACGTCGAGTTCGTGTCCAGCCTGTATGGCCATGAAACCAATGTGATGCAGCGCAGTACCTACGACCTGACCCATCTGGGCGATTTCACCTGGGGTACCAGCAAGACCGTGCTGGCCTACGAGTACGTGCGTAACTGGCGCCTCAACGAGGGCCTGGCAGGCCGCACCGAAGGTGCCCCCAACGCCGAAGGCGCCGCGATGTCGCGCTTGCGCAACACACGCCTGAGCAGTGAGGTGAACCTGCCATTCGCCATGGGCAGCACCGAGCATGTGCTGACCCTGGGTGGCGAATACCTGTACGAGGCGCTCAATGACCAGGGCTCGCTGCGCCCGCAAAGCTCGGACCCCACGGGTAATGACGGGCTGGTCGGTTTCGACCGCAGCAGCTCGAAGACGACCGCCCGCAGCTATGCGCTGTTCGTCGAGGACAACATCATAGTCGGTGACACCACCATTACCCCGGGCCTGCGCTTTGATCACCACGAAACCTTCGGCGACAACTTCAGCCCCAGCCTTAACCTGTCGCATAAGCTGACCGAAGCGCTGTCGGTCAAAGGCGGCATCGCGCGCGCCTACAAAACCCCGAACCTGTACCAGTCCAACCCCAACTACTTGCTGTACAGCCGTGGCAACGGTTGCAGTGTGCAGCAGGCCAACAACGGTGGCTGCTACCTGCAGGGCAACGCCGACCTCAAGCCCGAGATCAGCGTCAACAAGGAAATCGGCCTGCTCTACGACCGTGGTACCTGGCGCACCAGTGCCACGTACTTTCGCAACGACTACAAGAACAAGATCATCGGTGATACCGATGTGCTGTACACCATCGGCACTGGCAGCCGCGTGACCCAGTGGGACAACGCCGGCAAGGCGCGGGTGGAAGGCATCGAAGGCAACCTGTTCATCGAGCTGACACCGGCCCTGGACTGGAACACCAACCTGACCTGGATGCTCGACAACGACAACCGCGAGACCGGCGAGCCGCTGTCGGTGATCCCGGAATACACTGTCAACACCACCCTCGACTGGCGCGCTACCGACAAGCTGTCGTTCCAGGTGGCGGGTACTTACTTCGGCAAGCAGAAGTCGCCGACCTACAACGACCGTACCCAGCAAGCCTACGACAAGGCGGCGCAACAGGATGTGGAAGCCTACGGGCTGGTGGATGTGAGCGCCGGGTACAAGTTCAACGCCAACTACGACGTGCGGGTGGGGGTGAACAACGTGTTCGACAAGCAGATCTTGCGTGGCGGCAACGCCAGTACTTCGGGCGCAAATACCTATAACCAGCCGGGCCGGGCGGTGTTCGCTGCGCTGAACATCAACTTCTGACACCACGGGCCGCTGTGCGGCCCATTCGCCGGCAAGCTCCACCTCGAGCGCATCGGCCTCAAGCCATGCGCTATCCCTGTGGGAGCGGGCTTGCCTGCGAACAGCGGCGCAGCCGGTGCCATAATGTTGCGGCAAAAATTGCCACAGCATGCTAAACCATGCGCCCCAGCCCGCTGCGAGATAAACCCGGTGAAAGCCGCCCGCCTGACCCTGATCTGCCACGCCCTGACCCAGGCCCAGAAGACCGGGCGCCTGCACCGTGCGGACGACGGCATCCTGCCGTTGCTCCAACAGCCTTTCGCCGACCTTTCCGGTGTGCAGGTGCTGACTGCGCCAGAGCGACGAGCCTGTGAGACGGCGGCGTGGTTTTCGGGGCAGGCTCAGGTCGAGCCGGCCCTGGCCGATTGCGACCTGGGGCGTTGGCAAGGGCTGACGCTCAAGCAATTGCAGGCCGAGCAACCGCAGGCATTGACCGAATGGCTGCAGGACCCGGCCAGTGAGGTGCACGGCGGCGAGTCGTTCGCCGTGCTTTGCCAGCGCATGGCCGCCTGGTTGGCGGCCTTCGACAGGCCGGGTGAATGGCTGGCGGTTACCCACCCGATGGTCATGCGCGCCGTGCTGGTGCAGGTGCTTGGCTGCCCGATGAGTGCCAGCCAGCGGATCGACGTGTTGCCGCTGTCGCGTCTGGAGCTGAGCCTGACCGGGCAGTGGCGCCTGCGCCTGGGCTGAAGGTCAGAACGCCAGCTTGTAGCCGATCAGCAGCAGCATCGCCGCCAGGCACGGGCGCAGTACGCGGTCGGAAATCCGCCCGGTAAGGTGGCTGCCCAGGTAGATGCCTGGCAGTGAGCCCAGCAGCAGGTAGCCCAGCAGCGACCAGTCCATGTTGCCCATGCCCGCATGGCCCAGGCCCGCTACCAGGGTCAGTGGCACGGCATGGGCGATTTCGGTACCGACCAGGCGGCGGGTGACCAGGAAGGGGTACAGCAGGAACAACGCCACGGTACCCAGTGCGCCAGCGCCAATCGAGGTGAGGGTGACCATCACCCCCAGCACCACGCCGGTGAGCACGGTGAGGGTGTTCAGGCTGCGGTCGCTGAGGTGGTAGTGGTCACCGGCGTGGCGGCTGGCGAAGGCCTGAAGACGCGATTTGAACAGGATGGCCAGCGCGGTCAGGATAAGCACCACCGCCAGGCCTTGCTTGATGACGGCGTTGAGTGCCGAGGTGTCGGTGTGCAGGGTGCTGAGGAACCACAGGGTCAGTGCCGCCGCGGGCACGCTGCCCAGGCTGAGCAGGCCGGTGATCTTCCAGTCGACGTTCTTGTTGCGCGCATGCACCCAGACGCCACTGGCCTTGGTGATGGCGGCATAGAGCAGGTCGGTGCCGACGGCCGTTGCCGGGCTGATGCCGAACCACAACAGGATCGGGGTCATCAACGAGCCGCCACCGACGCCGGTCATGCCGACGATGAAACCTACGATCAGGCCTGCAATGGTGAAACCGAAAGAACCTACATCCATACGCTACTCGACTGCCCAACTTTGCCCGTTATCGGATGCAGCCAGCATATAGATTTTTTTATAGCCAAATAGACTTGTTCGTTATTAGGTTATAACCGAGTCAGGGGCTGAATAGGTTCCCTGTGGGAGCGGGTTTACCCGCGAAGCAGGCGCCGCGGTGGATGGCACGGGCTTCGCCCATGTTCGCGGGCAAGCCCGCTCCCACAGGGGATCGCGCCGGTTTTCGGATTTTTAGCAAGGCAGTTGCTTCATGAGGGCCTGTCAGCGATCAGTCATCACCACCATCACATGTGCATCTGCGCCATCGTCACTTTCCGACAGGTAGATATGCCCCACCTGGCTGTCGAAATATGCCGTCTCCTGCGGCCCGATGCTCACCGCTTCGCCGGTTTCGAACTCGATACGAACGCGCCCGCTCAGCACCAACGCGAACTCTTGCCCAGGGTGGCGGATAAAATCGTCGAACTGGCCGCGTTCACGGGCAATGATGCGGGCATAGGCGGGTGTCATGCGCCGTTCGGGGAAGTCGCCGGCGATCGGGTGATATTCATAGGTGCCGGTCGAGTAGCCCGCCGCGCCCGGCAGCGACTCGACCACCACGGTCACCGGTACCGGCGCCGTGACCGTGCCGCTGGCGCGCAACAGCTGGGTAATGTCGACATTCAGCGCCCGGGCGGCGGCGGCGAGTTTTTCGTAGCTGACCGAGACCTGCGCCAGCTCCATTTTCGACAAGGTAGACAGCGGGACGCCACTGGCTTCGGACAATTGCTTGAGGGTCATCTGGCGCGCCTTGCGCACCTGGCGCAGGCGCTGGCCGACTACGGCACGGTCCAGCAGGGGTAGGGCAGCGGGCATTCGGGGATCTCGGCATGCAGCGTTGGTCGGGCATCTTACCTTGGACCCTTGCGTATTCGTAAATTCTCATATATTAGAATTCTCACAAATGATAATTTGCCGGGCAGGAATGAGCATGACCCCGATCTACGACACCCTGATCATCGGCGCCGGCATTGCCGGTGCATCGCTGGGCTATCGCCTGGCCGGCCAGCAGAAGGTGCTGCTGCTCGAGCGCGAGGCACAGCCTGGCTACCATTCCACCGGGCGTTCGGCAGCCATGTTCATGGAGGCCTACGGCACCCCGCAGATCCAGGCGCTGACCCGCGCCAGCCGGGCCTTCTACGAAGCTCCACCGCAGGGCTTCTGCGAGCACCCGCTGCTGGAACCGCGCGGCTGCCTGTACGTCGCCAGCCTGGAACAGCGCGCGCTGCTTGAGCAGACCTATGCGCAGAACCTGGCCAATGGCACCGAGGTCAGCCTGCTTGACCGCGACGCCGCCCTGGCCCTGGTGCCGAGCCTGCGTGGCGAGACCCTGGCCGGCGCGGTGCTCGAAGCGGGCGCCATGGACCTGGACGTACATGCCCTGCACCAGGGCTTCCTGCGCGGCTATCGCGCCGCTGGCGGTGAACTGCGCTGCAACGCCGAGCTGATCCAGGCCTGGTACCTGGATAACCTGTGGCAGGTGGAGCTGGGCGATGGCAGTCGCGTGCAGGCGCGCCAGCTGGTCAATGCCGCAGGCGCCTGGGCCGACCGCGTGGCCGAGCAGTGCGGTGTGGCGCGTATCGGCCTGCAACCCTGCCGACGCAGTGCCTTTACCTTCCCCGGCCCGGCAGATCAGGACTTCGCCCGCTGGCCGGCGGTGATCGGCGTTGACGAAAGCTTCTACTTCAAGCCAGACGCCGGCCAGTTGCTGGGTTCGCCGGCCAATGCCGACCCGGTCGAACCCCAGGACGCCGCGCCCGAGGAGTTCGACGTGGCGTTGGGTATCTACAACATCGAAACCATGACCACCCTGGCGATCCGCCGGCCGAGCCACACCTGGGCCGGGCTGCGCTCGTTCGTCGCCGACGGCGACCTGGTGATCGGTTTCGATGCGCATGCACCCGCATTCTTCTGGCTGGCGGCACAAGGTGGCTATGGCATCCAGTCGGCTGCGGGCGCCTCGCGCCTGGCCGCCGACCTGCTGCTGCGGCAACCCCTGTGTCCCGGTCTTGTCAGCCAGGGGGTGGTGCCCGAGCGCCTGTCCCCGGCCCGTTTCCAACAACCCTGAAAGGAGCATTTCATGAGCAATGATATCCAGCGTTTCCCCAGCAGCCTTCCGTTCCCGTTTTCCCGTGCGGTGAAAGCCGGCGGTTTCCTGTTCCTCTCCGGCCAGGTGCCGATGAGTGCCGGCGGCGAAGTGGTGCGCGGGGACATCCAGACCCAGACCCGCGCCGCCTGCGAGCGCATCGCCGAAAGCCTGGCGGCCTGTGGCGCGCGTTTCGACCAGGTGGTCAAGGCCACGGTATGGCTGTCGGACATGAGCCACTTCGCCGGCTTCAACGAGGTGTACAAGGAATTCTTCGGCGCAGCGCTGCCGGTGCGCTCGACCGTAGCCTCGGCATTGGCGCTGGGGGTGGATGTGGAGATCGAAGTGCAGGCGTTTGTCGGCGATTCGTGACCGAACAAATAGCCCCAAAAAGCGATGCGGTGGCAGTAAGACAACAACAATAAATCCAGAGGTGCACATGCAAGAGCAGCTGAAGATCGCCGGCGCATTTGGCGGCGTGATCGTGGGGGCAGGGTTCGCTTCGGGGCGGGAACTGTTGTTGTTCTTTGTCGATTTCGGTGTGTGGGGGCTGGCCGGTACGCTGGTCAGCGCGGCCTTGTTCACCTTCCTCGGCATGGCCCTGGCGGGACTGGGCAATCGCCAGCAGGCCACCTCGCACAAGGATGTGATCCAGGCCATCTGCGGCCGTCACCTGGGCCTGTTCGTCGACTGGCTGATCACCTTTTTCATGTTCGCCGTCACCGTGGTCATGCTGGCCGGCGGTGGCGCCTTGCTGGAGCAGCAGTTCGGCATCCCGGCACTGACCGGCAGCGTGCTGGTGACGCTTGTGGTGGTGGGCATCGTGTGCCTGGACGTGCGCAAGGTGATCCTCGCCATTGGCGCCATCACGCCGTTGCTGATCCTGGTGGCGTCGGCGATTGCGCTGTACGCAGTATTCACCCGTGAGCAGAGTTTCGCCCAGCTTGACCTGCTGGCCAGCCAGCAACAGGCCGGCACCCGTCACTGGCTGCTGGGGGCGTTCTTGTACGTGTCCTACAACATCGTTGCCGGCGCGCCGATCCTGGCCATTCTGGGCGGCTCGGCCAAGGGCGAGAAAACCGCGGTTTGGGGTGGACTGCTCGGTGGTGCGGCACTGGGCGGCCTGATGCTGGTGATGAGTGCCGGGCTGTTGTCGCGCCTGGACAGCGTGGCTGACCTGCCGATGCCAATGCTGTCGATTGCCAACGAAGTGTCACCGCTGCTGGGGCTGGTGATGTGCCTGATCATCTTCGGCATGATCGTCAACACCGCGGTGGGTACGTTGTTTTCGTTCCTTTCGCGGTTGTTGCCGGTGGGCACGGCGACGTTCCGCTGGGGTTCGGTGGTGACTGGGGTGGTGGCGTTGGGCTGCAGCCTGGTGGGGTTCATCAGCCTGGTGGGCGAGGTGTACCCGTTGTTCGGCTACCTGGGCTTTGTGCTGATGGCTGCGGTGCTGCTGGCCTGGGTGCGGCGGAGCAAAGTGGTCAAAGCGGCGGTGGCGTAGGGGGCTGCTGCGCAGCCCAATCGCGACCCAAGGCCGCTCCCACAAGGACCGCATGGCACCTGTGGGGGCGGCCTTGCGTCGCGATTGGGGCGCAGAGCGCCCCCTTGGTCCATCAGATCCTGAAACTGCCTACCAATTGCTTCAGGCGCCCGGCCTGCTGGGCCAGTTGGTCGCAATGGCGCAGGGTCTCGTTGAGGTTCTCCACCCCTTGCTGGTTCAGGGCGTTGATCTGGGTGATGTCCAGGTTGAGGCTCTCGACCACGGCGGTCTGCTCTTCGGTAGCCGTAGCCACCGACTGGTTCATGCCATCGATCTCGCCAATGCGCTGGGTCACGCTGGCCAGGCGTTCGCCAGCCTGGTTGGCTACCTGCACGGTCTGCTCGCTGGAAACCTGGCTGGTGTTCATGGTGTGCACCGCTTCGCGCGAGCCTACCTGCAGGCTGGTGATCATGCGGTGGATTTCTTCCGCCGATTCCTGGGTGCGGTGCGCCAGGTTGCGGACCTCGTCGGCCACCACGGCAAAGCCGCGGCCGGCTTCACCGGCACGGGCCGCTTCAATGGCGGCGTTCAGCGCCAGCAGGTTGGTCTGCTGCGAGATGCCCTTGATCACGTCGAGGATCTTGCCGATTTCGTCCGTGCTGGCGTTGAGCGTTTCGATTTGTGCGCAGGACTCGCTGATGCGCTGCGACAGGGCGGTCATGGCGCTGATCGCTTCTTCGACCACTTCACGGCCACCGTGGGCCTGTTCGCTGGCACCGCTGGCATGCTGCGAGGCATCGGCGGCGTTGCGGGCGATTTCCTGGGTGGCGGCACCCAGTTCGTTGATCGCTGCGGCCACGCTGTTGGTGCGCATGCTTTGCTCTTCGGAGCCGATGATCGATGCATTGGAGGCATTGACCACCTTCTCCGACAGGTCGTGCACCAGGCGGGTGGCCGAGGACACTTCGCTGATCGACGCATGAATGCGCTCGACAAAGCGGTTGAACGATGTGGCCAGTTCGCCGAATTCGTCCTTGTTCTGTACGGTCAGGCGGCGGGTAAGGTCACCTTCGCCCTCGGCGATGTCGCGCATGGCGCGGCCCATGGTGGTCAGCGGGTTCATCAGCACCGGGATCAGCAGGCCAAGCAGGCCGGCGATGGCGGCCACGGCAATCAGCATGGCGATGATCGCCGAGGTGCGGAACTGGCTGAGGGCGGCGTAGGCCTTGTCCTTGTCGATCGACAGGCCGATGTACCACTGTGCCGAAGGCAGGCCGGCCACCGGGGCGAAGGAGATGATGCGGTCCTGGCCATTGAGGGTGACATCCTGCATGCCGGCGGCGACCCGCAGGTTGCTGCCGGGGTAGATGTCCTTGAGGTTCTTCATCACCTGGTCTTTGTCGGGGCTGACGATTACCTGGCCATTGCTGTCGGCCAGGAAGGCGTGGCCGATGCCGCCGAAATCGACCGAGTTGATGATCTCGACCAGGGTGTCGAGGGTGACGTCACCGCCGACCACACCCATCAGTTCGCCATTGCCCTTGCTTTTCACAGGCGTGGCGATGGTTACCATCAGGCCGCCGACAGCGCCTTGGTACGGGGCAGTCAGCACGGACTGCCCGGCGCTGGCAGCGGCGCCGTACCACGGGCGCTGACGTGGGTCGTAACCGGCGGGCATCTGCGCATTGGGGCGCTGAGTGAACGCACCGTTGGCCTGGCCCAGGTAGGTGAACAGGAAATTGCGCGTATAGGACGGCTGCTCGATCAGCCCGTCCAGGGTGTCGCCAGCGCCTTGCTGGGCGATGTCCTGGGCCAGGTTTTCCAGGACCAGGATGCGCCCGCTCATCCAGTTCTGCACACTGCTGGCGGTCAGTGCGCCCGACTGCTGCACCGAAGCTTCGATGTTCTGACGGATGGTATTGCGTTGCAGGTAGTCGTTGTAGAGCGTGAACAGGGCAAATGCCAGGACCACGACGCCGCAGGCGCTGAGCAGGATCTTGTGGCGAAATTTCAGGTTCATGTTTCGAGACCTTGGGCCAGTGAGGGGAGGGCGCAGCGCGCTCATGACGCATTGCGGAACCTATCGACCGGGATATCGGCTCAAGGGGTAAAAGATTGATGCTCTTACAGAAAATTCTTACGGTCGTTTCGACAGACGGTATTCACGGGCTACACAACTGCTCTATCAACAGACGTGCAGCCTGCTGCAACGGTTGTTGCTTGCGCCACAAGATGTGTACCGGCAACTGCAGTTCGTTGCGGGTGTTGCGAAAGTCCAGGCGCACCAGGCGCCCGCTGGCCAGCAGTGGCGCGACCCGCGACAGTGGCAAGTCACCCCAGCCCAGGCCGGCTTCCACCATCTGCAGGGCGAGGTCGAAGCTGTCGGTGGACCAGTGCGTGGCGCCTATCAGCGGGCGTGGGTCGGCCAGCGGCAAGTCCCGGCTGCGTACCAGTATCTGGCGCACCCGGGTCAGGTCCTCGAGGTAGTGGATACGCCCTTCGCGCAAGGCCGGGTGGGCGGGGGACAGGGTGGCTATCAGCGACTCCATGCCGATGTGCTGGAAGCCACGACGGGCATCGACCTGCAGCCCGGCAAAGGCGATGCAGAGGTCGGCGCGGCCGCTGTCCAGCAGGTGCAGGGCTTCTTCCTGCGGGGCACTGAGCAGGGCGATGTCCAGTAGCGGGTGGCGCTCACCCAGGCGAGCGATGGCCGCCAGCAGCGGGCGGTGGTCGATGTCCGGCACCACGGCCAGGGTCAGGCTGCTTTCCAGCCCCTGGGACAGCTCCAGGGCATGCACCTGCAGCAGCCCCAGTTGCTCGGCGATCAGCCGGGCATGGGGTTCCAGCGCAATGGCCTGTGCGGTCGGGCGGACTTCGCGCGGGCCGCGTTCGAACAAGGTGTAGCCCAGTTCGGCCTCAAGGTTGCCGATGGCCATGCTCACGGCCGAAGGTACCCGCTGCAGGGCGCGCGCGGCGGCGGAAAACGATCCGCGGTCGAGCACGGCGAGAAACAGCTGGATGTTGTCGCTGGAAAAGTTCATGGCAGCCTCCTGTCAGAAAATCTGACAGCTGCTGACTTTTGCTGTCAAGCATGATGAAGCATGATCGCGCCCCATCGCTTTTGTCATTGGAGGTACTCCCGGGTGCAGGGACTCAAACGCAAACTGGTCTACGTGACTTTTTATGAACTGATCGGGTTGTGCATGTCGACCCTCGGACTGGCCTACCTCTCGGACAGCCAAGCGTCCCATACCGGGCCTTTGGCGGTGATGATCACCACCATCGCCATGCTCTGGAACCTGATCTACAACACCCTGTTCGAGTGGTGGGAGAGCCGTCAGGCAAAGCGCGGGCGTAGCGTGGCGCGGCGGGTGGCGCATGCCATCGGCTTCCAGCTGACCCTGGTGGTGTACCTGATTCCGCTGATTGCCTGGTGGCTGGACATGACTTTGCTGGAGGCGTTGCTGGTGGACATGGCGTTCATCGTGCTGGTGCCGTGCTACACCTTTGCCTACAACTGGGCGTTCGACCGGGTGTTCGGGTTGCCCAGTTCGGCAATGGCGACAGCCTGATTCAGCCTGTGCCGCCCTGTTCGCGGGCACGCCCGCTCCCACAGGATTTCCACAATTCTCAAGACCTGTGATACCCCTGTGGGAGCGGGCGAGCCCGCGAAGAGGCCAGTACAGACAATGGCTAAGGCGGCAGGCGAATGATCAAAGGCTCCTGCTGTTGCTTCACCTGCTGCTCAACCGGTTGTTCAGCCGGCCGCGGCGCACTGGCCAGCAAACTGTCCTCGACCTGCCCCGACAGGTAATACACCCCTGCCATTGCCCCGCTCTGGCGGTTCTCCATCAGTTCCTGCCATTCCTGGCTCAGCGCCACGTTGAGGATCACCCGCAGCTGCTCGACCATCTGCGGGTGTTCGCGGTCATGGGTCATGATTCCGTAGCCGGCTGCCGCAATCGAAATCATCGCCCCCGCCACCTTGCCCACCGCTGACGCCACGGCGCTGGCGATGCCGCGCGGGGCCAGGGTGGCGCCGAGTTTTTCGCTGGCCTGGTTGGCTACCGAGTTCAGCCCGACATCGGTCTTCCCGGGGCCCTTGCTGGCCTGCTGGTGGAGGTGTTGGCGCATGGCTTGCCAGGCCGGTTGCTGGGCCAGCGACTTGGCCCGCAGCAGTTGATACAGGCTGGCATTACGCGCATCTGGCGGCCCCAGGGCGATGGCGGGAATGCGGTTGAGGCGCTGGCTGAACTGCTCGGGGGGCGCGTTGTAGCGGCTGATGATGGCCGGCAGCTGCTGGCCGAGCAGTTGCAGGTACAGCTCGCAGGCACGGTCGCGGATGCCTTCGGGGTTGATCTGCTCGGCCACCGGTTCGATCACCCGCTTGTGGTACTGCTCCTGCAGGTACAGCGCCAGACGTTTTTCTGCCGGCTCCCGGCCTTCGCCGCTGTCGATCTTGTACCAGGCCACCTTGAGGGTCAGCCACTGCTGGGTCCAGTAGCCGGTGAACCAGGGAATGAAGTCGCTTTCGGTGCGCCGGTGTACCTGTTCCTTCCACACCCGCATGGAGCGCCGGGCATAGTCGTTGGCCGAGCTGGCGGCGCCGACCGAGGCGTCGATCAGTTCCTGGTCGATGCGTTGCCAGGTGGCGGGGGTGAGCACCACGGGTGGCGGCGGGGCAGGTGGAGGCTTGCCTGCGCAGCCGGCCAGGGCCAGCAGCAGGCACAGCAGCAGGAGGACTCGAGTGCTCACGCAACCGCCTCCCTGATAGAGGCTGGGGTGGTTCTCGGAGTATAGGGTGGGGTTGAGGGGGCTGCCGTGCAGCCCATCGCCGGCAGCGGCCCGGGTCAATCCAGGTCGAGCTTTTCTTCCAGGCGGTCGAGGTGCTTGTGCATCAGCCCTAGCGCCGCCTCGGCATCACCGTGCTCCACGGCATCGATGATCGCCGCATGTTCCTCCCACGCGCAGTGGTCGCAGCACGGCGACTCGTAGCGGGCGATGATCAGCGAGGTCATCGGCACCAGGCCATTGAGAAACCGCGCCAGTGGCGCATTGGCGGCCACTTGCGCCAGTTTCAGGTGAAACTCGCCGCCCAGGCGGATCGCCGCGCAACGCTCGCCGTTTTCATGGTGCTGGCGCTCGCGTTCCACCAGTTGCCGCAGCTGGCGAATCTGCACTGGCCGGGCGCGTTGCGCGGCCAGGGTGATCAGCGTGGTTTCGGCCAGGCGCCGGGCGCTGAGCACCTGGCGTGCCTGCTCCGGGTCGGGCGCGGCCAAATGCGCAGTGTGGCTGGGGCGCTGCACCACCACCTGCTGGTCGGACAGGCGCCCGAGCACGCGGCGGATCACTGTACGGCTGACACCAAAGGCATGGCCCAGCGCCTGTTCGGGCAACAGGCTGCCAGGTGGCAGGCGCTGTTCGAGGATGGCATCGAACAGCCGCGGGTAGATCTGCTCGGCCGACAGGCGGGTTTCGCCAGCCGCGAGCAGGGTCGGCAAGTGGGGGGCGGCGTTCATGGTCGCTCTCCTTGGGTCATGGATGCGGGTGTTCGTCCGGGATGTTCAACGGGATGCCCATGCGCAGCCCTTCGGCCAGGATGTGCTGGCGCATCTGGGCACTGGCCTGGGCGCTGCTGCGTTCACGTATGGCACGCACCACCGCTTCGTTCTCCTTCAGCCGTGCGGCCAGGTGCTCTGGCGAATTGCGCAGCATGTCGGCGCTCTGCTTGAGGGCATTGCCGGTCTGTTGCACCACGCTCTGGAAGATCGGGTTGGTGGTCAGGGCGAACAGCGCTTCATGGAAAGCGATATAGGCGCGGACTCCGGCTTCGCTGTCATCGGCCTCCAGCGCTTCACGCATGTCCATCAGGGTCAGGCGCAGCTGGCCGATGTCCTGGCTGTTGGCCGACTGCGCCACCAGGCCGACGATGAAGGGTTCAAGGGTGTAGCGCAGCTCCAGCACGTCGGCCAGGCTGGCTGCGGTGCTGGTGTCCAGGCTCGGTTCCTGGCCTGCAGCGTCGGCATCCAGCACCAGCACGCCCTTGCCTGGCAGCGAGCGCACCAGGCCCAGGGTTTCCAGCACGGTCACCGCTTCGCGCAGGCTGGGGCGGCTGATGCCCAGTTGTTCGGCCAGCTCGCGCTGGCCTGGCAGCATGTCGCCGGTACGCCATTGGCCGCGGGCGAGGGCCTGGCGCAGTTTTTCCACCACTGAGTTGACGACGGTCGATGAGCTGATCACGGTTCGCTCCTGGAAGGGCCGGCGTCGGTGCCGGCCACGTTCGCTCAGAATTCCTGTTGATGGGGGTTGGGCTGCTTGCGTGGCGTGGGGGCGAAGCCGGGTTTGCCGTCGAGCACGTTGTGCGCACGCTCCAGGTCGATGTCCTTCTCCCAGCGGGCGATGGCCACGGTGGCCACGCAGTTGCCGATCAGGTTGGTCAGTGCCCGGCCGATGCCCATGAACCAGTCCACCGCCAATACCAGTACCAGGCCGACCACCGGGATCGCCGGCACGGCGGTCAGGGTAGCGGCGAGGATCACCAGCGCCGAGCCTGGGATGCCGTGAGCGCCCTTGGAAGTCACCAGCGACACCAGCAGGATGGTCAACAGGTCGGTCATTGCCAGTGGCGTGCCGGTGGCGTTGGCAATGAACACGATGGCCAGGGTCAGGTAGATGGAGAAGCCATCGAGGTTGAACGAATAGCCGGTGGGGATCACCAGGCCGACGGTGGAACTGCCGATGCCCAGGTGCTCCAGCTTGCGCATGATCTGTGGCAGTACGGCGTCGGACGAGGCGGTGCCCAGCACGATGGTCAGCTCTTCACGCAGGTACTTGATCAGCGGCAGCAGCTTCAGGCCCGACAGGCGCATGACCGTGCCCAGCACGATCAGTACGAAGCCGGCGCAAGTCAGGTAGAACAGCGCCACCAGCCCGCCCAGGTGTTGCAGCGATTCCAGGCCGTACTTGCTGGTGGTGAAGGCGATGGCGCCGAACACGCCGATGGGGGCCAGGCGCACGATCATGCCCATGATGCGGAAGATCACGTGGCTCAGCTCGTTGATCAGCCGCGAGATGCCGGCTGCGGAATCGCCCACCAGGTTCAGTGCGCTGCCGAACAGTACCGAGAACAGCAGCACCTGGAGAATGTTGTTGTCGGCGAAGGCGCCGATCACCGAGGTGGGGATCAGGTCCATGAAGAACGCCGTCGCGCCATGGATGTGCTGGCCGCGCTCGGCCAGGCTGCTGGCGTCGGCGCTGGACAGTTGGTCCAGGTGGATGTTGGCGCCGCTGCCGATGCCGCTGGTGAAGGCGAACACCAGGCCGATCACCAGTGCCAGGGTGGTCAGCACTTCGAAGTAGATCACTGACTTCAGGCCGATGCGCCCGACCTTTTTCAGGTCGCCGGCGCCCGAGATGCCGCTGACCACCACGCAGAACACGATCAGGCCGATGAGCATCTTGATCAGCTTGATGAAGCCGTCGCCAAGGGGTTTGAGTTGCAGGGAGAGGTCGGGGAAGCTGAGACCGCAGGCGATGCCGAGGGCAAGGCCGAGCACGACTTGCAGGAAGATCGAACGCGAGCACCATTTGAGCATGGGAGGGATCTCTGATCGGTGTCCTTGCTTCGGTAGCCGCACGGGGCGAAAGAGCGCAGGACTTAATTATTGTGGTCTTACCGGTTTGTTCAGCGCGAAGCCATGAAAGCGCGAAAAATCCTACATTGCAAGGATTTTTGGCCTTACCGGTCTGACCAGTTATGGGGCAATCCGGCCTGCCGGGCTCTGGTTCGGTGCATGGGGTTGGATCGGCAGTTCGCAGGCGAACCGCCGATCCCACAGGGACTGCGCACATGAATCAGATCAGGCTTTGGCCAGTGCCTGTGCACAGCTGCAATCAGCTTGCCAAGCGCCACGCCGACTTCAAAATTTTTGATAACGCTATGATTCGTAAGGTTTATTTGCATTATGTGGCTGACCTCGTAGAATCCGCGCCCGACCGGGAAGTCACTAAAGGGCCGATTACGGGGTATTCATCCTGGTAATCGCCCGCGAGCAGGCTCCTGGCGTTTAAATGAATGGAGTCTCATTGTGCGTCTCAACCTTCCGGTCACCCCGGTCGAGCAACGTTTCCCACCTGATCAACGGCTGATTTCCGCTACCGACACCGCCAGCCTGATCACTTACTGCAACCCCGAATTCGCCGCCATCAGCGGGTACAGCGAGGCCGAACTGATCGGCAGCCCGCACAACCTGGTGCGTCACCCGGACATGCCGCCGGCGGTGTACGCGTTGATGTGGCGCTACCTGAAGGCCGGCAAGAGCTGGATGGGCATCGTCAAGAACCGCTGCCGCAATGGTGACTACTACTGGGTCAATGCCTATGTCACACCCATCCTCGAAGCCGGGCGGGTGGTTGGCTATGAGTCGGTGCGGGTCTGCCCCACGCGTGAGCAGGTGGCCCGTGCCGAGGCCCTGTATGCGCGCTTGCGCAATGGCCAGGCGGTGTTGTCGTGGCCACGTCGGCTGATGCTGCTGGCGCAGGCCCTGGCCCTGCCGCTGGCGAGCGGGCTGCTGGCGCTGGGCGCCAACCAGCTGTGGCCAGGCCTGGTGGGGCAGGGGCTGACCGTAGGGCTGTTGGTGGCCTATGGCCTGTGGGCGCGCGATGCCGTCGGGCGGCAGATGCAGCAGGTTGTGCAGGGGGCCGCCGGCACTTTCGCCGACCCGATCGCGGCCTTGACCTACAGCGACCTGCCCGGTGCCGCCGGGCAACTGGAATTGATGCTGATCAGTGAGGAGGCACGGCTGAAAACCGCGCTGACCCGGTTGAGCGACCTCGCGGCGCAAATGGCCGTGGCTGCCCATGATGCCGGGCAGTTGTCCCGCAGTACCGAGTCGGCCTTGCTGGAGCAGCGTGCGGAAACCGACCTGAGCGCCACCGCCATGAACCAGATGGCAGCGTCCATCGGTGAAGTGGCCAGGCATGTGCAGCTGACCGCCGCCGAGGCCCACACCGCGCATCTGCTGGCCGAGCAGGGCAGCCAGGTGGCCGATGCCAGTGGCGCGGCGATTCGCACCCTGGCCGGTACCGTGGCCCAGATCAACCAGGCGGTCAGCCACCTGGCTGGTCAGACCGGTGCAATCGCCGAGGCCACCGGGATGATCCGCGGCATTGCCGAGCAGACCAACCTGCTGGCCCTCAACGCAGCCATCGAGGCGGCCCGTGCGGGCGAGCAGGGCCGCGGCTTTGCCGTGGTCGCCGACGAAGTGCGGGCACTGGCCGACAAGACCCGGCAGTCTACCTTGCACATCCAGGCCATCATCGATGCCCTGCGCAGTGGCGCCGAGGAAGCCGTGGCGATCGCCAGCCAGGGCATCGTCGGTGCCGAGCAGGGCGTTGCCCAGGTGCAGGAAGCCCGGCAGGCGCTGCATGGCATTCGTGACGCGGTGCAGCGCATCAGCGACATGAGCCAGCAGATGGCCACGGCCTCGCAGCAGCAGTCGGCAGTGGCCGCAGACGTTTCACGGCAGATCAATGGCGTGGCCGGCATTGCCCAGCACAGCGCCCACAGCGCCAACGCTGCCGCTTCGCGCGGCGCCGAACTGGAAGAGGTGTGCGCCGGATTGCGCGCCCTCGTGGAGCGCTTCAACCGCTAAGGCAGGATGCTTTATGGATGACATCTATCGTGCGGCCGTGGACGCGGCCGCGATTTTTTCCGAAACCGACCTGCGTGGGACCATCACCTACGTCAACCAGCAGTTCTGCAGCATCTCGGGCTACAGCCACGAGGAGCTGCTGGGCGCCAACCACCGCATTCTCAACTCCGGCCTGCACGAGCCGGAGTTCTTCGTCGGCATGTGGCGGGCGTTGGCCGCCGGCCGGGTATGGAAGGGCGAGATCTGCAACCGCGCCAAGGATGGCTCGCTGTACTGGGTCGACAGCACCATGGTGCCGCTGGTCGACCCGCTAACCGGCCTGGTGCGCAAGTACGTGTCGATCCGTTTCGACGTCACCGAGAAGCGCCAGCTGCTGCATGCCTTGCAATGGCGGGTGGGCCACGACGTGCTCACCGGCCTGCCCAACCGCGCTTACCTGTCCGACCTGCTGAACCAGGCCCTGGCCTACTCGCGCCGTGAAGACATTCCGCTGGCGGTGTGCATGCTCGACCTGGATGGCTTCAAGGCGGTCAACGACGGCTACGGGCATGCCATTGGCGACCTGCTGCTGGTCGAGGTGGCGCAGCGGCTGAAGCACATACTGCGCGGTGGCGACGCGGTGGCCCGGCTCTCGGGAGACGAGTTCGTGCTGATCCTGCGCGACGTCGACGAAGACCGCCAGCTGCATGCGGCGCTGCGTCGGGTGCTGCAGGCACTGGCGGCGCCCTATGTGGTGCGCGAGCACCGCCTGTCGCTTAGCGCCAGTATTGGCGTGACCCTGTACCCGCAGGACGACGAGGACGCCGACACCTTGGTGCGCCATGCCGACCAGGCCATGTACGTTGCCAAGCAGCGTGGGCGCAACCGCTATCACCTGTTCGACGTGTCCCAGGAACAGGAGCTCAAGGCTACCCATCAGACCGTGGCGCGGGTGCGCCGGGCCCTGCACAACGGCGAGCTGTGCCTGTATTACCAGCCCAAGGTCAACTTGCGCAGCGGCCAGGTGCTGGGTTTCGAGGGCTTGTTGCGCTGGCAGCGGCCAGGCCGTGGCCTGGTACCGCCTGGCGATTTCCTGCCTTGGGTGGAGCAGACCGACCTGATCGTGGAAATCGGCGAGTGGGTGCTCGTCCAGGCGCTGAACCAGCTCCAGGTGTGGCAGCGCCAGGGGCGGCCCTGGTCACTGAGCGTGAATATCGCCGCGCGGCATTTGCAGCGCAGTGACTTTGCCGAACGCCTGCAGCAGTTGCTGGCGGCGCACCCGGAGGTGGACCCGGCGCGGCTGGACCTGGAAATCGTCGAGTCGGTGGCCATCGACAACCTGCAGCATGTCAGCCGCTGCCTCGATGCCTGCCGCGCGCAGGGTGTGCGTTTCTCCCTGGACGACTTCGGCACCGGCTATTCATCGCTGAGTTACCTGAAGCGCTTGCCGACCCAGACGATCAAGATCGACCAGTCGTTCGTGCGCGACATCCTGCATGACCAGGACGACCTGGCGCTGACCAGGGCGGTGATCGGCCTGGCGCGGGCGTTTGGCCGTGAGGTGATTGCCGAAGGGCTGGAGAGCGTCGAGCACGGCCGGGTACTGATGGGCCTGGGCTGCGAGCTGGCGCAGGGTTACTGCATCGCCCGGCCGATGCCGGCCAGTGCGGTGCAAGCCTGGGCGCAGGCCTATCGGCAGCCGGCGCAATGGCGCGATCCTTGATTACACGTCAGCGGGTTGGAGAGGGGAGCTTTGCCCATACCGGCTTTTACAGAATTGCTCATTGAATTGGCAGGGACCCTGTGGGAGCGGCTTTAGCCGCGAACACCGGCGCAGCCGGTGCCATGCACCGCGTTGGGTTGTGTGCGGCCAAAGCTGCCCCCAAAGGGATATCCCGGACGTTGAGACGGGGGCTTGCCTGAGCCGGCGATGAGGCCGGTACAGACCAGGGCGATCATCGCTCACGCAACCGCTTGTACAGCGTGGTGCGGCTGATGCCAAGCCTGCGCGCCACCGCTGAAAGGTTGCCGTTGGCTTGCGCCACCAGCGCGTGCAGGTCCGCCTCTTCGGTCGCGACCGGCACAGGCACATGCGACTCGGCGAGAAATCCCGCAGGCAAGTGTTCCAGGCCGACCGGCCCGTTACCCGCCAAGGCCAGTGCCACCTGCAGCACACTCACCAGTTCGCGCACGTTACCTGGCCAGGGGTGCCGATCGAACAGCTCGATAATGGCCGCAGGCAGCCGCGCGGGTTGCCCGGGGTCGCGGTAGCGCGCATGCACCTGCTCGATCAGCTGTCGGCGGTCACTGCGCTCGCGCAGCGGCGGCAACACCACCGCCAGCCCGGCGATGCGGTAATACAGGTCCTGGCGAAAGCGCCCGGCGCGCACCTCTTCGGCCAGGTCGCGGTTGCTCGCCGACACCACGCGGATATCCACTGCCACCGGTTCGCCGCTGCCCAATGGCTGGATGCTGCGCGACTGCAGCACGCGCAGCAGGCGGGCCTGGGTGGGCAACGGCATGTCGCCGATTTCATCGAGGAACAGGATGCCGTGGTGGGCCTTGCGGATCAGCCCCGGGTTGCCCTTCTGGTGGGCGCCGGTGAACGCGCCCTTGTCGTAGCCGAACAGCTCCGATTCCACCAGCTCGGCCGGGATCGCCGCGCAGTTGACCGCGACCAGCGGCTGGCTGGCGCGGCTGCTGGCCCGGTGCAGGGTGTCGACGAATACCTCCTTGCCGACGCCCGTTTCACCCTGTACCAGCACCGGGATGTCCTTTTCCAACAGCAGGCAGGCCTGTGCCAGAGCCTTCTCCAGGCGTGGCTCAGCGTTGCTGGCGGCGGGGCGGCTGGGGGCCGCGCGCGGCGGCTGCCACTGGCAGTGAAAGCGGTTGCGCCCGATGGCTTGCAGGGCGAAGGGCTGTTGCCGGGGATGGCTGAGCAGCTGTTGCAGGGGCAACTGGAACAGTTGTGCGATGTTCTGCTGCAGCGGGTTGCCGCCGAGCAGGGTGTCGGCCCGGTGATTGGCGGCCAGCACCTGCCCGTGCTCATCGAACACCAGCAGGCCGGCCCAGGGGCTGTCGAGGTTGTCGGAGGCGCTGTTGAAGATCAGTTGCGCGTGCTGGTCGGCATGCTCGGCGAGGATCAGGCGGTTCTCCAGGCTCTGGCCCATCATGCGTACCAGGCCCAGCGTCTGGCTGGCTGGCAGATAGCCGTCGCTGGCCACATCGAGCACCCCGACCAGTTGCCGCGCAGCGTCGAACAGCGGCGCGGCGGCGCTGGACATATAGCGGTTCTGGCGCAGGAAGTGCTCGTCCTGACCGACATGGATCGCCTCGGCGCAGACCAGTGCGGTACCAAGGGCATTGGTGCCGACGCCGCGCTCGTGCCAGTGGGCACCGGCGCTGAAGCCATGTTGCTGGCGCGGCTCGATGAAGCGCCGCGAGCCCCAGCTGTCGAGCAGGCAGCCGCTGGCATCGGCCAGCATCACCAGGTAGCTGGCATTGCCCAGCAGGTGCGCATACTGCGGCAGCACCGCTTCCCGGGTCAGGCGCAGCAGGGCCTGGCGCCGCTCCAGCAGGGCACTCAGCTCGGCGTGGGTCAGGCAGTCGAAGTCCGGGGCGTGCTGGGGTTGCAAACCGTGGTCGCGGCAGCGGGCCCAGGAGGCCTGGATCAGTTGGGCATGGGGTGAAGCGGATGCGGCCATGGGCCTGTCCTGTGTGATTGTTGTCATGGGGCCGACCGCTGTTCAGTGTTGTGCACGGTTGTTCAATGTCAAACCGGCAAGTGTTCAGTTGTTCAGTGCTTGTGTTCATTTGTGAACCTGCGATTGGCCGGGGCTTGCCTGGCAGGCCCCGGGTCAGACGGTTGCGGTGCAACTGGCACGAAACTGGCTGTGCCCGGCAGACAACAACCACAAGAAGGCCACGCCATGTCTCTGGTGCTGGAACAGGTCAGCCGCAGCGTCGACAACCAGGCCTGGATCGTCGATGCCTCACTGCGTTTCGAGCCCGGCTCGTTCAACGTGCTGCTGGGCCGCACCCTGGCCGGCAAGACCAGCCTGATGCGCCTGATGGCCGGGCTCGACCGCCCGGACCGGGGGCGGGTGCTGATGGATGGCCAGGACGTGACTGGCGTGCCGGTGCGCCAGCGCAATGTGTCGATGGTGTATCAGCAGTTCATCAATTACCCGACCCTCAACGTGTTCGAGAATATTGCGTCACCGCTGCGCCAGGCACGCATGGCCGAGCCCGAGATTCGCCGGCGGGTGCAGGAAACCGCCGAGATGCTGCGCATCGAAGCCTACCTGCAGCGCCTGCCGCTGGAGCTGTCCGGTGGCCAGCAGCAACGCACGGCGATGGCTCGGGCGCTGGTCAAGGATGCCTCGCTGATCCTGTTCGACGAGCCACTGGTCAACCTCGACTACAAGCTGCGCGAGGGCCTGCGCCAGGAACTGCGCGAACTGTTCGCGGCGCGCCACTGCATTGCCGTGTATGCCACCACCGAGCCCAACGAGGCGCTGGCACTGGGCGGCACCACCACCCTGGTGCATGAGGGCCGTATCGTCCAGAGCGGGCCTACCGCCGAGGTCTACCAGCGCCCGGGCAGCGTGCTGGCTGCCGAGCTGTTTTCCGAACCACCGATCAACCTGGTGCCTGGCCGTATCAGCGGCAACGATGTGAGCCTGGCCCAGGCCGTGCACTTTGCCCGCAATGCCGACTTGCGGCCGCTTGCCGAGGGTGACTACCGCTTTGGCGTACGGCCCAGCCACATCAGCCTGGTGCCGGCTCACGACGACGACCTGGAATTGTCGGTGCTGGTGGAGCTGGCCGAGATCAGTGGTTCAGAAACCTTCCTGCATGTGCGCAACGAACATTGGCGCATGATCCTGCACCTGCCAGGCGTGCACGAATACCAGGTGGATACGCCGATCCGCGTGTTCATCCCTACCCACAAGCTGTTCGTGTTCGACAGCGCCGGGGCGTTGGTGCAGGCCCCGGGGCTGCGCCAGGCAAGGAGAGGGTGATGGCCGAAATTCGCCTGCGCCAACTGGCGCACAGCTACAGCCGGCAGCCCGCCAGCGAGGCGGACTATGCCCTGCACGCGCTGGAGCATGTGTGGGAGCAGGGCGGTGCCTACGCCTTGCTCGGGCCGTCGGGCTGCGGCAAGTCGACCTTGCTCAACATCATTTCCGGGCTGCTGACACCGTCCCACGGCGAGGTGCTGTTCGACGGCAAGCCGGTCAACCAGCTGTCACCGCAGGCACGCAATATCGCCCAGGTGTTCCAGTTCCCGGTGGTGTACGACACCATGACGGTGTTCGACAACCTGGCGTTTCCCTTGCGCAACCAGGGGCTGGACGCAGCCCGGGTGCAGGCCCGGGTGGAGGAGATTGCCGAGGTGCTTGATCTGTCGGCCGTGCTGCGCAAGAAGGCGCGCAACCTCAGTGCCGACGAAAAGCAGAAGGTCTCCATGGGCCGTGGGCTGGTGCGCGATGACGTGTCGGCGATCCTGTTCGACGAGCCGCTGACGGTGATCGACCCGCACCTGAAGTGGAAGCTGCGGCGCAAACTCAAGCAGATCCACGAGCAGTTCAACATCACCATGATCTACGTCACCCACGACCAGTTGGAGGCCTCGACGTTCGCCGACAAGATCGCGGTGATGCATGGCGGGCGCATTGTCCAGTTCGGTACCCCGCGCGAACTGTTCGAACGACCGCGGCATACCTTCGTCGGTTACTTCATCGGCAGCCCGGGGATGAACCTGATCGAGGTGCGCGCCGAAGCGGACGGGGTGGTGTTCGGCGATATTCACCTGGAGCTGCCCGACGGCTTGCGCGAGCGCCTGGCAGCGACGGCGGGCGGGCGCCTGCAGGTGGGCATCCGCCCGGAATTCGTGCAGCTGTGGGACAGCCCGTTCGATGACGCCTACCCGGCGCGGGTGCTGGACATCGAGGACCTGGGCACCTACCGCATCGTCACCCTTGAACTGGGCGGTGTGGCGCTCAAGGCGCGCCTGGGCGAGGACCGCCCGCTGCCGGTGGGCCAGGCCTGGGTCAGCCTGCCGGCGCAGTGGCTGATGCTGTACCTGGACGATGTGCTGCTGGAGGCCGGGCCATGAACAAGGTGCCGAACAACAAGGCCTGGTGGCTGGTGCTGCCGGTGTTCCTGCTGGTGGCATTCAGTGCGGTGGTGCCGATGATGACGGTGGTCAACTACTCGGTGCAGGACATCTTCGACCAGTCCAACCGCTACTTCGTCGGCGCCGACTGGTACCGCCAGGTGCTGCGCGACCCGGCGCTGCACGATGCACTGCTGCGCCAGTTCATCTATTCCGCCTGCGTGCTGCTGATCGAGATCCCGCTGGGCATCGCCATTGCCCTGACCATGCCGACCAAGGGGCGCATGGCTTCGGTGTGCCTGATCGTCATG
The DNA here is from genome assembly GCF_022533585.1 of Pseudomonas sp. LS.1a. NCBI lineage: Bacteria > Pseudomonadati > Pseudomonadota > Gammaproteobacteria > Pseudomonadales > Pseudomonadaceae > Pseudomonas > Pseudomonas sp. LS.1a. Next base: position 1,936,225 of record NZ_CP092827.1, read on the forward strand.
GCCATCCCGTTACTGATCCCGTGGAACGTGGTCGGCACCATCTGGCAGATTTTCGGCCGTGCCGATATCGGCCTGCTCGGCGCCACCCTGGCCAAACTCGGGGTCAGCTACAACTACGCCGGCGACCCGTTCGACGCTTGGCTGACTGTGCTGGTGATGGATGTGTGGCACTGGACGTCGCTGGTGGCGTTGCTCTGTTACTCAGGGCTGCGCGCCATTCCCGATGTGTACTATCAGGCTGCGCGCATCGACCGCGCCTCGGGCTGGGCGGTGTTCCGCCATATCCAGTTGCCCAAGCTGAAGAACGTGCTGCTGATCGCGGTGATGCTGCGCTTCATGGACAGCTTCATGATCTACACCGAGCCCTTCGTGCTGACCGGTGGCGGGCCCGGCAACGCCACCACCTTCCTCAGCCAGACCCTCACGCGCATGGCTGTCGGGCAGTTCGACCTGGGCCCGGCGGCGGCGTTCTCGCTGGTGTACTTCCTGATCATCCTGCTGGTGTCGTGGCTGTTCTACACAGCCATGACCCATGCCGACAAGGACTAGGCCATGAGCACACGCAAATCGCTGGCCCTGCTGCTGTACTTCTTCTTCCTGCTGGTGCCGATCTACTGGCTGCTGAACATGTCGTTCAAGAGCAACACCGAGATCCTCGGCGGCCTGACCCTGTGGCCACAGGCGTTCACCCTCGACAACTACCGGGTAATCTTCACCGATGCCAGCTGGTACAGCGGCTACATCAATTCGCTGTACTACGTGTGCCTGAACACGCTGATTTCACTGCTGGTGGCGCTGCCTGCCGCGTATGCCTTCTCGCGCTACCGCTTCCTTGGTGACCGGCACCTGTTCTTCTGGCTGCTGACCAACCGCATGGCGCCACCGGCGGTGTTCCTGCTGCCGTTTTTCCAGCTGTATTCGTCGATCGGCCTGTTCGATACCCATATCGCCGTGGCCCTGGCCCACTGCCTGTTCAATGTGCCGCTGGCGGTGTGGATCCTCGAGGGGTTCATGTCCGGTGTGCCGAAGGAAATCGACGAAACGGCCTACATCGATGGCTACAGCTTCCCGCGCTTCTTCGTGAAAATCTTCATTCCGCTGATTGGCTCCGGCATCGGCGTGACGGCGTTTTTCTGTTTCATGTTTTCCTGGGTCGAGCTGCTGCTGGCGCGCACCCTGACCTCGGTGAATGCCAAGCCGATCGCCGCGGTGATGACCCGAACCGTGTCGGCCTCGGGCATCGATTGGGGTGTGCTGGCGGCGGCGGGGGTACTGACCATCTTGCCGGGCATGCTGGTGATCTGGTTCGTGCGCAACCATGTGGCCAAGGGCTTCGCCCTGGGCCGGGTGTGAGGAGGGCAAGGCATGGAGTGGATGGCCTGGACCTTGCCGACGGCGCTGTTCTTCGCCGCCGTCGGCGTGCTGCTGCTGGGCATGACGCTGCTGGAATTGCGCCGCCCCTGCGTGGAGCGGCGTGGCTTCCTGCCGCTGGTCACCAGCCGTGGCGACCGCTTGTTCATCGGCCTGCTGGCCAGCGCCTACCTGCATTTGCTGGTGGTTGGCGTCAGCGAGTGGCCATTGTGGGTGGCCTCGCTGCTGTCGCTGGCGTGGCTGGTGGTGGTGCTGCGCTGGGGCTGAGCGAGCGGCCCTGTGGGATAACTGAAACGGGAGATCACAATGTTCGACAACAAGTACAACAGGCGACATTTGACCCTGGCGGCGTTGCTGGTACTGGCCAGCGTGCAGGGCACAGCCTGGGCAGACCAGTACGAGGACGCGGCCAAGAAGTGGCTCGGCAGCGAGTTCAAGCCTTCGACCCTTACCCCTGAACAGCAGTTGGCCGAGTTGAAGTGGTTCATAAAGGCTGCCGAGCCGTTCCGTGGCATGAAGATCAACGTGGTGTCGGAAACCATCACCACCCATGAATACGAGTCCAAGGTGTTGGCCAAGGCCTTCAGCGAGATCACCGGTATCCAGCTGACCCACGATTTGCTGCAGGAAGGCGACGTGGTGGAAAAGCTGCAGACACAGATGCAGTCGGACAAGAACATCTATGACGGCTGGGTCAACGACTCCGACCTGATCGGTACGCACTTTCGCTACGGCAAGGTGGAATCGATCACCGACCTGATGGCCAACGAAGGCAAGGACTACACCTCGCCGACCCTGGACCTGAAGGACTTCATCGGCATTTCCTTCACCACCGCGCCGGATGGCAAGGTCTACCAACTGCCCGATCAGCAGTTCGCCAACCTCTACTGGTTCCGTGCCGACTGGTTCGAACGGCCCGAGCTGAAGGCCAGGTTCAAGGAAAAGTACGGCTACGAGCTTGGCGTACCGGTGAACTGGTCGGCCTACGAGGACATTGCCAGGTTCTTCACCGAAGACGTCAAGGAAATCGACGGCAAGCGCGTCTATGGCCACATGGACTACGGCAAGAAAGACCCGTCGCTGGGTTGGCGTTTCACCGATGCCTGGTTCTCGATGGCGGGTGGCGGCGACAAAGGCCTGCCCAATGGTTTGCCGGTGGACGAATGGGGCATCCGCGTGGAGGACTGCCACCCGGTGGGTTCCAGCGTGACCCGAGGCGGCGACACCAACGGCCCGGCCGCCGTCTATGCCACACAGAAATACGTGGACTGGATGCGTGCCTATGCGCCCAAGGAAGCCCAGGGCATGACCTTCTCCGAAGCCGGCCCGGTGCCGGCCCAGGGCAACATTGCCCAGCAGATCTTCTGGTACACCGCGTTTACCGCCGACATGACCAAGCTCGGGTTGCCGGTGGTGAATGCCGATGGCACGCCGAAGTGGCGCATGGCGCCTTCGCCGAAGGGGCCGTACTGGGAGGAGGGCATGAAGCTGGGCTACCAGGACACTGGCTCGTGGACCTTCTTCAAGTCCACCCCCGAGAAGCAACGCCTGGCGGCGTGGCTGTACGCCCAGTTCGTCACCTCCAAGACCGTGTCGCTGAAAAAGACCATCGTTGGCCTCACGCCGATTCGCGAATCGGACATCAACTCCCAGGCCATGACCGAGCTGGCGCCCAAGCTGGGCGGGCTGGTGGAGTTCTACCGCAGCCCGGCGCGGGTACAGTGGACGCCAACCGGTACCAATGTGCCGGATTACCCGCGCTTGGCGCAGTTGTGGTGGAGCCACATCGCCGAGGTGGCCAGTGGCGAGAAGACCCCGCAGGAAGCGCTGGACGGCCTGGCCCGCGACCAGGACCGGATGATGGAGCGCTTGCAGCGGTCCAACGCTCAGGCCACGTGCGCACCGAAGCTGAACCCGGAGAAGGATGCCCAGTACTGGTTCGACCAGCCCGGTGCGCCGAAACCGAAGCTGGCCAACGAAAAGCCCAAGGGCGAGACGGTCAGCTACAGCGAACTGCTGAAGTCGTGGGAGGCGGCCAGGAAGTGATCGGCTGAATACCGCGCGGGCCTCTTCGCGGGTAAACCCGCTCCCACAGGGACCGTGCAGTCCACGAAGGCTGTGATGTCCCCTGTGGGAGCGGGTTTACCCGCGAAGAGGACGGTGCAGCCATCAAGAAACTCAGCCAAAAAAAACGGCACCTGCCAGAGGTGCCGTTTTCATTCACGCGGTATTACTTGTGCAGCTCTTCCGCCGCATACAGCGTGTTTTCCAGCAGGCATGCCCGGGTCATCGGCCCGACGCCACCTGGCACCGGCGTGATCCAGCCGGCGCGCGGCAGGGCGGTCTCGTAGACTACGTCGCCGACCAGCTTGCCGTCTTCCTGGCGGTTGATGCCCACGTCGATGACAATGGCGCCTTCCTTGATCCATTCACCCTTGACCAGGCCCGGCTTGCCTGCGGCCACGACCACCAGGTCGGCGCGGCCGACGTGGCCGGCCAGGTCCTTGGTAAAGCGGTGGCAGACAGTCACGGTGCAGCCGGCCAGCAGCAGTTCCATGGCCATCGGGCGGCCAACGATGTTGGACGCACCGACGATGACCGCGTTCATGCCGTACAGGTCCTGGCCGGTGCTTTCCAGCAGGGTCATGATGCCCTTCGGCGTGCACGGGCGCAGCAGCGGGATGCGCTGGGCCAGGCGGCCGATGTTGTAAGGGTGGAAGCCGTCCACGTCCTTGTCCGGGCGGATGCGCTCGAGCAGCAGCGAGGCGTCCAGGTGCGCCGGCAGCGGCAGCTGCAGCAGGATGCCGTCGACGGCCGGATCGTCATTGAGGCGGTCGATCAGCTCGGTCAGGGCCTGCTGCGAGGTTTCGCTAGGCAGGTCGAACGCCTGCGAAATGAAGCCGACCTCTTCGCAGTCCTTGCGCTTGTGCGAGACATAGACTTGGGAGGCGGGGTCGGTGCCGACCAGGATCACCGCCAGGCCCGGAGTGCGCAGGCCTTGCTGGCGACGCTCCACGACACGTTGAGCGATCTGCTGGCGCAGGCTGGCGGCGATCGCCTTGCCATCGATTAGGTGTGCAGTCATAGACGCGTGATTAACCATCGAGAAGGAAACAATTAAAGAGGGCGCATTCTCGCACGACACGGGCCAAGGGCAAAGGCGGGTGGTCGGGCAAATCCCCTAAGCCCTTAAATAATTTAAATTTTTTTAGAAAGGTGTTGACGACTTTCAGGCTCGCCTATAAGATTCGCCGCACTTGTCGGGCACAGCCTAGCACTGGTTGGCGAAGTCGGGCAGAATGAGTGGTTTAGCAGTTATCTGTTAATGTCTCGTTCGGTTAGGCTTCAAGCTTAAGCGCCCGTAGCTCAGCTGGATAGAGCATCCGCCTTCTAAGCGGATGGTCGCAGGTTCGAGTCCTGCCGGGTGCGCCATTAGGCAGCTTTGGCAAGCAAGTAGGCTGTAATGCAATATGGTGGGCGTAGCTCAGTTGGTAGAGCGCTGGATTGTGATTCCAGTTGTCGTGGGTTCGATTCCCATCGTCCACCCCATATTCTTCAAAGGCGCCTCGATAGCATCTGGCGCCTTTGTTTTAAGCGTTACGCGGACGTGGTGAAATTGGTAGACACACTGGATTTAGGTTCCAGCGGCGCAAGCTGTAAGAGTTCGAGTCTCTTCGTCCGCACCATGCTTCTGTAAGGCTGTACCGCAACATCGCAACATCGCAAGACCGCAATATGGTGGGCGTAGCTCAGTTGGTAGAGCGCTGGATTGTGATTCCAGTTGTCGTGGGTTCGATTCCCATCGTCCACCCCATATTCTTGAAAGGCGCCTTGATCGTGAGATCGGGCGCCTTTTTGTTTTGGGGTTGTGTGGCTGCGGTGTGCATGTCTTGAGTGTTCTGGCGCCTGTGAGATCGAGCGCCGCCCGCGCGGCGCTCGATCTCACAGGCGCCACAAACCTCATGCCAGAAACTAGCGACCGCGACGCAATTCCCCCTTGCAATCCTCTGGTGACACCCCAATAAAAGCTGTTAGATTTCAGCCGGTTGAAACACCGGCCCAATTGGCCGGCAGAGGAACAACCCGATGATCGCAAAAGAAGCCCGTCAGGCCCTGGCGCTACAGCGCTTTGCCGAGGCCAATCCGCAGCTGCTCGAAGAGATCCGCGAGCTGGATCCGCGCGAGCAGGCCCAGCAGATCGAATGGGCATTCGAGGATGCGGCCGAGGAGCAGGGTATCCAGCCTTGGGAGCTGGCCCTGCAACTGATCGCCGAAACCCCGGAGCAACTGCAGGCCATGCGCCTGGAGACGCACCGCGAGGTCGCCGAGGCGCTGGGGATGGAGTGGGAGGAGTACTGCCAGTTCAATGAAATCGACCCTGCATAAGGAAGCGAATTCGTTGGTGGCAGTTGTTTGACAAGGTATTTCGGCTGCAGGTCGCCCCGGGCGTCGTGCGGCCCCCATTGAAGCAGGTCCGGCGCTATGTCGTGCGGGCCTTGAAAGTTAATCGACCGGCGTGGTTTCCCGTCGTCCCGAGTGGGGTGACTTCTGCTGCGCGACTCACTAGAATACTTGCCCTTGATTCTGGAGTCGGGCAAACGCCGGCTAACGTCTGTGCAACGAGGAATATCCATGCAAGTTTCTGTTGAAAACACTTCCGCTCTCGAGCGCCGCATGACCATCGCCGTTCCGGCCGAGCGCGTCGAGAACGAAGTCAACAAGCGTCTGCAGCAGACTGCCAAGCGCGCCAAGGTTGCCGGCTTCCGCCCAGGCAAAGTGCCGATGAGCGTGATCCGTCAGCGTTTCGAAGCCGATGCTCGCCAAGAGGCTTTCGGTGACCTGGTCCAGGCTTCCTTCTACGAAGCCATCGTCGAGCAGAAGCTGAACCCGGCTGGCGCCCCTGCAGTAGAGCCCAAGTCCTTCGAAAAGGGCAAGGACCTGGAATTCGTCGCCATCTTCGAAGTGTTCCCGGAATTCACCGTTGGCGGCCTCGAGTCGATCAACGTCGAGCGCCTGAGCGCCGAAGTGGCTGACGCCGACCTGGACAACATGCTGGAAGTGCTGCGCAAGCAGAACACCCGCTTCGAGGCCGTCGAGCGCGCTGCGCAGAATGACGACCAGGTCAACATCGACTTCGTCGGCAAGGTCGACGGTGAAGTGTTCGCCGGTGGTTCGGCCAAGGGCACCCAGCTGGTACTGGGCTCCGGCCGCATGATCCCTGGCTTCGAAGACGGCCTGGTTGGCGCCAAGGCTGGTGAAGAGCGCGTTGTCAACGTGACCTTCCCTGAGGACTACCAGAACCTGGACCTGGCTGGCAAAGCCGCCGAGTTCACCATCACCGTCAACAGCGTTGCCGCTCCTGTGCTGCCAGAGCTGAACGAAGAGTTCTTCGCCCAGTTCGGCATCAAGGAATCGACCCTGGAAGGCTTCCGCACCGAAGTTCGCAAGAACATGGAGCGTGAACTGCGCCAGGCCATCAAGGCCAAGGTGAAGAACCAGGTCATGGACGGTCTGCTGGCTGCCAACCCGATCGAAGTGCCGAAAGCCCTGCTGGAAAACGAAGTCAACCGTCTGCGCGTGCAGGCTGTTCAGCAGTTCGGTGGCAACATCAAGCCTGAGCAGCTGCCGGCCGAGCTGTTCGAAGAACAAGCCAAGCGCCGTGTGGTCCTGGGCCTGATCGTCGCCGAAGTGGTCAAGCAGTTCGAACTGAAGCCGGACGAAGGCAAGGTTCGCGAAATGATCGAGGAAATGGCTTCGGCTTACCAAGAGCCTGAGCAGGTCATCGCCTGGTACTACAAGAACGACCAGCAACTGAACGAAGTCCGTTCGGTTGTGCTGGAAGAACAAGTTGTAGATACTGTTCTGCAGAAAGCGACTGTGACCGACAAGTCGGTCTCGTACGAAGATGCCGTTAAACCAGCACAGGCTCCAGCCGCCGCTGAGTAACAGGCTTCTCTCGTAGGAAACCCCCACAAGCCAGCCTTCGCGCTGGCTTGTGCGTATTCAAGCCATGACTATTTGGGAGTGAGCGCAGGACATGTCCCGCAATTCTTATATTCAGCAGAGCTCTGACATCCAGGCCGCAGGCGGCCTGGTCCCGATGGTTATCGAGCAGTCCGCCCGTGGCGAACGCGCTTACGACATCTACTCGCGCCTGTTGAAGGAGCGTGTGATCTTCCTGGTTGGCCCGGTAGAGGACTACATGGCCAACCTCGTCGTGGCGCAACTGCTGTTCCTTGAAGCGGAAAACCCGGACAAGGATATCCATCTCTACATCAACTCGCCGGGCGGTTCCGTCACCGCCGGCATGTCGATCTACGACACCATGCAGTTCATCAAGCCGGACGTCTCGACCATCTGCATCGGCCAGGCCTGCAGCATGGGTGCCTTCCTGCTGGCTGCAGGTGCCAAGGGCAAGCGTCACTGCCTGCCGAACTCGCGCGTGATGATCCACCAGCCGCTGGGCGGCTTCCAGGGTCAGGCCACCGATATCGAGATCCACGCCCAGGAAATCCTCAATATCAAGGCCCGTCTGAACGAACTGCTGGCCTACCACACCGGCCAGGAGCTCGAGACCATCAAGCGCGACACCGAACGTGACAACTTCATGAGCGCCTCGCGCGCGGCCGAGTACGGCCTGATCGACTCGGTCTACGACAAGCGGCAACTGGCCTCCTGAACCGGGGTGCCAGAGCAGGTGGGCGCGGAAAGCGCCTACCTGCGGACTTGAAAAAGCCCGCAATTGCCTTCATCTTGTGTTGCAAGCCTACCGGATTGGATCGATCGAATGACTGACACCCGTAACGGCGAGGACAGCGGCAAATTGCTTTATTGCTCCTTCTGCGGCAAAAGCCAGCACGAAGTGCGCAAACTGATTGCCGGGCCCTCGGTATTTATCTGCGACGAGTGCGTCGACCTGTGCAATGACATCATCCGTGAGGAGGTGCAGGAAGCCCAGGCCGAGAGCAGCGCGCACAAATTGCCTTCGCCGAAAGAAATCAGCGGTATCCTGGACCAGTACGTCATTGGTCAGGAGCGCGCGAAGAAGGTGCTTGCCGTAGCGGTGTACAACCACTACAAGCGCCTGAACCAGCGTGACAAGAAGGGTGACGAAGTCGAACTCGGCAAGAGCAACATCCTGCTCATCGGGCCGACCGGCTCGGGCAAGACCCTGCTCGCCGAAACCCTTGCACGCCTGTTGAACGTACCGTTCACCATTGCTGACGCCACCACCCTGACCGAAGCCGGTTACGTGGGTGAGGACGTCGAGAACATCATCCAGAAGCTGTTGCAGAAGTGCGACTACGACGTGGAGAAGGCCCAGATGGGCATTGTCTACATCGACGAGATCGACAAGATCTCGCGCAAGTCGGACAACCCGTCCATCACCCGTGACGTCTCGGGCGAGGGCGTGCAGCAGGCATTGCTGAAGCTGATCGAAGGCACCGTGGCTTCGGTTCCGCCGCAAGGCGGCCGCAAGCACCCGCAACAGGAATTCCTGCAGGTCGACACCCGCAACATCCTGTTCATCTGCGGTGGCGCCTTCTCGGGCCTGGAAAAGGTCATCCAGAACCGCTCCACCAAGGGTGGCATCGGTTTTGGCGCCGAAGTACGCAGCAAGGAAGAGGGCAAGAAGGTTGGCGAGTCCCTGCGTGAGGTCGAGCCGGACGATCTGGTCAAGTTTGGCCTGATCCCGGAATTCGTCGGCCGTCTGCCGGTACTGGCAACCCTCGACGAACTGGACGAGGCTGCGTTGATGCAGATCCTCACCGAGCCGAAGAACGCCCTGACCAAGCAGTATGCCAAGCTGTTCGAGATGGAAAGCGTCGACCTCGAGTTCCGCAGCGATGCGCTCAAGGCCGTAGCGCGCAAGGCCCTGGAGCGCAAGACTGGCGCCCGTGGCCTGCGTTCGATCCTCGAAGGCGTGCTGCTCGACACCATGTACGAGATTCCTTCGAAGAAGGATGTCAGCAAGGTGGTGATCGACGAGAGCGTCATCGATGGCACCTCGCAGCCGCTGATGATCTACGAGAACAGCGAGCCGCAAGCCAAGGCCGCGCCGGACGCCTGATCCAGGCAATGGCCGGTTGACGGTTGCAAGCAAGAAGGGGGCCTACGGGCCCCTTTCTGCTTTTCCTGCGCTAGCGCTTGTAATTTCCCAAGCGTGCCCCCACATTAGGTCCAAGCATCATTTCCACCGGTTTCCGGCCATAAGGCCGCTGTAGAGGCGAAATCATGAAGACCACCCTCGACTTGCCTCTTTTGCCATTGCGCGATGTCGTTGTTTACCCGCATATGGTCATCCCGCTGTTCGTGGGGCGCGAAAAGTCCATCGAAGCCCTTGAGGCGGCGATGACGGGCGAAAAGCAGATCCTCCTGCTGGCCCAGAAAAACCCGGCCGACGATGATCCGGGCGAGGACGCCCTGTACCGCGTCGGTACCGTTGCCACCGTGCTGCAATTGCTGAAACTGCCCGATGGCACCGTCAAGGTGCTGGTCGAGGGCGAGCAGCGCGGCGCTGTCGAGCGTTTCAGCGAAGTAGAAGGGCACATCCGTGCCGAAGTTTCCCTGATCGACGAAGTCGACGCCGCCGAGCGCGAGTCGGAAGTGTTCGTGCGCACGCTGCTGTCGCAGTTCGAGCAGTACGTGCAGCTGGGCAAGAAAGTCCCGGCCGAAGTGCTGTCTTCGCTGAACAGCATCGAAGAGCCAGGGCGTCTGGTCGATACCATGGCCGCGCACATGGCCCTGAAGATCGAGCAGAAACAGGAAATTCTCGAAATCGTCGACCTGCCGACCCGTGTCGAGCACGTACTGGCGCTGCTGGATGCCGAAATCGACTTGCTGCAGGTCGAAAAGCGCATTCGCGGCCGGGTCAAGAAGCAGATGGAGCGCAGCCAGCGCGAGTACTACCTGAATGAGCAGATGAAGGCCATTCAGAAAGAACTCGGCGATGGCGACGAAGGCCACAACGAAGTCGAAGAGCTGAAAAAGCGCATCGAAGCCGCTGGCCTGCCCAAGGACGCGTTGGCCAAGGCCCAGGCCGAGCTGAACAAGCTCAAGCAGATGTCGCCGATGTCGGCCGAGGCCACCGTGGTGCGTTCCTACCTCGACTGGTTGGTGCAGGTGCCGTGGAAGGCCCAGAGCAAGGTGCGCCTGGACCTGGCCAAGGCCGAGGAAATCCTCGATGCCGACCACTATGGCCTGGAAGAGGTCAAGGAACGCATCCTCGAGTACCTTGCCGTGCAGAAGCGCGTCAAGAAAATCCGCGGCCCGGTGCTGTGCCTGGTCGGCCCGCCCGGCGTCGGCAAGACCTCGCTGGCCGAGTCGATTGCCGCTGCCACCAACCGCAAGTTCGTGCGCATGGCCCTCGGTGGGGTGCGTGACGAGGCCGAGATTCGTGGCCATCGCCGTACCTACATCGGTTCCATGCCTGGCCGTCTGATCCAGAAGATGACCAAGGTAGGGGTGCGTAACCCGCTGTTCCTGCTGGACGAAATCGACAAGATGGGCAGCGACATGCGTGGCGACCCGGCGTCGGCATTGCTTGAGGTGCTTGACCCGGAGCAGAACCACAACTTCAACGACCACTACCTGGAGGTCGACTACGACCTCTCGGACGTGATGTTCCTGTGCACCTCGAACTCGATGAACATCCCGCCGGCGTTGCTCGACCGGATGGAAGTCATTCGCCTGCCGGGCTACACCGAAGACGAGAAGATCAACATCGCGGTCAAGTACCTGGTGCCCAAGCAGGTCAAGGCCAACGGTTTGAAGAAGGACGAGTTGGAAGTCGACGTCTCGGCGATCCGTGACATCATCCGCTTCTACACCCGCGAAGCCGGTGTGCGTGGCCTGGAGCGGCAAATCGCCAAGGTCTGCCGCAAGGTGGTCAAGGAACATACCGGGCAGAAGCAGGTCAAGGTCAAGGTGGCCAGCGAGCAGCTGGAGCACCTGCTGGGCGTGCGCAAGTTCCGCTACGGCCTGGCCGAGCAGCAGGACCAGATCGGCCAGGTTACCGGCCTGGCCTGGACCCAGGTGGGCGGCGAATTGCTGACCATCGAAGCCGTGGTCATCCCCGGCAAGGGCCAGCTGATCAAGACCGGCTCGCTGGGCGATGTCATGGTCGAGTCGATCACTGCCGCGCAGACCGTGGTGCGCAGCCGCGCCCGCAGCCTGGGGATTGCCGCCGACTTCCATGAGAAGCACGACGTGCATATCCACATGCCTGAAGGCGCCACGCCGAAGGACGGCCCAAGTGCCGGTATCGGCATGTGCACCGCGCTGGTGTCGGCGCTGACGCAGATTCCGGTACGTGCCGACGTGGCCATGACCGGCGAAATCACCCTGCGTGGCCAGGTGCTGGCCATTGGCGGGTTGAAGGAAAAACTGCTGGCGGCACACCGTGGCGGGATCAAGACGGTGATCATTCCCGAGGAGAATGTTCGCGATCTGAAGGAGATTCCGGAAAATATCAAACAGGATCTGCAGATCAAACCAGTCAAATGGATTGACGAAGTCCTGCAAATTGCGCTGCAATACGCCCCGGAGCCCTTGCCAGATGTGGCTCCGGAGATTGTCGCGAAAGATGAAAAGCGCGACGGCGATGCTAAGGAAAGAATCAGCACGCATTAGTAGTTTTTGGCTGGGGGGCTTTCCTTGACAGTTTTTTCGGGGCCTTGCTATAAAGCGGCACGCTATTGTCATCAGGCCACCCAGCGCACGTTTCATAAGCTTTTCATTACATACTTAGAAACAAACTCAATTGAGAAATAAGGGGACTTAGAGTGAACAAGTCGGAACTGATTGACGCTATCGCCGCATCTGCTGACATCCCGAAAGCTGTAGCCGGCCGTGCGCTGGACGCAGTCATCGAATCCGTCACCGGCGCCCTGAAGCAAGGTGACGATGTGGTACTGGTTGGCTTCGGTACCTTCTCGGTCAAGGAGCGTGCAGAGCGCACCGGCCGCAACCCGCAAACCGGTAACGCGATCAAGATCGCTGCCGCCAAGGTTCCAGGCTTCAAGGCTGGCAAAGGCCTGAAAGACGCCGTCAACTAAGTCGTCTCTTTCAGCCGGACCTGGCCTTGCCAGGTCCGAGCACGGTGATGGCGGGGCGCAAACGTTCCCGCCTGACACGTTTGCTAAGAAAAGGCGCATCCTCGGATGCGCCTTTCTTTTATCAGGTTTCTACCCACGCTCCGCGGTTGTCGACGCAGTGGTACAGCCGTTTCTGGGGGACGCATGCTGCAAAATATCAGGGACAATTCACAAGGTTGGATTGCCAAGACCATCATCGGCCTTATCGTCGTGTTGATGGCGTTGACCGGCTTCGAAGCCATTTTCCAGGCCGCCACCCATAGCCAGGACGCCGCCAAGGTGAACGGCCAGACCATCAGCCAGAACGAGCTGAGCCAGGCAGCCGACATGCAGCGCCGTCAGCTGATGCAACAGTTGGGCAAGGATTTCGACCCGGCGCTGCTGGATGACAAATTGTTGCGCGAAGAGGCACTGAAGGGCCTGATCAGCCGCAAGCTGCTGCTGCAAGGCGCCGAGGATGCCAAGTTTGCCTTCTCCGAGGCCGCGCTGGACCAGGTGATCCTGCAGACGCCGGAATTCCAGGTGGACGGCAAGTTCAGTGCCGACCGTTTCGACCAGGTCATTCGCCAGATGGGCTATGGCCGCATGCAGTTCCGCGACATGCTCGCCGAGGAAATGCTCATTGGCCAGCTGCGCACCGGCCTGGCCGGCAGCAGCTTCGTCACCGACCAGCAGGTCGATGCCTTTGCCCGCCTGGAGAAGCAGACCCGTGACTTCGCCTCCCTGACCTTCAAGGCCGACCCGGCCGCAGTCAAGGTCAGCGATGAAGAGGTCAAGGCGCACTACGACCAGCACGCCAAGGAGTTCATGTCGCCTGACCAGGTGGTGATCGACTATGTCGAGCTGAAGAAGTCGGCGTTCTTCGACCAGGTCAAGGTGACCGACGAAGAACTCAAGGCCCAGTACGAGAAGGAAATCGCCAACCTCGCCGAGCAGCGCCATGCCGCGCACATCCTCATCGAGGTCAACGACAAGGTCACCGACGCCCAGGCCAAGGCCCGCGCCGAAGAGATCGAACAGCGCCTGGCCAAGGGTGAAGACTTCGCCGCGCTGGCCAAGGAATTCTCCCAGGACCCGGGTTCTGCCAATAGCGGTGGTGACCTTGGCTTCGCCGGCCCGGGCGTTTACGACCCGGCGTTCGAGGATGCGCTGTACAAGCTGCAGGATGGCCAGGTCTCGGCGCCGGTGCGCACCGAGTTCGGCTACCACCTGATCAAGCTGCTGGGCGTGCAGGCGCCAGAAGTGCCGAGCTTCGCCAGCCTGAAGGACAAGCTGACCCGTGACCTGAAGATCCCGCTGGTCGAGCAGCGTTACGTCGATGCCAGCAAGCAGCTGCAAGATGCCGCCTACGAGGCTTCCGACCTGGCCCAGCCGGCCCAGGACCTGAACCTGAAGGTGCAAACGTCTGCAGCCTTCGGCCGCGAGGGTGGCGAAGGCATCACTGCCAACCGTTCGGTAGTGCAGGCCGCATTCTCCGAAGAAGTGCTGGAGGAGGGTGCCAACAGCACCGCCATCGAGCTCGACCCGGAAACCACCGTGGTGCTGCGCGTCAAGGAGCACCGCAAGCCGGAGCAACTGCCGCTGGAAGCCGTGGCCAAGAACATCAGCGAACACCTGGCCAAGGAGAAGGCAACTGCCGAACTCAAGGCCAAGGCGGACAAGCTGATTGCCGGCCTGCGTGACGGTTCCGTCGCTGCGGGCAGCGTGCACGAAGGGCAGGGCTGGAAGGCCTATGAAGCAGTCACCCGTGGTGAGGACGGTATCGACCCGGCCGAGCTGCAGGCGCTGTTCCGCCTGGGCAAGCCGCAGGCCAAGGACAAGCCGGTATATGGCAGCGTGGTGCTGCGTGACGGTAGCCTGGTGGTACTGCAGCTCAAGGGTGTCAACGAAGGCGCTGCTGCCACCGACGAAGAGAAGCAGCAGATCCGCCGCTACCTCGCGTCGCGTGCTGGCCAGCAGGACTTTGCGGCGTACCGCAAGCAGCTGGAAGCCAAGGCGGACATCACCCGTTACTAAGGTGATGGATGCATGAACGAGCAGGCCGCCCAGTGCGGCCTGTTTCGTTTCTGTTGTCTGTACCGGCTTCTTCGCGGGTACCGCGCTGACCTTGAACGCGGCGCAATACCTGTGGGAGCGGGTTTACCCGCGAAGAGGCCGGCACAGGCAGCACAGGGCCTAGCGCTTCACCCCTTCATAGTTATCCAGCGTATCCCGCGCAATCTCCCGCCCCAAAGCAATCAGCTCCGGCGCCTTGTAGAACTCGAAAAACCGGCACACCCGTTTGGGCACGTTGATCAGCACATCCGGTGGATAGCCGGCGATCTTGTACTGCGCCAGCGAGGTTTGCATGACCTCGAAACTCTGGTTGATCAAATCCAGCAGCGAAGCGGGCCCCACGTTGTCGATGATGAACGAGCCAGTGGCCGACTTCGGCGCGCCCTCGCGCTCCGGCGCCGCCGCCGGTTGCTGGCCTTCCGGGGCGGCGGCATCGGCCAGCCACGGGTTCGGCGGCGCCAGCCCTTCGGCGACGATTTCCTGCTCGATGCGGATCAGTTCCTCCGCCGGCTTGCGCCGGAACGGCAAGCGCGAGCCCAGCGAGCTGAGCAAGGCATCGAAACGCATCTTGAACGCCGCCGGGCGTTCGATCACCGGTAACTGGTACTGCTTCTGGTTGGTGGCGTTGAGGTTGACCGCGATGATCAGGTCGCAGTGGCTGGACACCACCGGTACGATCGGCAGCGGGTTGAGGATGCCGCCGTCGACCAGCATGCGGTTGCCTTGCATCACCGGGGTGAACAGGCTGGGGATGGCTGCCGAGGCGCGCATGGCCTGGTGCAGGCAGCCCTCCTGGAACCAGATTTCCTGCTGGTTGGTGAGGTCGGCTGCAACCGCCGTGTAGGGGATGCGCAATTGCTCGATGTTGATCTCGCCGACGATCTTGCGGATTTGCCCGAATACCTTGTCGCCGCGAATTGCGCCGAGGCGAAAGCTGACATCGACCAGGCGCAACACATCCAGGTAGTCGAGGCTCTCGATCCAGTTGCGGTAGTCTTCCAGCTTGCCGGCGGCATAGATGCCGCCAATCACCGCGCCCATGGAGCAGCCGGCGATGCAGGCAATGTCGTAGCCGCGGCGCTCGATTTCCTCGATCACGCCGATGTGTGCATACCCCCGGGCTCCGCCCGATCCCAGTACCAGTGCCACGCGTTTGCTCATGAACATTCCCCGGCCAGTGCAACCATGGTCCTACAATGCACCCATCGCTGCCTGTGCTTCAATGTACATCGCACTGAGCTACTGTAATAAAACTGGCTAGGCAAAGCTGGCTGGGCAGGGCACTTTTCAGCTGCCAGGGCGTCGAACAGCCACCGATTTTTCCATTGAGGTATTACTGATGAAAGCCTGGATCTGCCTTCCACTGATTGCCTTGGCCCTTGCTGGCTGCGCGGGCAAGACGGCCTACCGCGAGAGTTGTGCGACCCAACTGGATGCCGCCTGGAAGGAGCTGGATCTGGCCAAGGCCGAAGGCTTTGCCGGTGCCGTGAGTTACTCCAAGGCCTTGTCGCTGCTGACCGGGGCCAAGACCCAGCAGCAGTTCGAAGGTTATGAAAGCTGTACCAGAAAAGCCGAAAAGGCCCGTTTCTACATTCGTGAATCGCGCGCTGGGCGCTGACCAGGGAGCGTCTCTCAATGTCTGCCATGCTCGATCATGTGGTTGCCCAGATCGTGGCCTTGCAGGTGCGTCTGCTGGCCTGCCGCGAGCGCCTGGCTGCCGATACCGACAGTGAGGCCTTGCATGACCTGCGCACCACCCTGCGGCGCCTGCGCAGCCTGCTACGGCCGCTACGTGGGCTGCCGGGGGTGGAGCAGCTGGAGGACGCCGCCAAGTCGTTGGGTGCCCTCACCACGCCGTTGCGTGACCGTGAGGTACTGGCAGCCGAACTGATCGGGCGTGGTTTTACCGAGGCTGGGCAGTGGCGCCTGGAAGGGCGTGGCCGGACCTTCGCCAGTGTTGCCGCCAGCCCGCAGCTGACGCGGGTGCTGGCGATTGTCGACGCGTTTCCGCTGTTCCTGCGTGCAGCCGGCCGTGAGGGCTTGGTCAAAGGGTTGGAAAAGCGTATCGACAAACGCCTGGTCAAACAGTGGCACAAATTGCACAAAGCGCTTCAGGACCCTGCCCACGACCGCCACCGCCTGCGTTTGCTGATCAAGCGTGCGCGCTATGGCGATGAGGCCTATCCGCAGCTCGACCATGCGAGCAAGCATTTGCGGCGCTTGCTGAAGCAGGCCCAGAGCGACCTGGGTGACTGGCATGATCGCCTGCAATGGCTGCTGCAGGCTCGCGACCATGCCGACCTGGCACCCTGCAAAGTTGCCTGGGAGCAGGAATTGCACGAGGCCGAGCGCCATTCGGACGACACGCTGGATGCCCTGCAGCAGGCGGTGGCGCGGCGAAAGCCCGAGAAATGACCGATATGCGGGCTGATCGGCAAGGGTTTGCTGGCTAGGATGGGCAGACCATTTTCGCTGCAGGCAGGAGCCGGCCAATGAATTTCAACCAACTGCTCGACGCCGTGCGGGTCAACCCCGAAGCGGTGAGTATCCCGCCCAGCTGGGCCCAGGGCCGCGCCGCCTTTGGCGGGTTGATGGCGGCCATGGTGTATGAAGCCATGCGCCAGAAAATCTCCGATGACCGCCCCGTGCGTTCGTTGGCCATCAGCTTTGTGGCGCCGGCCGCGGCGGATGTGCCAATCCGCTTCGACGTGGAGGTGCTGCGTGAAGGCAAGGCAGTCAGCACCTTGCTGGGCCGCGCCGTTCAGGACGGCCAGGTAGTGACCCTGGTGCAGGGCAATTTCGGTGCAGGGCGGCCGTCAGTGGTTGATGTACCGGCGTTGCCGGCCACGGAAATGAAAGCGCTCGAAGATGCGGCCCCCGAGCTGCCCCATATCAAAGGCGTTACCCCGGAGTTCATGCAGCATGTGGCCTTGCGCTGGGCGGTAGGTGGGTTGCCGTTCAGCGGCAATCAGTCGCGCCAGATGGGCGGCTGGGTACGTTTGCGCGGGGTGGCCGAAGAACCGGTCAACGAGACGCACCTGCTGGCGTTGGTCGATGCCTGGCCACCGAGCCTGATGCCGTTTCTCAAGCAGCCCGCTGCCGGCAGTACGTTGACCTGGACCATCGAATTCATGCAGCCCACCCCGCAGTTGTCGACCCTGGACTGGTGCCGTTACTGCGTGGAAACCGAATATGCGCGGGATGGTTATGGGCATGCCGCTGCTACCTTGAGGACGGCGCAGGGCGAGTTGCTGGCCTTGAGCCGGCAGACGGTGACCGTATTTGCCTGACCGAGCAGGGGGAGCTCGTTGCGCTCCTTTCGCGACACAAGGCCGCTCCCACAGCGATCGCGTAAATTTCAGGCCATGCGCGATTTTGTGGGAGCGGCCTTGCGTCGCGATTGGGCTGCAGAGCAGCCCCAATGGCATCAGCGCCGATGTTTATGCCGTTCCCGCCAGGCCTTCCACCAGGCACCGCTCAGCACGAAGCGCGGAAAGGTGATGAACTGCTCGGTCAGCAGGCGCTGCACGGCATCCTTGCGGTTGGCGAATGGCTCGGGTTGCTCGGCTTCAAGGCGATGGCCCTGGCGCTGCAGGCCCAGGCCGGCGATCAAGGCAATGATGCCAACAGCAATCTGGCCCAGATCCAGGCCGAACAGGCCGGACAGAATCAGCAACGCGCCAAGAATGAACAGCGGCACGGCGATCAGGTGCAGCACCAGGTTGGTCGGGTGGCGGTGGTTATGGTGGTAGCCGCGCCATTGCCAGGTGGGCAGGTTGGGCAGACGTTTGCTCATGGGCATTTCCTCTCGGTCATGCCCAAAGCTTAGTGCGGCCCCCGGGTGGGGGCCAATCGAGGCTGGCTATGGTGACTATAGCTTGAGCTGGCCAATGGCCTTGTTCAGTTCGCCGGCCAGGGTCGCCAGTTCGCTGCTGGTGGTCGCCGAGCCCACGGTCTGCTGCACGGTCTGTTCAGTGACATCGCGAATGCTCACCACGGCGCGGTTCATTTCTTCGGCCACCTGGCTTTGCTGCTCGGCGGCCACGGCAATCTGGGTGTTGCTTTCGCGCATCTGCGCCACGGCACCGGTAATCTCGGCCAGTGCTTCGCCGGCCTCCTGGGCCTGCCTGACGCAGTCGTCGGCCTTGTACGAGCTTTCCTGCATGAACTCCACTGCATCGCGGGTGCCCGACTGCAGGGCCGAGACCATGGTGGTGATCTCGTCGGTGGAGGTTTGCACGCGCTTGGCCAGGTTGCGCACTTCATCGGCCACCACCGCAAAGCCGCGGCCCAGGTCGCCGGCGCGCGCTGCTTCGATGGCGGCATTGAGGGCTAGCAGGTTGGTCTGCTCGGCGATGCTGTGGATCACATTGACCACGCCGTTGATCTTCTGGCTGTCTTCGGCCAGCTGGCGAATCATCTCGGCGGTTTGCTGCACGCCGCTGGACAGCCCGGAGATCGAATCCTGAACCCGGCTGACCACCTCCTGGCCGCTACCGGCCAGGGTATCGGCTGTTTGTGACAGGTCACGGGTGGCGCCGGCATGCTGGGCAATGTGGTGCACCGTCGCCGACATTTCGTTGATGGCGGTAGCGGCCTGGTCGGTCTCGCTCTGCTGGCCGAGCATGCCGTGGCGTACGTCGCTCATGCTCGCTGCCAGGCGCGCGGCACCGGAGTCCAGTTGTGCGGCGGTGTGGGCGACGGTGCTGACCACGCGGTGATAGGTCGCCTGCATGGCGTTGAAAGCCCCGGCCATCTGGCCGACCTCGTCGCCACAGGCCAGCGGTACGCGGGCCGACAGGTCGCCGGTTTTTTCCACGTGTAGCATCACGTCCTTGAGGGTGTTGAGCTGGCTGAGCAGGAAGCGGATCAGTAGTTGCGAGGCGCCGAGCATGGCCAGCATCAGGACCAGTACGCACACCGCGTAGTTGCTGAAACGGTCAAAGAACACCTGGCGAAGGCTCGGCGACTGGGCCAGCACGGCCATTTGCTGATCGCCGTTGCGCAGCACCTGCGCACCCTGTAACGGGTTGTTGCCGAAGAGCCGGGCGGCGGGCAGTTCGACCCAGCCTTGGGCGTTGCGCAGGGCCTCGAGGGGTTCACCCGCGAAGGTAGGCGTTTGCCCGGCCGACCAGCTGATGAGATTGGCCGCGCGGGGTAGCGGCTGCCCGGCTGGCCAGGCAGCCAGCAGTTGGGCCTGCGCGGCCGCCTGGGCTTGCGCGGCCTCGGCGCGGGCGCGCTGCTCCAGGTGCACGGCATAGAGCACCAGCATCAAGGTCGTGACAAAGGCCACCGCGTTGACGGCCCAGAACTTGTACTTCAGGGAAACATTGCTAAGCCAGGCACCCATGGGCAGGTCTTCTCTGAGTTGAGCGGGAACAATATTGGCAAGGTGCCATCATTGTGCCTGCATCCGTCAGGGCCTTTCTTGATGTGTATCAAGAAAATTCCGCCGCAGGTGTTGACGCGCTCCTACAGAGGCCGCGTCAGGTTCAGGGGAGTTGGAAAAAAGCCCGCGCCGTTGCCGTGGTATGCGCCGCCGTATGCTCGACCGACTCACCCCGGTGCAAGGCCACTTCGCGCAACACCTCCGGCAGGAACGCCGGCTCGTTGCGCCCGTTCTTCGGCTTGGGCCGCAAGCTGCGCGGCAGCAGGTAAGGCGCATCGCTCTCCAGCATCAGCCGCCCCTCGGCAATGTTGCCCACCAGCGGATGCAGGTGGGTTCCGCGGCGTTCGTCGCAGATCCAGCCGGTAATGCCGATGTGCAGGTCCATGTCCAGGTAGGCGAACAACGCGTCGCGCTCGCCGGTAAAGCAATGCACCACCGCGCCGGCCAGGTGGTCGCGGTAATCCTTGAGGATCGCCAGCAGGCGTTCGCTGGCGTCGCGTTCGTGCAGGAACACTGGCAGGCGCAACTCGGCAGCCAATGCCAGCTGGGCCTCCAGGGCTTTCTCCTGCAGCGGGCGAGGGGAGAAGTCGCGGTTGAAGTCCAGGCCGCATTCGCCCACGGCACGCACCCGCGGTTCATTCAGCAGCTGGCGCAACTGGCGCTCGCTGCCGGCATCCCAGGTCTTGGCATCATGGGGGTGTACGCCTGCCGTGGCGAACAGGTGTGCGCCGCTCGCGTCCAGTTGCTGGCACAGCTCCAGTGCTTGTTCGCTGACCGCCAGGCTGGTGCCCGTCAGCACCATCTGCCTGACCCCGGCCTCAAGGGCGCGCTCGACGATTGCCGCCTGCTGGTCGTGGAAACTGCTGTTGGTCAGGTTGACGCCGATATCGATCAGTTGCATGGTGCTACCTCGTGCCGCGGGGCGGCCAGCATAGCAAAAACCGCGTTTTTTCTGAAAAAACCAAGAACTTCATGCTGTTACCGTGGTCTTTTACCGTCATTTCTCTCTTGGCGGTGCAACCCCATGGATGCCGCCCACCGACCACGGATACGTTTTCGCATGCTGCGATGCTGGCTCATTTTCCTGCTGACGCTTGGGCTGACCCTGACCGGGCCTGCCCACGCGCGCGCGCCAGGGCCGCAGCAGAACATCCCGTCGGCCAAGGTCCGTGACCTGCAACAGATTCGCTCCAGCCAGGTGCTGCGGGTGCTGGTGAACCAGAGCCGCAACAGCTCTGGTGAGGTCAAGGGCGAGCCGGTTGGCATCGAATACTATCGCCTGCGTGCCCTGGAGCATTACCTCAATGCCCGCGCTGCCGACGGCCAAGAGATCCAACTCAAACTGATTCCACGGGCCAAGGAGCAGCTGCTGGGCGCCTTGGCCCGTGGCGAGGGTGACCTGGCCGCGCCGGGCGAGCTGCTCGACCCCGGCATGGTGCGCGGGGTCAGCAGCACCGCGCCGGTGCTCGACCAGGTGCCGCTGCTGCTGGTGGGGCGCAAGGGTGAACGCAGCTTCAGCCATGTCGAGCAGTTGTCCGGGCGTACCGTGGCCTTGACCAGCGCCAGTGCCGCCGGCCCGTTGATCCAGCAGGTCAACCAGCAACTGGCGCTGCGCAAGCGCGCGCCGATCAAGGTGGAGTGGGTCGACTCGACCCTGGCGGTGGAGGATGTGCTGGAAATGGTCCAGGCCGGCATTTATCACCTGACCGTGGTCGAGCAGCCGATCGCCCGGCGCTGGGCCCGGGTGATGCCGCGCCTGCGCCTGGACAGCCGCGTGCAACTGGGGGCGCCGCAAGCCATGCGCTGGTATGTGGGGCGCGATGCGCCGCAGTTGCTGGCCACGGTCGATCGCTTTCTGCAGGGCTACCGCGCGCCGGACAACCAGGATGCCGCGTTCGAGCGCATCTACCGCCGCCAGTATCGGGTGCACGACCCGTTGGCCAGCAAGAATCGCCAGCGCCTGACCGCGCTGCGGGCGGTGCTGCAGAAACACGGTGAAGCGCAGCAGATCGACTGGCTCAACCTGGCCGCGCTGGCTTTCAAGGAATCGACGCTCAACCCGGCAGCGCGCGGTACCGGCGGGGCCCATGGCCTGATGCAGATCACCCCTTCGGCAGCGCAGCGCGTAGGGGTGAGCAACACCGCCACGGTGGATGGCAATGTCCAGGCCAGCGCCCGCTACCTGGCGCTGATCCGACGCAAGTTCTTTGCCAGCGCCAAGATCAACGAACGCGAGCGCATGGCCTTCGTGCTGGCGGCCTACAACCTGGGGCCCGAGCGGGTCCAGGCCATGCGCGCAGAGGCGCGGCGGCGTGGGTTGAATGGCGATCAGTGGTTCTTTCAGACCGAACGCATCGCCATGGAGCAGGTGGGCATGGGGCCAGTCAACTTCGTCAACAGCGTCAACAAGTATTTTGTAGCGTTCAACCGGGAGCGTGCCGCACTGGAGCGTGTGGCGAAGCGTTAATAAATCGATTTTATCGATTGTTGTGTTGGGTTTTTTGCGATTTTCATATCTATTGAATTGATTATGATGGCGTCCATCCCAACACAACTTCCCCGCTTCAAGGAAACCAAGACATGAACAACGCTACCCTCAACGCCCTGTTCTCTACCCGCGCCGGCGCTGGCCTGAGCGTCATCCGTATCCTGGTCGGCATCATCTTCATCGCGCATGGCGCGCAAAAACTGTTCGGCATGTTCGGTGGCTATGGCCTGGAAGGCACCGGCCAGTGGATGGAGAGCATCGGCCTGGCCCCGGGTTACCTGATGGCGCTGCTGTCCGGCAGCGCCGAGTTCTTCGGCGGCCTGGCCCTGGTGATCGGCCTGCTGGCCCGCCCGGCGGCCTTGGTGCTGGCCGTAACCCTGGTAGTGGCGATCCTCTCGGTACACATCGGCAACGGCCTGTTCATGTCCAACAACGGCTATGAGTTCGGTCTGGCCCTGCTGGCCGGCACCGTCGCGGTGCTGATCGAAGGCGCTGGCCGCTTCTCGCTGGACCGCCTGATCGCCCGCTGATACACCGCAAACAGCAAGATACAAGCCTCAGGCCGATCACTTTCGGCCTGAGGCTTGTATCTTGCCGCTTGTAGCTCTAGCATACCGTCTGCGCCGATTTAAACAGCTACTTGCGGGGCGCAGGAAAGCCCCTCTGCGGGTCATCCGAAATACCGCTAAAGCGCTGGTTCGGTGACGCCTCCCACCGCTGCCCAGCGGGATTCGCGAGGCGGAGAGAAGCTCCATGAGTTGCCCACGTACCAGTGTCTGTTTGAGCCCTTTGCCTGCCAATCAGGCGTCCCGCACACCGCGCATCCTGCTCGGCGGCCAGCATCAGCCCACTCTTTTACGTCACCTCGAAGGCCTGTCCCGGCGCAAGGGCCAGGCGCGTGCCTTTCTGATCCAGTTTGCCGATACCGGCTGCCACCTCGCGCAGTATGGCAATGACCGTTTCGACCTGGCCGTGATCCAGGCCCCGGCGCCGGACGAGGCCGCCGAAATCATCGGCCACATCACCCGCATTGCGCGCCAGGGCCTGATTACCCGCCGCTGAGGAGCGCGCTGTTGAGTACCAACATCATCACCACGGAAGGCCATGAGGCGCTGAAGAAAGAACTGGACCACCTGTGGCGGGTGTATCGCCCGGAGATTACCCAGAAGGTTACCTGGGCGGCGTCGCTGGGCGACCGTAGCGAGAACGCCGACTACCAGTACAACAAGAAGCTGCTGCGCGAGATCGACCGTCGGGTGCGTTACCTGCGCAAGCGTCTTGAAGATGTAAAGGTGGTGGCTTACTCGCCGCAGCAGGAGGGCAAGGTGTTTTTCGGTGCCTGGGTAGAGATCGAGAACGACGAGGGCGAGACCATGAAGTTTCGCATTGTCGGTTATGACGAGATCTATGGGCGCAATGACTACATTTCGATCGACTCGCCCATGGCCCGCGCCTTGCTGAAGAAGGAGGAGGGTGACGAGGTGGTGGTGCACACACCTACCGGTGAAGCGACCTGGTACGTGAACAGCATCACTTACGGCCAGTGAGTTGATATTGACTGTGCCGGCCTCTTCGCGGGTAAACCCGCTCCCACAGGTCCGGCACAGGTTTCAAGTCATGTGGTGAACCTGTGGGAGCGGGTTTACCCGCGAAGAGGCCGGCACAGGCTGTCATCAACTCTCGCGTAAAACCGCCAGCGGGCTGGCATTCAACGCCCGCCGCGTCCCCAGCACCCCTGCACCGCCCACCAGTAGCGCCCCTGCCAGCGGCAATACCAGCAACCACGGATGTGGGCTCCATTGCAGGTCGAAGGCATAGCGGTACAGCACCAGGGTAATCAGCTCACACCCGACCGCCGCCAGCAAGCCGCTCGCCGCACCGAGCAAGCCGAACTCGATCCGCCGCGCCCTGACCAGCAATGGCCGCGCCGCGCCCAGCGCACGCAGCAAGGCGCCCTGGCGGATGCGCTCGTCCAGTGTCGCCTGCAAGCCGGCGAACAGCACTGCCAGCCCGGCTGCCAGCACGAACAGCAACACATACTCCACCGCCAGGGTCACCTGGGCGAGGATGCTGCGCAGCTGTTCGAGCAAGGCGTCCACCTGGAGGATGGTCACCGCCGGGAATGCCCGTGATAGCGCCACCACATCCAGGTCATGACCCGGTGCCAGGTAGAAGCTGGTCAGGTAGGTGGTCGGCAGTCCCTGCAGCGTGCCGGGCTGGAAGATCATGTAGAAGTTCGGCTGGAAGCTGTCCCAGTGCACGCTGCGCAGGTTGCTTACCCGCGCCTGGCGCTGCTGGCCGCCGATGTCGAAGGTCAGCAGGTCACCCAGTTGCAGCTTC
The DNA here is from genome assembly GCF_022533585.1 of Pseudomonas sp. LS.1a. Classification (NCBI taxonomy): domain Bacteria; kingdom Pseudomonadati; phylum Pseudomonadota; class Gammaproteobacteria; order Pseudomonadales; family Pseudomonadaceae; genus Pseudomonas; species Pseudomonas sp. LS.1a. Next base: position 1,960,964 of record NZ_CP092827.1, read on the forward strand.
AGGCTGTTGGCCAGTTCCGCCTCCACCGACACACCGGGAATTTCATCTTCGGCTGGCAACGCCTGCCACCAGTTGCCGGCCGTCAGTGCATTGCCTTCGGGCAGTTCGGCCGCCCAGGTCAGGCTGAGGTCGCGCTGCACGGCGCGCTCGCCTGCCGAGTCTTTGCTGACCACCTGCTGCACCGGTTGCTCATTGATTCGCACCAGGCGGCCGGGGGTCACCGGGTACAGCGGCGCCGAGGTGGCGTTGACCTGCTGCAGGCGTTGGGCGAAGGGCTCACGGTCATCCGGCAGGATGTTCAGGGCGAAATGGTTGGGCGCATCCTTGGGCAGCTGCGCTTGCCAGGTATCGAGCAGTTCCGCGCGCAGCAGGGCAACCAGGGCCATGGCCAGCAGGATCAGGCCAAAGGCCAGGGCCTGGCCGGCGGCGGCCATGGGGTGACGCAGCAGTTGGCCCAGGCCCAGGCGCCAGGTCAGTGGGGCCCCGGCCAGCAACTGGCGCAGGCTGCGCAAACCGAGCAGCAGCAGGCCACCGAGCAGCAGCGCGGCGACCAGGCCGCCACCGAGCAGGGCGAAGGTGAGCAGCAGGTCGAGGCTCAGGCGCCACATGATCAGGCCCAGGGCGAACAACGCCGCGCCGTACACCAGCCAACTGCTGGGCGGTATCGGCAGCAGGTCGCGGCGTAGCACGCGCAGCGGCGGCACCTGGCCCAGGGCGGCAATTGGCGGCAGGGCAAAGCCGGCCAGGGCCACAAGCCCGGTAGCGATGCCGGCCAGGGCCGGGACGATGCCGCCTGCGGGCACCACGCTTGGCAGCAGGCCATGCAGCAGGCGGAACAGGCCCAGCTGGGCCAGCCAGCCGAGCAGGGCGCCGGCCAGCGCGGCGGCCAGGCCGAGCATGGCCAATTGCAGGCAGTACAGGCCCAGTGCCTGGCGGCGTGAAAGGCCCAGGCAGCGCAGCAGGGCGCTGGCGTCCAGGCGGCGTGCGGCATAGCGGCTGGCCGACAGGGCCACGGCGACGCCTGCCAGCAGCACCGCCACCAGGCTGGCCATGTTCAGGTAGCGTTCGGCCTTGCCCAGGGCGCCGCCGATCTGCTGGTTGCCATCGCGGGTGTCGCGCAGGCGCTGGTTGGCGGCCAGGTCTTTTTTCAGTGCCTCGCGGTACTGGACCAGCGCTTCGGCATCGCCGCGCCACAGGTCGCGGTAGGTGACCCGGCTACCCGGCTGGACCACGCCGGTGGCTTGCAGGTCGGCCAGGTTCATCATTACCCGCGGGGTAAGGCTGTAGAAGTTGTTGGCGCGGTCCGGTTCGTAGGTCAGCACGCGGCTCATGCGCAGGGTTTTCATGCCCACGTCGATGCTGTCGCCAACCTTCAGCCCCAGTGCCGCCAGCAGGCGCGGTTCGACCCATGCCTCGCCAGGTGCCGGGCCGCCGCCCGGGGTTTCGGCGGCATAGGGCGCCGCGGCACTGCGCACTTGCCCGCGCAACGGGTAGGCGCCATCGGCAGCCTTGACGCTGGACAGCTGGATGCCGTTGTCGCCGCCGACCACACTGGTGAATTCGACCACCTGGGCGTGGCGCAAGCCAAGCGCCTTGCCAGCCTCAATCTGCGGGTCGCGGGCCGGGGCGCTGCCCTGCAGCACCAGGTCGGCACCGAGAAACTCGCTGGCGCGCAGTTGCATGGCGCCGTTGAGGCGGGCACCGAAATAGCCGATGGCAGTGCTGGCCGCGACTGCCACCAGCAGGGCGAAGAACAGCACGCGCACTTCGCTGGCGCGAATGTCGCGCAGCAGCTGGCGCAGGGCCAGGCCGCACAGGCGGGACAGCGGCATGTGGGTCATCAGGCCTCCACCGGGGCCACCAGGCGCCCCGCATCCAGGCGGATCTGGCGGCGGCAGCGCCGTGCCAGGCGCTCATCATGGGTAACCAGCACCAGGGTGGTGCCGCGCTCCTTGTTCAGTTCGAACAACAGGTCACTGATGCGCTCGCCGGTGTGGCTGTCGAGGTTGCCGGTGGGCTCGTCGGCGAACAGCACTGCCGGTTGCGCGGCGAAGGCACGGGCAATGGCCACCCGTTGCTGTTCGCCGCCCGACAGCTGGCGCGGGGTGTGGCTCAGGCGCTTGCCCAGGCCAACCCGTTCAAGCAGGGTGCGCGCGTGTTCGCGGGCGTCGCGACGGCCGTCCAGCTCCAGCGGCAGCATGACGTTTTCCAGGGCGTTGAGGCTGTCGAGCAGCTGGAACGACTGGAACACGAAGCCCACATGTTCGGCGCGTACCCGCGCGCGCTGGTCTTCATCCAGTGGTCCCAGGTCGTGGCCAGCGAGGATGACCTTGCCGGCACTGGGCTGGTCTAGCCCGGCGAGCAGGCCGAGCAGGGTCGACTTGCCCGAGCCCGAGGCGCCGACGATGGCCAGGCTGTCGCCCTGGGCCAGGTCGAGGGACAACGCGTGCAGGATGGTCAGGTCACCTTCCGCGCTGGGGACCACTTTGCTAAGGTTCTGCGCAACGAGAATGCTGGGGCCCATGGAGAATCCGATGCGAGTGTGGTGGTTGAGTGCCGGTCTGGCCCTGTATTGCCTGGCGCAGAGCGCGGCGGCGGGAACACTGCTGATTGTCGGCGATAGTATCAGCGCCGGTTTTGGCCTGGATACCCGCCAGGGTTGGGTGTCCCTGTTGCAGACCCGCCTGCGGGACGAAGGTTTCGACGACAAAGTGGTCAATGCATCGATCAGTGGCGACACCAGTGCAGGTGGCCAGGCGCGGTTGCCGGCGCTGCTTGCAGTGCACAAGCCGAGCCTGGTGGTGCTGGAATTGGGTGGCAACGATGGCCTGCGCGGGCAGCCGCCAGCGCAATTGCAACAAAATCTTGCTTCGATGATCGAGAGTGCGCGCAAGGCCGGTGCCAAGGTGGTGCTGCTGGGTATGCGCCTGCCACCCAATTATGGCGTGCGCTACACCACCGCCTTCGCCCAGGTGTATGAACAGCTGGCGGCAGAAAAACAGGTGCCGTTGGTGCCGTTTTTCCTCGAGGGGGTAGGGGGCGTGCCTGAGTTGATGCAGGCCGATGGCATTCACCCGGCCCAGGCCGCCCAGCAACGCCTGCTGGAAAATGCCTGGCCGGCGATAAAACCCTTGCTGTGACGCTTTTAACGGCGCCGGCTTTCGGCTAATGTTGCGCCCCCCGTTTCGAGTGCCACCGATGCCGCGCCCTGCCTGGTCCCTGTATGCCTACCAACTGATCGAGCCCGATGAGCAGCTCGACCTGTTCGCCTGCCAGGAAGTCCGCGTCCATCTGGTGGCCCGCCAGCTCGAGCTGGGCGTGCCGGTCGACCGTACCCTGTGCGGTGGCCTGCTGCCGGCGCAACCGCGCTGGTCGGGGGTACCGCGCTCGATCTACCGCGACGGCCGCCTGTGCGACCTGTGCCGCGCCATCCTCGATGCCCAGCGGCGCGGCATGCGCCCGGTGTGGCCGGAGCTGCAGGGCGGCTGAACGCCACGCCTTTCATCATCTGAAACGCTTGCATGGCGCCAATGCCTCCCGCTTGCATCGGCGCGGGTGTACAATCGATTCTCTTGACCCACCTTTCGAAGGATTTACCGGATGTTGCCGCGCTTTCCTGCCGTCACCCGTAGCCTGTCCCTGGCCGCCCTGCTGGTAGCAGGCCCCGCTGCTGCGCTGGAGCTGCCACTGCCACCCCCCGGTGAAGACATCATCGGCCAGGTGCAGGTGATCAAGGCAAAGTACGAGGACACGTTCGCCGATATCGGCACTGCCAACGACCTCGGCTACCTGGAAATGATCGCCGCCAACCCGGGCGTAGACCCATGGCTGCCAGGTGCGGGCACCGAGATTGTCCTGCCGACCCGCTATATCCTGCCGCCGGGCCCGCGTGAGGGCATCGTCATCAACCTGGCCGAATACCGCATGTACTACTTCCCGAAAGGGCAGAACGTGGTGCATACCTTCCCGCTGGGCATTGGCCGTGAAGGCTGGGGTTCGCCGATCGCCAACACCAAGATTACCGCCAAGACGCCGAACCCGACCTGGACCCCGCCAGCGTCGATCCGCAAAGAGCATGCGGCGGACGGTGACATCCTGCCGAGCGTGGTGCCGGCCGGGCCGGACAACCCGCTGGGGCCGTTCAAGTTCACTCTCGGGGTGCCGGGCTACCTGATCCACGGCTCGAACAAAAAGTTCGGCATCGGCATGCGTACCAGCCACGGTTGCTTCCGCATGCTCAACAACAACGTGCTGGAGCTGTCGAAGATGGTGCCGGTGGGTACGCCGGTGCGCATCATCAACGAGCCCTACAAGTTCGGTATCAGTGGCGGCAAGGTCTATCTGGAGGCGCACACGCCGCTGGACGACCAGGGTAATCCGTCAGTGGTCGACAAACATACCGCTGTTATCAACGCCTTGCTCAAACGTGAAGACCTGGCCAATAACCTACGCATGAACTGGGATATGGTGCGTGACGTGGTTGCGGCAGAAGATGGCATGCCGGTGGAAATTGCCGTGCCGACCGCAAGCCAGGGTGGCGCACCGATGGTTTCGAGCATTCCGCCCGAACTGCAGTAGGGTTTTTGCGACGCATCAGGGCCTGCCTTAGTGCAGGCCTTTTTGTTTCTGTCTGGCGTGTTTGCCTTGTGCGCGGGCAATAAAAAAGCCGACCCACAAGTGGGTCGGCTCCATAACAATCCGTGAGGACTATTACTTGCGGCTGGCTTTGTCCAGCATACGCAGAGCGCGCTCGTTGGCTTCGTCAGCGGTCTGCTGAGCCTTCTGAGCGGCTGCCAGTGCGTCATCAGCCTTACGGTAGGCTTCGTCAGCACGAGCTTGAGCGCGAGCTGCTGCGTCTTCAGTCGCAGTCAGACGAGCTTCGGTTTCTTTGGATACGCTGCTGCAACCGGTAGCCAGAACTGCGGCCAGAGCCAGAGCAGAGAATTTCAGAACGTTGTTCATCGTGTTCCCCTTCAAGGACTTTCTATTAAATAGCCATCTCTCGGAAAAGAGAAACTGGCCGGCGTACATAGTACCCATTACTTGTAGTAAGTAAACTGACTAAGCGCAAGAACTGCAAAAAAAATGTTGCTTGACGCCTTTCCGACAAGATTTGCGACACGTCTGTGAAAAAAACGTACAGGGATCGCAAGCGATTGTAGTACAGGAACTTTTTTGCTGAACTAACGGTGACTTTAACTGTCCTTCAGCGTCTTAGCCCTAGTACATCCGGTGGCTGCTTGCGTGCAAGCAAGAGTCGCTCTGGCTGCGTTTCCGCCCTTTTTAACCGCCACCACCTTGAGCAATCCCGCCTGCGGCGCCTACTATCTTGTGAGTGCCAGAGGATCCGAACGATTGCAATCGTCCAGTGGTCGAAGGGGGCAACAGGTGGCGTAGAGGATTCTGTGCCGGATAAACCACCATCGGTTAAGGTATGGGTCTGCCGAGAAGACCTGCGAGGAGTAGTGATGAGCGAAGCGCTGACCATCCACCATGACCAGGCCGGTCATCAGTTCGAGACCAACGTGGACGGTCATCGTGCCTATCTGACGTACATGGATCTGGGTAAGCAGACGCTGGACATCTATCGCACCTTCGTACCCAACGCCCTGCGAGGCCGCGGGATTGCTGCCGCCCTGACCGAGCGGGCCCTGGAGTACGCAGAGCAGATGGGCTACACGGTGATTCCGTCCTGCTCGTATGTGGAGCGCTACATGGAGCGCCAGCAGCGGCATTCGAGCAAGGTTTGATTCTGTAAAAAAAGCGGGGCCGCTTCGCACCCCATCGCCGGCTTGCCGGCGATGGGGTGCGAAGCGGCCCCGCTTTCTTGTATCAGCCGCGCTTGCGCTGCGGCAGCACATCCTTCAGCTTGGCGCGCATGCTGCGCAGGGTCTTCTCGGTAGCCGACCAGTCGATGCAGGCATCGGTGATCGACACGCCATACTGCAGCTCGTCCAGATTCTTCGGAATCGACTGGCAGCCCCAGTTCAGGTGGCTCTCGACCATCAGGCCGATGATCGACTGGTTGCCTTCGAGGATCTGGTTGGCGACGTTCTCCATTACCAGCGGTTGCAGGGCCGGGTCCTTGTTGGAGTTGGCGTGGCTGCAGTCGACCATGATGTTGGCCTTGATCCTGGCCTTGGCCAGGTCCTGTTCACAGAGGGCGACGCTGACCGAGTCGTAGTTCGGCTTGCCGTTGCCGCCGCGCAGTACCACGTGGCCGTACGGGTTGCCCTTGGTGGTGACGATCGACACGCCGCCTTCCTGGTTGATGCCGAGGAAGCGGTGCGGCTTGGACACCGACTGCAGGGCGTTGATGGCAACGGTCAGGCCGCCGTCGGTGCCGTTCTTGAAGCCGACTGCCGAGGACAGGCCCGAAGCCATCTCGCGGTGGGTCTGCGATTCGGTGGTGCGGGCGCCGATGGCCGACCAGCTGATCAGGTCTTGCAGGTACTGCGGGGAAATCGGGTCGAGCGCTTCGGTGGCGGTCGGCAGGCCCATTTCGGCCAGGTCCAGCAGCAACTTGCGGCCGATGTGCAGGCCATCCTGGATCTTGAACGAGTCATCCAGGTACGGGTCGTTGATCAGGCCTTTCCAGCCGACGGTGGTGCGCGGTTTTTCGAAATACACGCGCATGACCAGGTACAGCGTGTCGGACACTTCCTCGGCCAGCACTTTCAGGCGCTCGGCGTACTCGTGGGCGGCCTTGATGTCGTGGATCGAGCAAGGGCCGACCACGACGAACAGGCGATGGTCCTTGCCGTCGAGAATATTGCGCACCACTTCACGGCCGGCAGTCACGGTCTGCAGGGCCTTGGCGCTGAGGGGGATTTCCTTCTTGAGCTGATCGGGGGTGATCAGGGTCTCGTTGGAGGCAACGTTCAAGTCATCGATCGGTAAATCAGCCATCGTGTTACTCGTCAGGTCACGGGTGCCGGCCGCCAACTATCCCCGTGCGGCCCAGCAGCAAGAATAATCGCAGCGGGGAGCCGAACCTTAGCGCGTTACAGGTGGCGCGACAATGGGCCAGGCCCAGTCCGTGTGGGGTTTTTCCGAGATGGCAGGTGTTTGCCGCGCATGGGCTGCCCAGCGCTGCACAACCTGTGTAAAAAGAGGGCTGACTTTTACCTGGAGATCGGCATGCATCCGCACACACCACGTATCGGCATCATTGGCAGTGGCGCCATCGGCGGCTTCTATGGGTTGATGCTGGCCCGGGCCGGCTTCGATGTGCATTTCCTGTTGCGCAGCGAGTACGAGGTTGTCCGCGAGCAAGGGTTGGCGCTGGACAGTGCCGTTCACGGCACCTTGCAAATGAAGGTGCAGGCCTATGCCAGTGCCGCCGACATGCCGCCCTGCGACTGGCTGCTGGTAGGGGCCAAGGCTACCAGCAATGACCAGTTGGCGCCGCTGATCGTGCAGGTGGCCGCGCCGGGCGCCAAGGTGGTACTGCTGCAGAACGGCCTGGGCGTGGAGGAGCAGTTGCGCCCCGCCTTGCGCAGTGACATGCACCTGCTTGGCGGCCTGTGTTTCATCTGCGTCAACCGCCAGGCGCCCGGCGTGATCCGCCACCAGGCCCTGGGCGCGGTCAACCTCGGTTACCACAGCGGGCCGGCCAGGGATGGCGGTGTCGCGCTGGTCAATGAAGGCGCGGGGTTGTTCCAGGCCGCGGGCATCGACTCCCAGGCCATGCCCGACCTGGCCCAGGCACGCTGGCAGAAGCTGGTGTGGAACGTGCCCTACAACGGCCTGTCGGTGCTGCTCGGCGCCAGTACCACGCCGCTGATGGCCGACAGCCATAGTCGCGCCCTTGTCCAGGCCTTGATGGCCGAGGTGGTGCAGGGCGCGGCGGCGTGTGGCCATGTGTTGGCCGAGGGGTATGCCGAGCACCTGTTCCAGGTGACCGAGCGCATGCCCGACTACTGGCCCAGCATGTACCACGACCATGTCCACAAGCGCCCGCTGGAGCTGCAGGCCATCTATGCCGAGCCGTTGGCGCAGGCGCGTGCGGCAGGCTGCCACTTGCCGCGAATGGAAATGCTGTACCAGGCGCTGGCCTTTATCGACCGCGGCAAGCAGCCCCGCTAAGGGGGGCGTTGGCCTCGCCGGGGCTCTGCAGCCCGCGGCAGCAGCACGCCGGACGGCAAAGCGCGTGTCCGGCGCGCTGCTAAGCTGAAGCTTGCTCTGCCGCAGTGGCAGTCGAGGAGGTCGAATGATCCACTCCATGCTGTACGCCACCGACCTCGGTGTCTACGCCCCTTTTGTCATGCAACACGCGCTGGCGCTGGCGCGCACATTCGGCGCCGAGTTGTATGTGATCCACGCGGTAGAACCCATGGGTCAGTTCGCTGAATCCCTCCTGCAAAGCTACCTTGATGAACAGACGCTCGACCAGCTGCACAGCCAAGGGGTGAACACGGTGATGGCCAATATCGAGCAGCGCGTGCTGGAAAACTTTCGAGACGAGCTGGGCGAGGAGGCCGACCTGGCGGTGATCAGGGCCGTGCGGGTGCGTCAGGGCGACCCGGCGCAGGTGATCCTCGAGCAGGCGCAGCGGCTGAGTGTCGACTTGCTGATTTTCGGTAGCCACAGTGCCGGCGCCGGCGTGGATGTGCCATTGGGGCGCACGGCGGTGCGGCTGCTGCAGCTGTCGCCGGTGCCGGTGTACATGGTGCCGCTGGCGCAGCATTTGGGGCGTAGGAAAGCATGAAGATAGCCGTAGGCTATTTCCGGGGGTATGTAACAAAATAGTTCTAGATTTATTTCCAGAACCACTAATATAGTTATATATCGTCGCTGCCTGCTGCCGCGGACTCATCGCTGAACCGAGGGGAACCTATGAAGCTTCAACAACTGCGCTACATCTGGGAAGTGGCGCACCATGACCTCAACGTCTCCGCGACGGCGCAGAGCCTGTATACCTCCCAGCCAGGTATCAGCAAGCAGATCCGCCTGCTCGAGGATGAACTGGGTGTTGAAGTCTTTGCCCGCAGCGGCAAGCACCTGACCCGCGTCACCCCGGCAGGTGAGCGCATCATCAATACCGCCGGCGAAATCCTGCGCAAGGTCGAAAGCATCAAGCAGATTGCCCAGGAGTTCTCCAACGAGAAGAAGGGCACGCTGTCCATCGCCACCACTCACACCCAGGCGCGTTATGCCTTGCCGCCGGTGATCAGCAGCTTCATCAAGCAGTACCCGGAAGTGTCCTTGCACATGCACCAGGGTTCGCCCATGCAGATTGCCGAGATGGCCGCGGACGGTACCGTCGACTTCGCCATCGCCACCGAGGCGCTGGAACTGTTCGGCGACCTGATCATGATGCCGTGCTACAAGTGGAACCGCTGCGTGGTGGTGCCGCAAGGTCACCCGCTGGCCAAGCTGCCGAAGCTGACCCTGGAAGCCGTCGCCGAATACCCGATTGTCACCTATGTATTCGGGTTCACCGGGCGCTCCAAGCTGGACGAGGCCTTCAACCACCGTGGTCTCACGCCGAAGGTGGTGTTCACTGCGGCAGACGCCGACGTGATCAAGACTTATGTGCGCCTGGGGTTGGGCGTGGGTATCGTCGCTGGCATGGCCGTGGACGCCAAGCTGGACAGCGACCTGGTGGCCCTGGATGCCAGCGAGCTGTTCGAAGCCAGTATCACCAAGATCGGCTTCCGCCGTGGCACCTTCCTGCGTGGCTTCATGTGCGACTTCATCGAGAAGTTCGCCCCGCACCTGACCCGTGAAGTGATGGCCAAGGCCATTCAGTGCCATAACAAGCAAGAGCTGGAAGAGCTGTTCGAAGGCGTCGAACTGCCGGTGCACTGATCAAGAAATATTGGGGGCCTCACGGCCCCTGTGGGAGCGGGTGAACCCGCTCCAACAACGGCCCCAGTCGTTTATGCCTTGCTGATCAGGTTGCCAGCGTGCAACCCGCATTCCTTCTGCGTCGACTCTTCCCACCACCAGCGCCCTTCACGCTCATGCTGGTTTGGCAGCACCGGGCGGGTGCAGGGCTCGCAGCCAATGCTGATGAAGCCGCGCTCATGCAGGCTGTTGTACGGCAGCTCCAGCATGCGGATATAACCCCACACTTCCTCGCTGGTCATCTGCGCCAGCGGGTTGAACTTGTACAGGGTGCGCTCGGGGGTGGAGAAGGCGCTGTCGATTTCCACTGCCGCCACCTGGCTGCGGGTACCCGGGCTCTGGTCGCGGCGCTGGCCGGTGGCCCAGGCGCTTACGGTGGCCAGCTTGCGGCGCAGCGGCTCGATCTTGCGGATGCCGCAGCATTCGCCGTGGCCGTCCTTGTAGAAGCTGAACAAGCCCTTCTCCTTGACGAACGGGTCGAGCTTGGCGCGGTCGGGGCTGAGGATTTCGATCGGCAGGTTGTACTGCTCGCGCACCTGGTCGATGAACCGGTAGGTCTCCGGGTGCAGGCGGCCGGTGTCGAGGCTGAACACCTTGACCTGCTTGTTCAGCTTCCAGGCCATGTCCACCAGCACCACGTCCTCGGCGCCGCTGAAGGAGATCCACAGGTCATCACCAAAGTGCTCGAAGGCAAGCTTGAGGATGTCCTGCGGGGACTTGTTGGCATAGGTCGCGGCCAGGGCGGCGACGTCGAAGGGTTGGCTCATCAGGCGGTTTCCATCGTGGCTGTGGCGCTGTGCGCTCGTAGTAAGGTGATGGTAACAAAAAATGGCGGGGTAGACGGATTTGGAGTCGGTGGTGGCTGCTTCGCGGGCTCGCCCGCTCCCACAGGATACGTGCAAGCATGACAGATGTGCGCTGTACCCTGTGGGAGCGGGTGTGCCCGCGAAGAATTCACCACCGATCACAAGCCTTGCAGGGTCTCCATCAACACCCGCACCTTGGCAATCGACTCTTCATACTCGGCCTGCCACTCGGAGTCGGCCACCACCGCGCCGCCGCCCCAGCAGCTGACCTGTCCGCCCTTGACCAGCAGGCTGCGAATGGCAATCGAGCTGTCCATCTCGCCGCGCACGTCCACGTAAAGCAGTGAGCCGCAGTACAGCGCCCGGCGCGCCGGCTCCAGTTCGTCGATGATCTGCATGGCGCGGATTTTCGGGGCGCCGGTGATCGAGCCACCGGGGAAACTGTCGCCGATCAGGTCCAGGGCGTCCTTGTCGCTGGCCAGTTGGCCGGTAATGCTGCTGACCAGGTGGTGCACGTTGGGGTAGCTCTCCAGGCTGAACAGCTCCGGCACCTTCACCGAACCGATCTCGCAGGTGCGTCCCAGGTCGTTGCGCAGCAGGTCGACGATCATCAGGTTTTCCGAGCGATCCTTGGGGCTATGCAGCAGCTCCTCGGCATTGCGCGCGTCCTCGGCCGGGTTGCTGGCGCGTGGGCGGGTGCCCTTGATCGGCCGGGTTTCCACCTGGCGCTGGCTGACGCGGATGAAGCGCTCGGGCGAAAAACTCAGCAGGGCGCTGCCGTCGGCCAGTTGCTGGTAGCCGGAGAAGGGTGTGGGGCAGGCTTTGCGCAGGGCCTGGTAAGCGTGCCACGGGTCGCCCTGGCAGGGCGCGCGGAAGCGCTGGGTAAGGTTGATCTGATAGCAGTCGCCGGCCTGGATATAACGCTGCACCTGGTCAAAGGCAGCCTTGTACTGCTCGGGCTGCAGGTCGCCGGCCATCGGCGCAAGTAGCTGGAAGCTGCCGCTTTCAGCGTTGTCGACAGCTTCGAACAGGGCAATCAGGCGTTCGCATTCGCTGCCCGACAGGCTCGGGTGGAATACCAGCTGGCTGGTCGCGCACTGGTGGTCGGTGACCAGCGCCCAGGCATACAGGCCCAGTTGCGCGTCTGGCAGGCCGAGGTCGTCCACGGCCAGGCTGGGCAGGTGTTCCAGGCGGCGGCCGAAGTCATAGCTCAGGTAGCCGATCAGGCCGCCGGCGAATGGCAGCTCACTGCCTGCGGGCAGCTGTGCGTGGCCCAGTTGCGCCAGGCCGTCGCGCAGGCGCTGGAGGAAGGCGCGGCCATCTTCGTCGGGCTGCGCCTGCAAGTGTTGCAGCGGCCAGGCGCTGAGCAGGTCGAAGCGGCCGCGCTCGGCGCCGGGGCGGGCGCTGTCCAGCAGGATCGCACCGGGGGCCTGGCGCAGGCGGGCGAAATAGGCGGCAGGGTCGGGCTGGTAGGGCAGGGGGTGGAGCGTACAGGTCGGCATCAGTGTGGACGGCGATGTAAAAGCGAGGAGGGCGATTGTAGACCTGTGCAGGAAATGCGCCTAGCTTTGTGGCGACATTCAAACACTGTGTTTCGCCCTTGCGGCCCATCGCGACACAAGGCCGCTCCTACAGGAGATTGCGTGATCCTGTAGGAGCGGCCTTGTGTTGCGATGGGCTGCGCAGCAGCCCCGGCGATTTCAGCGCGGGTGCACGTGCCCGAACAAGCCTTGCGATACCCGCACGCGCTGTTCGGCATCTTCGCTGATGCCATCCTTGGCCAGTGCTTCGATGTGCGCCTCGATGGCATGGGTACGCTGGGTCAGGCCGCAGTCGTTGGCGATCTGGATGTTCAGGCCCGGGCGGGCGTTGAGCTCGAGAATCAGCGGCCCCTTGTCCTGGTCCAGCACCATGTCGACACCGATGTAGCCCAGGCCGCACAGCTCGTAGCAGCCGGCGGCCAGCTTCATGAAGCCGTCCCAGTTCGGCAGTTGCACGCCATCCACCGCGTTGGTGGTGTCCGGGTGCTTGCTGATGATGTTGTTCAGCCAGGTGCCGCGCAGGGTCACGCCGGTGGCCAGGTCGACACCGACGCCGATGGCGCCCTGGTGCAGGTTGGCCTTGCCGCCGGACTGGCGGGTCGGCAGGCGCAGCATGGCCATCACCGGGTAGCCCATCAACACGATGATACGGATGTCCGGCACGCCTTCGTAGCTGATGCTCTTGAAGATCTGGTCGGGGGTTACCCGGTACTCGATCAGCGCGCGGTCGCGGTGGCCGCCCAGCGAGTACAGGCCGGTGAGGATGCTCGAGATCTGGTGCTCGATTTCCTCGTGGCTGATGATCTTGCCCGACACCGTGCGGTAGCGGTCCTCGAAGCGGTCGGCGATCACCAGAATGCCGTCACCGCCGGCGCCCTGCGCCGGCTTGATGACGAAATCGCTGCGCCCACCGATGATCTGGTGGAGTTTCTCGATCTCTTTTTCGGTCTCGATGATGCCGTACATTTCCGGCACATGGATACCGGCCGCCAGGGCACGCTCCTTGGTGATGATCTTGTCGTCGACGATCGGGTACAGGTGGCGCTTGTTGTACTTCAACACGTAGTCCGCGTTGCGCCGGTTGATACCCATGATGCCCCGGGCCTCCAGGGCTTTCCATGTCTTGATCAGACCAAACATCAGGCGTCAGCCTTCTTCAGGAATGCCTTGAAGCGCACGAGCTCGGTCAGGCGGTAGCCGCGGTAGCGACCCATCGCCAGCATGAAGCCCACCAGGATCAACAGCACGGCAGGGAAGGTGAACACGAAGTACACCAGCTCCGGCACCATCATCAACAGGTGCGCCAGGGAAGCGGCGAACAGGGTGCCGATGGCCACTTTCATGGCATGGCCGCCGCCACGCTCTTCCCAGGTAATGGACAGGCGCTCGATGGTCATGGTCAGGATCACCATCGGGAACAGTGCTACCGACAGCCCGCGCTCCAGGCCCAGCTTGTGGCTGAACAGGCTGATGGCTGCGATCAGCACCACGACGAAGGTCAGTACCACCGACAGGCGTGGCAGCATTTGCAGCTTCAGGTGTTCCAGGTACGAGCGCAGCGACAGGCCCAGCGCGGTAATTACCGTGAACAGCATGATACCGAAGCCCAACTGCGTCTCGCGGAAGGCCAGGGCGATCAGCACCGGGGTGAAGGTACCCAGGGTCTGCAGGCCGATCAGGTTGCGCAGCACCAGGATCACCAGCACGCCGATCGGGATCATCACCATGATCATGAAGGTTTGCTGGGTTTGCAGCGGCAGGCCGTACAGCGAATATTCGAGGAAGTCGGCGTCGGTATTCTCGTCGGTCAGCTTGGCCAGGCGGATGGCGTTCATCTCGCTGTTGTTCATGCTGAAGGTAACGTTGGCCTTTTTGCCGCCATCGACGGTGATCAGGTTGTCGTCACCGGTCCACCACAGCAGGCGATCGCTGGGCAGGCCCTGCTCGCCGGTGTCCGGGTTGAAGTACAGCCAGTCGGTACCGTTGAAGCTGCGCAGCCACAGCTCCGGGGTTTGCGGGGTGTCGGCCACCAGGCGGATGGTGTGCACCTTCTCCATCGGTACGTGGGCGATCGACAGCAGCAGGTCGATGACCTGGGCCTTCTTCATGGTCGTGGTGTCGCCGGCCAGCAGCAGCTTGACGTTGTCGTCGTTGAGGTTGTTGACCCGCTTGATGGTCTCGCTGACGAAGGTCTCGACGTCGGCCGAGTGCTGGCGGATCGGCGCCATCAGGGCCTCGGCGGCGATCTTCTCGGGGCCTTCCACTGCCAGGCTGTCACGGAAGGTCGGGCCTTTGACCGTGGTCTTCTCGTTGCTGTAGCGCTTGGTCAGCACCAGGCGGTAGTAGAGGGTCTGGTTGCCGCTGGCGCGGCGGGCCGACCAGGTGACCTTGCGGTTGCCGTCGGCACGGTTGACGCTCACCCCGTAGTTGTTGGAGATGAAGCTCTCGTTGAGGCTGACGTAGTCGCGGTTCAGCGGTGGCACGAACATCTGCACCTTGACCGGGTCCTTGGTGCTGGCCACGAACTCGACCTTGGCGTCGATGTTCCACAGGTCGTCGGTTTCATCCTCGGTTACCGGGATGCCGAGTACGAAGATCTGATAAGCCGTGACCGCCACGCCCAACAGCACCAGCACGGTGATCAGGACTTTCAGATGGAGGGTAAGAGAGCGCATCGGGATTACTCTGCTTTGGGAGCTTCGGTGGCACAGGCAGGTTTGCCGGCCGCGTATTTAAGGCTTGGGTCGACCAGCGCGTCGAAGTGCTTGAGCGCCTCGGAGCCGATCAGCAGCGGGAACTGGAAGGCGCTGCGGTCGGTGAGGTTGACTTCGATGGTGCGCACGGCCTGGCCCATGCAGATTTCAAGTTCGATGACCGGGCGTGCGGTGTAGGCCTTGCCCGATTCAGCATCATAGTCGCCGGCCCGGCGCTTGATCTTGCTTACACGTGCCAGCGGGCGTTCGATGGGGTGCGAATGGGCGGCGTCGATGGCCAGGTAGAAGCGCACCCAGCTTTCGCCATTGCGCTTGAAACGCTTGATGTCGCGGGCGCTGAGCGACGCGGTCTTGGCGCCGGTGTCGAGCTTGGCGGCCACTTCCAGGTCCAGGTCGCCCAGGCGTGCATATTCGTTGAGACCGTACACGGTCTTGCCTGCAGCCTGGCCAAGGGCCGGCAGCAGGGTGAGGCAGAGCAGCAATAATGCGGGTGTAAGTCTCATATTCCTGGCGCGGTGCAGTGCAAGGTTCGGGGCTGTTTTCAAAGCCATGTTCAGAGCCGTGTTCAGGGCAAGGCGACTGGCAGCGACTGCGCAAGCTTCCTCGTTCATCTGTCAACAGCATGAATGTATGACAGACAGGCTATCCATACTCCATCGGAGGCGCGGCATTCTATCACGCCGGCGCCTTGACGCCAGCGGTGCGCGATCAGACAGCACCGGGGCGGCGTTAGTTCGTTCTTAGACGATTGTCTACAATGTTCATTTTGTCTTTGACTGCTTCGGTCGAATTAGCTAATTTCTGGCAAAGAGATTTGCAAGGTGTCGACAATATGCAGGACCTCTCCACCCCCAGCCCGGTGCTGGCTGACGAAACGGAAACCTTGTCCGAAAACGTCTTCCGGCGCATCCAGGCGGCCATCGTCAAGGGCGATATCGCCCCCGGCAGCAAGATTTCCGAGCCGGAGCTGGCGCGTACCTACGGCATCAGCCGCGGGCCGCTGCGCGAGGCCATCCACCGCCTCGAAGGCCAGCGCCTGCTGGTGCGCGTGCCGCATGTGGGGGCGCGGGTGGTGTCGCTCAACCACGCCGAACTGATCGAGCTGTACGAAATTCGCGAATCGCTGGAAGGCATGGCCTGCCGCCTGGCTGCCGAACGCATGAGCCAGGCCGACATCGACGAACTGCGCCGTGTGCTCGACACCCACGAGCGCGATGCCGCGTTCCAGGCCGGCCTGGGCTATTACCAGCAGGAAGGCGACTACGACTTCCATTACCGGATCATCCAGGGCAGCGGTAACCAGACCCTGGTCAAGATGCTCTGCGGCGAGCTGTACCAGCTGGTGCGCATGTACCGCATCCAGTTTTCCGCCACGCCCAATCGGCCACGCCAGGCCTTTGCCGAACACCACCGCATTCTCGATGCCATCGCCGACCGTGACGGCGAGCTGGCCGAACTCCTGATGCGCCGCCACATCGGCGCGTCCAAGCGCAATATCGAGCGTCACTACCTGGACGCCCACAACAACAGCCCACGAGGTGAGAAATGACTGTGAAGAGCACCCCCGGTCAGCGTTTCCGCGACGCCGTTGCCGCTGAACATCCGCTGCAGGTGGTTGGCGCCATCAACGCCAACCATGCCCTGCTGGCCAAGCGCGCCGGCTTCAAGGCCATCTACCTGTCCGGTGGCGGCGTCGCCGCCGGTTCGCTGGGCCTGCCGGACCTGGGCATCAGTGGCCTGGACGACGTGCTCACCGACGTGCGCCGCATCACCGACGTGTGCGACCTGCCGCTGCTGGTGGATGTCGACACCGGTTTCGGTGCCTCGGCCTTCAACGTCGCCCGTACCGTGCGCTCGATGAGCAAGTTCGGCGCTGCCGCCATCCATATCGAGGATCAGGTTGGCGCCAAGCGCTGCGGCCACCGCCCGAACAAGGAAATCGTCAGCCAGCAGGAAATGGTCGACCGCATCAAGGCCGCAGTCGATGCCCGTACCGATGACAGTTTCGTGATCATGGCGCGTACCGACGCCCTGGCCGTCGAGGGCTTGAACGCTGCCCTGGACCGCGCCGCCGCCTGCGTCGAGGCTGGCGCCGACATGATCTTCCCGGAAGCCATCACCGAACTGCAGATGTACAAGACCTTTGCCGACCGGGTGAAGGCACCGATCCTGGCCAACATCACCGAGTTTGGCGCGACGCCGTTGTATACCACCGAAGAGCTGGCCTCGGTCGACGTGTCGCTGGTGCTGTACCCGCTGTCGGCGTTCCGCGCCATGAACAAGGCGGCCGAGAACGTGTACACCGCGCTGCGCCGTGACGGTACGCAGAAGAACGTGATCGACACCATGCAGACCCGCATGGAACTCTACGATGCCATTGGTTATCACGCCTTCGAGCAGAGCCTCGATGCGTTGTTTGCCCAGAAGAAGGGCTGAAGGTCAAAGATTTGCATTGGAGCGGCTGGCCTCTTCGCGGGTGAACCCGCTCCCACAAGTACGGCGTGATGCTCGATGCCTGTGGAACCCTGTGGGAGCGGGTTTACCCGCGAAGGGGCCGGCACAGGTTTCAACGATTAGCCAGACTTCCATAACAAGTTCAAGAAAGGAGAAACACCATGGCCGAAGCAAAAGTACTCAGTGGCGCAGGCCTGCGCGGCCAGGTGGCCGGCCAGACCGCGCTGTCGACCGTGGGCCAGGCCGGTGCCGGGCTGACCTACCGTGGTTACGACGTGCGTGACCTGGCCGCCGGTGCCGAGTTCGAGGAGGTCGCCTACCTGCTGCTGTACGGTGAGCTGCCGAGCAAGGCCGAGCTGGCCGACTACAAGCGCAAGCTCAAGGGCCTGCGTGACCTGCCTCAAGCCCTGAAGGAAGTGCTCGAGCGCATCCCGCGTGACGCCCACCCGATGGACGTGATGCGCACGGGTTGCTCGGTGCTGGGCACCCTGGAGCCCGAACTGACCTTCGAGGCCCAGCGCGACAAGACCGACCGCCTGCTGGCGCTGTTCCCGGCGGTGATGTGCTATTGGTACCGCTTCACCCACGACGGCGTGCGCATCGACTGCACCAGTGACGAAGACACCCTCGGTGGCCACTTCCTGCACTTGCTGCACGGCAAGAAGCCGAGCGAGTTGCACGTCAAGGTGATGAACGTGTCGCTGATTCTCTACGCCGAGCACGAGTTCAACGCCTCGACCTTCACCGCCCGCGTCTGCGCCTCGACCCTGTCCGACCTGTACTCCTGCGTCACCGCGGCCATCGGTTCGCTGCGCGGCCCGCTGCACGGTGGTGCCAACGAGGCAGCGATGGAGCTGATCGAGCGCTTCCAGAGCCCGCAGGAAGCCACTGCCGAGCTGCTGCGCATGCTCGAGCGCAAGGACAAGATCATGGGCTTTGGCCATGCCATCTATAAAGAGTCCGACCCGCGCAACGAGGTGATCAAGGGCTGGTCGAAGCAACTGGCTGACGAAGTGGGCGACAAGGTGCTGTACCCGGTTTCCGAAGCCATCGACAAGACCATGTGGGAGCAGAAGCGCCTGTTCCCCAACGCCGACTTCTACCATGCTTCGGCGTACCACTTCATGGGCATCCCGACCAAGCTGTTCACCCCGATCTTCGTCTGCTCGCGCCTGACTGGCTGGGCGGCGCACGTCTTCGAGCAGCGTGCCAACAACCGCATCATCCGCCCGAGCGCCGAGTATGTCGGCGTCGAGCAGCGCCAGTTCGTACCGATCGAACAGCGCTGAGTCATAGATCGCTGGGGCTGCTGTGCAGCCCTTTCGCGACACAAGGCCGCTCCCACAGGGACGGCGCAGTACCTGTGGGAGCGGCCTTGTGTCGCGAAAGGGGCGCGTAGCGCCCCCGAGGCCTGAGCCGCACCTGCCCCCGAATACCGTGACCGAGCCTGATAACGATATGAACACTGCATTCCGCAAGCACCTGCCAGGCACCGACCTGGACTACTTCGATGCCCGCGCGGCGGTCGAGGCCATCAAGCCCGGCGCCTACGACGGCCTGCCTTACACTTCCCGCGTACTCGCCGAAAACCTGGTGCGCCGCTGCGACCCGGCTACCCTCGACGCCTCGCTGGGCCAGCTGATCGAGCGCAAGCGCGACCTCGACTTCCCGTGGTTCCCGGCGCGTGTGGTGTGCCATGACATTCTCGGCCAGACTGCGCTGGTCGACCTCGCCGGCCTGCGTGACGCCATTGCCGACAAAGGCGGCGACCCGGCCCAGGTCAACCCGGTGGTACCGGTACAGCTGATCGTCGACCACTCGCTGGCCGTCGAGTGCGGTGGTTTCGACCCGCAGGCCTTCGAAAAGAACCGCGCCATCGAAGACCGCCGCAACGAAGACCGCTTCCATTTCATCAACTGGACCAAGAAGGCGTTCAAGAACGTCGACGTGATCCAGCCGGGCAACGGCATCATGCACCAGATCAACCTGGAGAAGATGTCGCCGGTGATCCACAACGACCGTGGCGTGGCTTACCCGGACACCTGCGTCGGCACCGACAGCCACACCCCGCATGTCGACGCCCTGGGCGTGATCGCTATTGGCGTGGGCGGCCTGGAGGCCGAGAACGTGATGCTCGGCCGTGCCTCATGGATGCGCCTGCCGGAAATCGTCGGCGTCGAGCTGACCGGCAAGCTGGCGCCGAACATCACCGCCACCGACCTGGTGCTGGCCCTGACCGAATTCCTGCGCAAGCAGAAAGTCGTCGGCGCCTACCTGGAGTTCCACGGCGAGGGTGCCCGTGCCCTGACCCTGGGCGACCGTGCCACCATCTCCAACATGGCCCCGGAATATGGCGCTACCGCGGCGATGTTCGCCATCGACCAGCAGACCATCGACTACCTGCGCCTGACCGGTCGCGAAGAACAGCAGGTCAAGCTGGTGGAAACCTATGCCAAGGCCACCGGCCTGTGGGCCGACAGCCTGGGCGGCGCCGTCTACGAGCGCACCCTGAGCTTCGATCTGTCGAGCGTGGTGCGCAACATGGCCGGCCCGTCCAACCCGCATGCCCGCGTCGCCACCAGCGACCTGGCGGCCAAAGGCATCGCCGGTAGCTGGGAAGAAGTGCCGGGGCAAATGCCTGACGGCGCGGTGATCATTGCCGCCATCACCAGCTGCACCAACACCAGCAACCCGCGCAACGTGATTGCCGCAGGCCTGCTGGCGCGCAATGCCAACAAGCTGGGCCTGGTCCGCAAGCCGTGGGTCAAGTCGTCGCTGGCACCTGGCTCCAAGGCCGTGCAGCTGTACCTGGAAGAGGCTGGGCTGGAGAAGGAACTGGAACAGCTCGGCTTTGGCATCGTCGCCTTCGCCTGCACCACCTGCAACGGCATGTCCGGCGCCCTGGACCCGGTGATCCAGCAAGAGATCATCGACCGTGACCTTTACGCCACTGCCGTGCTGTCGGGCAACCGCAACTTCGACGGGCGTATCCACCCGTATGCCAAGCAGGCCTTCCTAGCCTCGCCGCCGCTGGTGGTAGCCTATGCCATTGCCGGTACCATCCGCTTCGACATCGAGAAGGATGTGCTGGGCGTGGTCGATGGCAAGGAAATCCGCCTCAAGGACATCTGGCCCAGCGACGAAGAGATCGACGCCGTGGTGCGTGCCGCGGTCAAGCCGGAGCAGTTCCGCAAGGTGTACATCCCGATGTTCGCCATCGAGGAAGACCGTGGGCCGAAAGTGGCGCCGCTGTACGACTGGCGCCCGATGAGCACCTACATCCGCCGTCCGCCTTACTGGGAAGGGGCCTTGGCCGGCGAACGTACCCTGCGCGGCATGCGCCCGCTGGCGGTGCTGCCGGACAACATCACCACCGACCATCTGTCGCCGTCCAACGCCATCATGCTCGACAGTGCTGCCGGTGAGTACCTGGCGAAGATGGGCCTGCCGGAAGAGGACTTCAACTCCTACGCTACCCACCGTGGCGACCACCTGACCGCCCAGCGCGCCACCTTCGCCAACCCCAAGCTGTTCAACGAAATGGTGCGCAAGGAAGACGGTAGCGTGAAGCAGGGCTCGCTGGCGCGTATCGAGCCGGAAGGCAAGGTCACCCGCATGTGGGAGGCCATCGAGACCTACATGGATCGCAAGCAGCCACTGATCATCGTTGCCGGTGCCGACTACGGCCAGGGTTCGTCCCGTGACTGGGCGGCCAAGGGTGTGCGCCTGGCCGGTGTCGAGGCGATCGTCGCCGAAGGCTTCGAGCGTATTCACCGTACCAACCTGGTGGGCATGGGCGTACTGCCACTGGAGTTCAAGCCGGGCACCGACCGCAAGACGCTCGGCCTGGACGGCAGCGAGACCTATGACGTGCTGGGCGCGCGTACGCCGCGGGCCACGCTGACCCTGGTGGTTACCCGTGCCAACGGCGAGCGCCTGGAGGTACCGGTGACCTGCCGCCTGGACACCGCCGAGGAAGTGTCGATCTACGAGGCCGGCGGGGTGCTGCAGCGCTTTGCCCAGGACTTCCTCGAAGCGACCGCCTAATCAAGAGCAGCGCGGTCCTCTGTGGGAGCGGGTTTACCCGAGAATGCGTCAGCAGATACAACATTGTTTTCTGATCGGACGCTTTCGCCGGTGAACCCGCTCCCGCAGGGGGCTGCGCAAGACAGGAATTGAACATGGCTCATGTACCGCAAGTGAAAATCCCCGCCACCTACATCCGTGGCGGCACCAGCAAAGGCGTGTTCTTCCGCCTGCAAGACCTGCCCGAGCAGGCGCAAATCCCCGGCCCGGCCCGCGATGCACTGCTGCTGCGGGTGATCGGTAGCCCCGACCCGTACGGCAAGCAGATCGACGGCATGGGCGGCGCCACTTCGAGCACCAGCAAGACCGTGATCCTGTCGCAAAGCATCAAGCCTGAACACGATGTCGACTACCTGTTCGGCCAGGTCAGCATCGACAAGGCCTTCGTCGACTGGAGCGGCAACTGCGGCAACCTTTCCGCCGCGGTCGGTTCGTTCGCCATCAGCAGCGGCCTGGTCGACCCCGCACGCATTCCGCGCAACGGCATCGCCACCGTGCGCATCTGGCAGGCCAACATTGGCAAGACCATCATCGCCCATGTGCCGATCACCGAAGGTGAAGTGCAGGAAACCGGCGACTTCGAGCTGGACGGGGTAACCTTCCCGGCCGCCGAGGTGCAACTGGAGTTCCTCGACCCGGCGGCCGACGAAGATGGCGACGGCGGGGCTATGTTCCCCACCGGCAACCTGGTCGATGACCTCGAAGTGCCGGGTGTCGGTACCTTCAAGGCGACCCTGATCAATGCCGGTATCCCGACCATTTTCGTCAATGCGGCGGATATCGGCTACACCGGTACCGAACTGCAGGACGCCATCAACGGCGACCCGCAGGCGCTGCTGCGCTTCGAGACGATTCGCGCCTACGGCGCCGTGCGCATGGGGCTGATCGACAACGTCGACCAGGCTGCCGGGCGTCAGCACACGCCGAAAGTGGCTTTCGTCGCGCCACCGAACACCTACACTGCGTCCAGTGGCAAAGCGGTGCAGGCGGGTGATATCGACCTGCTGGTACGGGCCTTGTCGATGGGCAAGCTGCACCATGCAATGATGGGTACGGCCGCGGTGGCCATCGGCACCGCGGCAGCCATTCCCGGCACGCTGGTCAACCTCGCAGCTGGCGGAGGCGAGCGCAGCGCCGTGCGTTTCGGCCACCCCTCGGGCACCCTGCGGGTGGGGGCCGAGGCACGTCAGGTGAATGGTGAGTGGACAGTGACCAAGGCAATCATGAGCCGCAGTGCTCGCGTGCTGATGGAAGGCTGGGTTCGCGTGCCTGGCGATAGCTTCTAACGCACCATTGGCGCTCGGCTTCGAGAGAGGGCTGCTGTGCAGCCCCAATTCACAGGAGCTGCATATGAGCGCCAACGTAGACTTCAACGCCCGCCCGGACTATGACCGGGTGCTGCAAACCCTCGCCGATTACGCCCTCACGTACCGGGTCGAATCCGCCGAAGCCCTGGACACCGCGCGCAACTGCCTGATGGATACCCTCGGCTGCGGCCTGCTGGCCTTGCGCTTTCCCGAATGCACCAAACTCCTCGGCCCTCAGGTAGAAGGCACCGTGGTGCCCAACGGCGCGCGCGTCCCCGGCACCGCCTACCGCCTCGACCCGGTCAAGGCCGCCTGGGACATCGGCTGCACCGTGCGCTGGCTGGACTACAACGACACTTGGCTGGCGGCCGAATGGGCCCACCCTTCGGACAACCTCGGTGGTATCCTGGCCGTTGCCGATCACCTGTCGCAGAAACGCGTGGCTGGTGGTGAGGCGCCGTTGCTCATGCGTGACGTGCTCGAAGCCATGGTCATGGCCCATGAGATCCAGGGTGTGCTGGCACTGGAAAACGCCTTCAACCGTGTTGGCCTCGATCACGTGATACTGGTCAAGGTAGCCTCCACGGCCGTGTGTGCCAGGCTGATGGGGGCCAACCGCGAGCAGATGCTGTCAGCCTTGTCCCACGCCTTCGTCGATGGCCAGGCGCTGCGCACCTACCGCCACGCGCCCAACGCCGGTTCGCGCAAGTCGTGGGCCGCTGGCGATGCTTCCAGCCGTGGCGTGCGCCTGGCCGATATCGCCCTGCGTGGCGAGATGGGCGTGCCGGGCGTGCTCACGGCGCCGCAGTGGGGCTTCTACGACGTGCTGTTCAGCCACACCAACAAGGACCTGGCACTCAAGCCTTCCGAGCAGCAAGCGTTGCAGGTGCCGCAAGCCTTGGGTAGCTACGTGATGGAAAACGTGCTGTTCAAGGTGAGTTTCCCGGCCGAGTTCCACGCTCAGACCGCCTGCGAGGCGGCGGTAACCCTGCATCCACTGGTGCGTAACCGCCTGCACGAAATCGACCGTATCGTCATCACCACCCAGGAGTCGGCGATCCGCATCATTTCCAAGAGCGGCCCGCTGGCCAATGCCGCCGACCGCGACCACTGCCTGCAGTACATGGTGGCGGTGCCGCTGATTTTCGGTCACCTGGTGGCCGAGCACTATGAAGACGCCTTCCATGCCAACCACCCAAGCATCGACCGCCTGCGCGAGAAGATGGAGGTGGTGGAGGACCCGCGCTTCAGCCGTGAGTACCTGGAGCCGGACAAGCGCTCGATCGCCAATGCGCTGCAGGTGTTCTTCAAGGACGGCAGCAATACTGAGCAGGTGGTGGTGGAATACCCGATCGGGCATCGCCGGCGGCGAGGGGAGGGCATACCGTTGCTGGAGGCCAAGTTCAGGGACAACCTGGCGACGCGCTTTGCACGGCAGCGGTGTGGGGAGATTCTTGAGGTGTGCAAGGACCAGCAGAAGCTGGAACAGATGGCGGTGCACAGGTTTGTGGATTTGTTTGTGATCTGAGGTTGCCTGTGCTGGCCTCTTCGCGGCTAAAGCCGCTCCCACAAGGCCCTGCACAGCCCTGGAAAACTGTGGGGGGCCTGTGGGAGCGGCTTTAGCCGCGAAAAGGCGGTACAGGTTGAAACAAGAAAGCCCCGGCATTTCTGCCGGGGCTTTCTTTTACATCTTACAACTCAGCTTACGCCTGAACCACCGGGATCTTGGCGTTTTCTGCCGCTTCGCGGAACTCGGCGATCTGGTCGAAGCTCAGGTAGCGGTAAACGTCGGCAGCCATGCTGTCGATGTCTTTCGCGTACTGCATGTACTCTTCGACGGTCGGCAGCTTGCCGATGATCGAAGCGACAGCAGCCAGCTCGGCCGATGCCAGGTACACGTTGGTGGCGTCGCCCAGACGGTTCGGGAAGTTGCGGGTCGAGGTGGAGACCACGGTCGAACCGGTCTGCACGCGTGCCTGGTTACCCATGCACAGCGAGCAGCCTGGCATTTCCATGCGCGCGCCGGCCTTGCCGTAGATGCCGTAGTAGCCTTCTTCGGTCAGCTGGTGAGCGTCCATCTTGGTTGGCGGAGCCAGCCACAGACGGGTCGGGATACCGCCCTTGACCTTGTCCAGCAGCTTGCCGGCAGCACGGAAGTGGCCGATGTTGGTCATGCACGAACCGATGAACACTTCGTCGATCTTCTCGCCCTGTACCGAGGACAGCAGGCGGGCATCGTCCGGGTCGTTCGGCGCGCAGAGCACAGGCTCTTTCACGTCGGCCAGGTCGATTTCGATGATTTCGGCGTATTCGGCATCGGCGTCGGCCGACAGCAGCTCAGGCTTGGCCAGCCAGGCTTCCATGGCCTGGGCACGGCGCTCCAGGGTGCGGGCATCGCCGTAGCCTTCGCCGATCATCCAGCGCAGCAGGGTGATGTTGGACTGCAGGTACTCGGCGATGGCCTTCTCTGGCAGCTTGATGGTGCAACCGGCAGCGGAACGCTCGGCCGAGGCGTCGGACAGCTCGAAGGCTTGCTCGACGGTCAGCTCGTTCAGGCCTTCGATCTCGAGGATGCGGCCGGAGAAGATGTTCTTCTTGCCCTTCTTCTCGACGGTCAGCAGGCCCTTCTGGATGGCGTAGTAAGGGATGGCGTGGACCAGGTCACGCAGGGTGATGCCTGGCTGCAGTTTGCCCTTGAAGCGCACCAGCACGGATTCTGGCATGTCCAGCGGCATGACGCCGGTGGCGGCGGCGAAGGCCACCAGGCCGGAGCCGGCCGGGAACGAGATGCCGATCGGGAAGCGGGTGTGCGAGTCGCCACCGGTACCCACGGTGTCAGGCATCAGCATGCGGTTCAGCCAGCTGTGGATGATACCGTCGCCCGGGCGCAGCGACACGCCGCCACGGGTGCGGATGAAGTCTGGCAGGGTGTGGTGGGTGGTGACGTCGATCGGCTTCGGATAGGCCGCGGTGTGGCAGAACGACTGCATCACCAGGTCAGCGGAGAAGCCCAGGCACGCCAGGTCTTTCAGCTCGTCGCGGGTCATCGGGCCAGTGGTGTCCTGGGAACCGACGGTGGTCATCTTCGGCTCACAGTAGGCACCTGGGCGCACGCCCTGGCCTTCCGGCAGGCCGCAGGCACGGCCGACCATTTTCTGTGCCAGGGTGAAGCCCTTGCCCGAATCGGCAGGCTGCTCTGGCTTCTTGAACAGGTCGGAGCTACCCAGGCCCAGCTCGGCGCGGGCTTTTTCGGTCAGGCCACGGCCGACGATCAGCGGGATACGGCCGCCAGCGCGGACTTCATCCAGCAGCACTTCGGTTTTCAGCTCGAAGTTGGTAACCAGCTCGTCGCTACCGTGACGGCGTACTTCGCCCTTGAACGGGTAAACGTCGATGACGTCGCCCATGGCCAGGTTGGTGCAGTCGAATTCGATCGGCAGGGCGCCGGCGTCTTCCATGGTGTTGTAGAAGATCGGGGCGATCTTGGTGCCGAAGCAGAAGCCACCGGCGCGCTTGTTCGGTACGTACGGGATGTCGTCGCCGAAGAACCACAGCACCGAGTTGGTGGCGGATTTACGCGAGGAACCGGTACCGACCACGTCACCGACGTAGGCAACCGGGAAACCCTTGGCCTTGACCGCTTCGATCTGGGCCAGCGGGCCGACCGAACCAGGCTGCTGCGGCTCGATGCCGTCACGGGCCATTTTCAGCATGGCCAGGGCGTGCAGCGGGATGTCAGGGCGCGACCAGGCGTCCGGGGCAGGGGACAGGTCGTCGGTGTTGGTTTCGCCAGGCACCTTGAACACGGTCAGGGTGTACTTGTCGGCGATGGCCGGACGCGAAGTGAACCACTCGCCGGCAGCCCAGGACTCCAGCACGGCCTTGGCGTGAACATTGCCGGCCTTGGCCTTTTCGGCCACGTCGTGGAAGGCATCGAACATCAGCAGGGTGTGCTTGAGCTGTTCGGCCGCGACGGCGCCCAGTTCGGCGTCATCCAGCAGTGCGACCAGCGTTTCGATGTTGTAGCCGCCCTGCATGGTACCCAGCAGTTCGGTGGCGTGCTTGCGGTCGATCAGAGGCGACTTGGCTTCGCCCTTGGCAACGGCGGAGAGGAAAGCGGCCTTGACGTAGGCAGCTTCGTCGACCCCTGGTGGTACGCGGTGGGTGATCAGGTCTACGAGGAAGGCTTCTTCGCCGGCCGGCGGGTTTTTCAGCAGCTCGACCAGGCCTGCAGTTTGTTCGGCGTTCAGCGGCTGGGGCACGATACCCAGGGCGGCACGCTCTTCGATGTGTTTGCGGTAGGCTTCAAGCACAGTTATTACCCTCATCAGTGGTCCCTAAAGGGAGTCCGGGACGCTCATCCAGCATTCGATGCACCCATGCGCTGCCACGGCTTTGTGGGCCGCCCAGCCAGAGTCGCAAAGAATCCTTACAGAAGCTGCTTTCAAAGTTTTACGCCAGCAGAACGGGAGCTGATGAGGGCTGGCACGGGCATGCGAGGGATGCATGGCCCGGGCCAACGCCGTTCTACCGGATGAACTGTGCTCGTGACGCTTTGAAAACAGCTTCCAACGGACATTGTTGCCTTGAAAAGGCGGGATGATTCTACGGTAAAAAAAGCCTGAAGGTAAGGCGGTGAAGATGACTTTAACGAGTGACCCTGGTTAGACAAAGGGCTAACATGGGCCCGTGTTCCACCGCCAAGCTGTTGTTTTTCATGTCCAACAAGTCCATCAAGACCCCTTGCGTCGGCCTGTGCTCCACGGTGTACGGAGACACGGTGTGCCGTGGCTGCAAGCGGTTCCACCACGAAGTGATCCACTGGAACGGCTACGACGATGCGCAGAAGCGCGCCGTGTGGCTGCGCCTGGAGCAACTGCTGGTGCAGGTGATGATGGCCAAGCTGGAAGTGTTCGACAAAGGCCTGCTGCGCCAGCAACTGGAGCAGCGCTCCATCCGCTTTGTCGAGCAGCAGTCGGAATATTGCTGGGCGTACCAGCTGATTGCCCGCGGGGCGCGGATGATCCGTGACCTGGAGGCCTACGGCATGGTGCTGCTGCCGGAATTTCGCGACTGGGAGCTGCCGCAGCTGCGTGACGCCATCGACCGCGAGTTTTTCCTGCTTTCAGAAGCGCATTACCAGCGCTATATCGCCCCCGGCTTCCTGCGCGATGCCTTGGAGGCGGGGCAAGGCTGAAGCCTTGTAATGACTCTGCCGACCTCTTCGCGGGTAAACCCGCTCCCACAGGTACAGCACTGCGCTCGAGTGCAGTGGGAAACTGTGGGAGCGGGTTTACCCGCGAAGAAACCGGCAAATGACTTGAATCAGTCGCCGGTATATTCGCAACCGCTGGTGCAGGTTTCGTGGATGCGCACCTTCGACAGCTCCGGCAGCAGCGGCTTGACCTGGTCCCAGATCCACTTGGCGATCACTTCGCTGGTGGGGTTTTCCAGGCCCGGGATGTCGTTCAGGTAGTTGTGGTCCAGCTGCTCGTAGATCGGCTTGAAGATCGCCTTGATCTCGGCGAAGTCGCGGATCCAGCCGGTGTGCGGGTCGAGCGGGCCGGTCAGGTGCAGGCCGACCTTGAACGAGTGGCCGTGCAGGCGGCCGCATTTGTGCCCGGCTGGGACGTGAGGCA
This sequence comes from Pseudomonas sp. LS.1a, assembly GCF_022533585.1. Classification (NCBI taxonomy): domain Bacteria; kingdom Pseudomonadati; phylum Pseudomonadota; class Gammaproteobacteria; order Pseudomonadales; family Pseudomonadaceae; genus Pseudomonas; species Pseudomonas sp. LS.1a. The sequence goes on from NZ_CP092827.1 coordinate 1,989,363, forward strand.
GGCGGTGGGCCGATTCGAATGTGAATTCCTTGAAGATTTCCACGCTGTCATAACTCTATGTGAATCAAGAATGCGCGCAGTCTACCAGCATGGCCGCTACAAGGCTTGCAGGCGTTCATGCAACCGCCCGGTGGCAATCAGCTCCAGCAGCTCGTCGCCCAGCCGCTGGCTCTCGGCAATGGCCTTGTACCAGTAGCGCCTGCGCCCAGGCGCATCGCCCATGAAGCGCTTGAAGTCGTTGCGGTCGGGCAGCTTGCCGTAGGGCAGGGCCGCCAGGTACTGCGGCGAGGGGGTCATCAGCAGCACGTTCTGCAGGCGGGTAGCATCGCCCTTGCGCCATGGCAGGGCCTTGTCGAACCAGCCGGGTACGACCTTGTCGGTGAAGTGCGGGTACAGCACCAGGTCGTCGCCGCGGTAGGGCAGGTCGAGGTGGTAGTCGAGCAGGCCGCCGTCGCGGTAGGTGCCTGCACCTGCACCGGGGATGTCTTTCACACCTTCCATGACCATAGGGATGGAACCGGAGGCGAGCAGGGCGTGGCGCAGGTTGGCCAGGTCCAGCGGCAGGCAGCGCGAGGGGAAGTCGGTCAGCGTGTCGAGCGGCGGCGCGGCGCGGCCGTCGTGCAGGATGATGCGCTCGAAGTGCCGGGCCAGGCGCGAACGGCCGAGCAGGTTGCTGGCGATCACCGAACCCAGGCCGAGGCCCAGGCGGCCGCGATGGTCGTGAGCAAGCTGGCCATGGCTCTTCACCACCAGGATGTTCAGGCGATAGTGTGGGTTGGCCAGCAACTGGCCGTCACGACCTTGCAGCAGGTCATCGAGCATGTGTTGGCAGCTGCGGCTGATTTCGGCAGGGGTGACGCCCTTGGCGAAATCCTGCTCGGTGTACAGCTCGCCCAGGCGACGGATGCCTGCAACCGGGTCTTCCAGGCAGGCACTGGCGAAGCGCCAGGCGCCGATCGAGGCACCGATCAGCGCACGCTGGCGTGGTGCCGACGGCAGCCATTCACCGAACAGCGCCAGGTCCAGGCCCTGGATGCCCAGCGGTTTCGGCCCGCCTGCCGCACCCGGCAGTACACCGACATCGGCCGCCTGCAGGCCGCGCTCGCGGATCTGCCGCATGGCTCGCTGGCCAGCCTTGAAGGTGAGGGCGGGATATTTGATGTGAATGGCGCTCATGGCGGGACTCTTGGACGACAGACGGGTCATTATAGGGCTTCAGGCGAATACCCTGTGGGAGCGGCTTTAGCCGCGAAGAAGCCAACGCGGTGGATGGCACCGGCTGCGCCGGTGTTCGCGGGTGAACCCGCTCCCACAGGGGGGCGCAGGATTGGGTGATGGCGAGACAGTAGCCTGACCTGCGCTATCATGCCGCCAGTTGTTTTCAGGTTGAATTAAGGACCGGTGGTTAATCTTAACCCCGTAGACAACTTGTACAGTTCTCAGGAGAGAAGAACGATGAAACCCTTGACTGCCCTGTTCACCGTCGCCGCCGCCCTTGCCCTGGGTGCCCATTCCGCCATCGCCAAGGATGTGCAGCCCGACGAAGTGGTCAAACTGGTCAACGCCAAGACCGTCAAGTCGCTGGACGAACTCAAGGCCGCCGCCGTGGCCAAGCACCCCGGCGCCACCGTCACCGACTCCGAGCTTGAAGACGAGTACGGCCGCTACATCTACAAGGTCGAGCTGCGCGACACGCAGAACGTCGAATGGGACGTGGCGCTGGACGCCAGGACCGGTGAAGTGCTGAAGGACGAGCGGGATAACTGATGATCCACCTACCGCGGCCGGCGCGCTACCTCGCGCTGGCGCTGCTGGCGGTCTGTTCCCTGGCCGTTGCCCGCGACCTTGACCAGGACGAAGCCCTGGAACTTCGCCAGAAGGGCATCATCCTGCCGCTCGAACATCTGCTGGAAACCGCCCTGGGGCGTCACCCCGGGGCGCGTCTGCTGGAGGCCGAGCTGGAAGAAGACGACGGTCGCTACGAATACGAAGTCGAGGTGCTGACGGCTGAAGGTGTGGTGCGCGAGATCAAGCTCGACGCCAGCAGCGGTGCCCTGCTCAAAGACGAGGAAGACGACTGAATGCGCCTGTTGCTTGTCGAGGACAATGTGCCGCTGGCCGATGAACTGACCGCCGGCCTGCAGCGCCAGGGCTACGCCGTGGACTGGCTGGCCGACGGCCGTGACGCGGTGTACCAGGGCCAGAGCGAACCTTACGACCTGATCATCCTGGACCTTGGCCTGCCAGGCTTGCCGGGCCTGGAGGTGCTGGCCCAGTGGCGCGCTGCAGGCCTGGTCACGCCGGTGTTGATCCTCACCGCCCGTGGCTCGTGGGCCGAGCGTATCGAAGGGCTGAAGGCCGGGGCCGATGACTACCTGAGCAAACCTTTCCACCCCGAAGAACTGCAGCTGCGCATCCAGGCGTTGTTGCGGCGTGCCCGTGGCCTGGCCAACCAGCCGACGCTGGAAGCGGCCGGCCTGCAACTGGACGAAAGCCGGCAATGCGTGAACCGTGACGGCGTGGATATCCAGCTGACCGCTGCCGAGTTTCGCCTGCTGCGTTACTTCATGTTGCATCCGCAACAGATCCTGTCCAAGAGTCACCTGGCCGAGCACCTCTACGACGGTGAAACCGAGCGCGACTCCAACGTGCTGGAGGTGCACGTCAACCACTTGCGGCGCAAGCTGGGCCGCAGCGTCATCGAGACCCGCCGCGGGCAAGGCTACATCTACGCCGGGAGCGTCGCGTGAAGTCGATCCAGGCGCGCCTGAGCCTGGGCCTGGTGGCGGTGCTGGTGGTGGTTGGCCTGGTGCTGGCACAGCTGACCTTGTGGTTGTTCGAGGTCGGCCTGCAGCGCTACCTGGAAAACGGCCTGCGCAAGGAAAGTGAAAACCTGCTGGTGGCCCTGGTGCGCGGGCCTTCCGGCCTGCAGCTGGATGAGCGGCGGATCTCGGCCGCCTACCAGCGGCCGTTTTCCGGCTACTACTTCCGCATCGATTTCGATAAAGGCACCTGGCGTTCCCGCTCGCTGTGGGATCTGGATATGCCCAAGCCCGCCGTGCCGGGCCTTTCCGACAGCCACGAACTCGGCCCGGAAGGCCAGCAACTGCTGGCCCTGCGTGCCGACTACCGGCGCCTGGGCCAGGACATCTCGATCAGCGTGGCACAGGATTATTCGCCAGTACGCGAAGGTTTTCGGCGCCTGCAACAGATCGGCCTGGGCATGGGCCTGGTGGCGCTGATCCTGGTGCTGGTGTTGCAGCGCATCACCGTGACCCGCTCGCTGCGGCCACTGGAGCGGGCACGCCAGCAGATCGCCCAGTTGCAGCAGGGCCAGCGCTCGCAGCTGGACGCCGAAGTGCCCAGCGAACTGGCGCCGCTGGTGGGGCAGATCAACCATTTGCTGAGCCATACCGAAGACAGCCTGCGCCGCTCGCGCAATGCCCTGGGCAACCTGGGCCACGCGCTGAAGACGCCGCTGGCGGTGTTGCTGAGCCTGGCCTCCAGCGAGCGCCTGAAGGACCTGCCAGAGGTTCGCGCGCAGCTGCGCGAGCAGCTGGAACAGATTCAGCAGCGCCTGGCGCGTGAGCTGAACCGTGCGCGGCTGGCGGGGGATGCGCTGCCAGGCGCGCAGTTCGATTGCGATGTCGAGCTGCCGGGGTTGCTGGGGACGCTGGGCATGATCCATGGCGAGGGCCTGCTGCTGGCCAGGGATGTGCCGCCCGGGCTGCTGCTGCCGTGGGACCGCGAGGATTTCCTGGAACTGCTCGGCAACCTGCTGGACAACGCCTGCAAGTGGGCCGACAGCGAGGTGCGACTGGGTATTGCGCCGAGTGCCGAGGGCTACCAGGTGTGGGTCGATGACGATGGCCCCGGTATCCCCGAGAGCCAGCGGCAACAGGTGCTGGAGCGCGGTTCGCGGCTGGACGAGCAGGTTGACGGGCACGGCCTTGGCCTGGGCATCGTGCGCGACATCGTCGAGGCCTGGGGCGGGCGCCTGGCGCTGCAGGATAGCCCCTTGGGCGGGTTGCGGGTAAGCATCGACTTGCCGCGCAAGGCTCGATAACGTCGGGGCCCTGTGGGAGCGGGTTTACCCGCGAACACCGGCGCAGCCGGTGCCATGCACCGTGTTGGATTCTTCGCGGGTGAACCCGCTCCCACAAGTTGCGCGGCGCGCCTGAGAAATGTGCTGGCCATATCACCACTGCAAAAAAATTGCAGTACAGGCGCATTTTTTTGAATTGGCCCAATCTCACCCCGCCCGGCAAACTCCCCCCACGAAACCCTGCGGTTTCCATCTCTCCACGGACGGAGCCCCTTGTGCTATTGCAACCGCAATACGAGGCCCAGGCCAACTCGGATGGGCTTTCTTTTTAACCAGAAAAACCACAGATTCCGATTACCTACATGTCTGCCTCGCGTTCCGAAAGTCGTCTGCAGCGGCTGTTGCCAGCGCCCCTGAATATTCCCCCCAAAGAATGGTTGCGTGCCGGTATCGGCGCGCTGCTCGGCCTGTTCCTCGCCGGCTGGCTGACCAGCATGGCCTATGGCCCCGGCATCGCCTTGCACCTGCTCGGCCCGCTGGCGGCTTCGGCCGTACTGGTGTTCGCCGTGCACTCCGGCCCGTTGGCCCAGCCCTGGCCTGTGCTGGGCAGCTACGCAGTGGCCGGCGTGGTCGGCCTGGCCATGCGTCAGGGCTTCGGCCCGGAACTGTGGGTGGCTGCCGTCGCCCTGGGCATCTCGATCCTGGTGATGTGCCTGCTGCGCTGCCTGCACCCACCGGGTGGCGGGGTGGCGGTGAGTGCGGTGCTGGCCGACGCGGGGCTGACCGCCATGGGCGACCACCTGCTGGAGCCGGTGCTGCTCAACGCGCTGATCCTGGTAACGGTGGCGATCCTCTACAACCGCCTCACCGGCGTGCGCTACCCGAAAAGCGTGGTGCCGCGCAGGGACCTGCACCACACCCATGACCCGCTGCCCAGCGAGCGGGTTGGCATCCGCGGGGAAGACCTGGACCAGGCCCTGGAAGAACTGGGCGAGTTCGTCGACGTCACCCGTGACGAACTGGAACGCATCATCCTGGCCACCGAGCAACACGCCCTGCAGCGCAGCCTCGGCGGCATCACGGCCGCGTCGGTGATGTCCCGCGACGTGCAGTTTGCCACGCCCGATACCACCCTGGAGCAGGCCTGGAAGATGCTGGCCAGCCACCACCTGAAAACCCTGCCGGTGCTGCAACAGGGCAAGCTGGTGGGCATCGTCAGCCTCAGCGACCTGGTCGGCCCGGCCATGCAGCGTGGCCGCTTCGGTTGGCGCGGGTTGTTCGGCCGCAAGGTGGTGCGCATGGAGCAAGTGATGAGCCGCCGGGTAATCAGCGTCAGCAGCCAGCATCCGCTGGAGCGCTTGCTGCCATTGCTGTGCGAGCAGGGCCTGCATTGCCTGCCGGTGCTCGATGCCGACCAGTTGGTGGGGGTGATCACTCAGACCGACCTGATCGCCGGCCTCAAGCGCCAGCTGCTCAGCAAAGCCGAGGTTTCAGATAACCGGGTCCCAGCGTTGTGACCAGTCGCTGGCGCCGGCGGCCACCAGCCGGCGCAGGATGGCGAAGGCCTGTTGCAGGGCTTCGCTGTCGCGTTTGCGCGGGTACACCAGGAAGGTCGGGTAGGTGAACTCTGGTGCCTGCGGTACCCGCTCGAACACCCCGCAGTCCAGATAGGCCTGCACCACCCGCGTGCGGAAGTAGCCACTGCCGCCCTGGTCGAGTATGAACTGCAAGGCCAAAGGGCCCAGGTTGAAGCTCAGCGCCGGGCGCGCACAGTCGGGCAGGGCGGCATCGTGCTGGCGACGGAAGGCCTCGCCCCAGTCGATATAGATGTACGGGTCTGGCTGGTCGACCCGGCGCACACGTATCAGCTTCTCCTCCATCAACTGCTCCACCTGCAGGCCCGGACCGTAGGTCGGCTGGTAGACCAGCGCGGCGTCCAGCAGGCCCATCTCGACCTTGCGCAGCAGCGATTCGCCGTCGCTCACCTCGCTGCGGATGGCATGGCTGGGCAGCTCGCGGTGCAGGGCACTGACCCAGTCGAGCATCATCGGGTTGCCCAGGCTCACCTCACCGCCCACGTGCAGCACTTGCTGGCAGCCTTCGGGCAGCGGCAGGTCGCGGCGCGCCGCTTCCCAGGTTTGTACCATCTGGTTGGCGTAACTGACGAATGCCTCGCCATCGCTGGTCAGGCTGGCGCCGTTACGGCTACGCACGAACAGCTGACAGCCCAGTTGCTGCTCCAGGCGCTGCACCCGTGCGGTGATCGCCGTCTGGGACACGAACAGGCGTTCGGCGGCGGCGACCAGGCTGCCGCAACGCACGATTTCCAGGAAGGTACGGGCCTGATCGATGTCCATGAGCTGCTCGGTGGCTGAAGGGGTGGCCTATTCTAGAAGCTTTGCACCGTTGTGGGGCGTTCTCTGCAAATTTGCAGGTCGGTTGTGACTTTAGTCCCATGGCGGCGCGGGTGTAGCGGTCCATACTCAAGTTTCGCCCTTCAATAACAACAAGTACCGGGTTTCCTACGATATGAGCTACCAGCACAGCTACGCCCATTCCATTTCCGACCCTGCCGCGTTCTGGGCGGAACAGGCCGCACGCCTGGCCTGGCACCGCAAGCCTGCCCTCACGCTGCAAGACAATGTCGACGGCACCCACCGCTGGTTTGCCGATGGCCGCCTGAACAGCTGCTACCTGGCCCTCGATCACCAGATCGAGCAGGGCCGTGGCGAGCAGTTGGCGCTGATCTACGATTCGCCGGTGACCGGCGTACAGCAGGCCTACACTTACCATCAGCTGCGTGACGAAGTGGCGCGTCTGGCCGGTTTGTTGCGCCAGCTGGGGGTGAACAAGGGCGATGGCGTGATCATCTACATGCCCATGGTGCCGCAGGCGGCCATGGCCATGCTGGCCTGCGCGCGGATTGGCGCAGTGCACTCGGTGGTGTTCGGTGGCTTTGCCGCCAACGAGCTGGCCTTGCGCATCGACGATGCCCGGCCGACGCTGCTGCTGACGGCGTCCTGCGGGCTGGAGTTCGACCGGGTAATCGAATACAAGCCGCTGGTCGACCGAGCCCTGCAACTGGCCCGCCACCAGCCGCGCAACGTGCTGGTGCTGCAGCGGCCGCAGGCGCGTGCCCAGTTGCAGCCAGGCCGTGACCTGGACTGGCAGGCGGCATTGGCCAAGGCCGAGCCGGTGCCACCGGTGGAACTGGATGCGGGCGACCCGCTGTACATCATGTATACCTCTGGCACCACCGGCAAACCCAAGGGCATCGTGCGGGAAAACGGCGGCAATGCCGTGGCACTGTGCTACGCCATGCGCCATATCTACGGCATGCAGGCCGGTGATGTGTGGTGGGGCATATCCGACGTGGGCTGGGTGGTTGGCCATTCACTGATCGTCTATGGGCCGCTGATGAGCGGCTGCACCACGGTCTTCTACGAAGGCAAGCCGATCCGTACCCCGGATGCCTCGGCCTACTGGCGGGTGGTGGAGCAATACAAGGTCAACGCGTTGTTCTGCGCGCCCACCGCCATGCGCGCCATCCGCAAGGAAGACCCGGAGGGTGAGCTGATCCGCAAGCACGACCTGAGCTCGCTGCGCCAGTTGTTCCTGGCGGGCGAAAAACTGGATTCCAGCACCCACGAATGGCTGGAACGGGTCAGTGGCAAGCCGGTGCACGACCATTGGTGGCAGACCGAGACCGGCTGGCCGGTCACCGCGCCCTGTGTGGGGCTGGAAGGCAGCGCGGCGAAGCCGGGGTCGAGCAACCGGGCGGTGCCGGGCTATAACGTGTGCGTGCTGGATGACGAGGGCCACTTGCTGGGGCCTAACCACCAGGGCTCGATCGTCATCGCCCTGCCATTGCCGCCCGGGTGCAGCCAGACGCTGTGGGGCGACCACGAGCGTTACCTGCAGGCTTACCTGCGTACCTACCCGGGGTATTACCACACCGGCGATGGCGGCTATCTGGACGAAGACGGCTTCGTCTACATCATGGGGCGCACGGATGACGTGATCAACGTGTCCGGGCACCGGCTGTCCACCGGCGAGATGGAGGACCTGGTGGCGCGCCATCCGGCGGTGGCCGAGTGCGCGGTGATTGGCGTGCATGACGAGATCAAGGGGCAGGTGCCGTTGGCCCTGGTGGTGCTCAAGGATGGCGAGGGCATTGCCGAAGCGCAGCTGCTGGTGGACCTGGTGGGCAGCGTGCGCGAGGAGATTGGCGCATTGGCGTGCTTCAACCGGGTGCGGCTGGTGAAGCGCTTGCCCAAGACCCGCTCCGGGAAGATTCTGCGGGCGGTGCTGCGCAAGATTGCCGACGGGCAGGACTATGTACCGCCTTCGACCCTGGATGACCCGGCGGTGCTGGGGGAGATCGAGGCGGTGCTGGCGGATTTGCCCAGGGCGGGTTGATGTTTTGACTTGCCGGCCTCTTCGCGGGTAAACCCGCTCCCACAGGTATTGCACAGCCCTCAAGGCCTGTGACATCCCTGTGGGAGCGGGTTTACCCGCGAAGAGGCCGGCCCAGGCAATACAGTTCTAGGGCCCTACCTGATGCAGCTGCCCCAACCGGCTACGGGTACGCATCAGGTCGGCAAGCGGCCCGCCCAGGCTCTCTTCCAGTGGGCGTCTGCCGATCACCATCACCTGCCGATCCTGGTCATACAGCACATCCACCAGGTTGACGAAGCGCTGCTGCGCCGCCAGCGAACATTCCGACAGGTCATCCAGCCCATCGATGATCCACTCATCGTACTGCCCGGCCAGCACCAGGTAGTCGATCACTGCCGTGGCCTTTTCGCAAAGGTCGTCAAAGCCCAGCACGACCCGCCGACCATCGACGGCCAGTGCGCGCAGCGGGCGCTTGTTCACTTCCAGCATCACCGGTTGCGGTTCGGGCACATTCAGCGCCTGGCGCTGCGCTGCATTGCCCGGCCAGACATAGTGACCCCGGGTAAAGCGCTGATGCTCGCGGTTGGCCGGCAGGCTGCGGAAATCGGTATCGCCACCCACTTCAAGCACTTCCATCGCGCTGTTGATCAGACGAATCACCGGCAGGAACCGCTCGTGGTACAGCGGGTTGGGCAGCAGCCCTTCGGGAGCATAGTTGGACGTTACCAGCAGGAACACGCCGCGGCTGAACAACGCATTGAACAGCCGGGTGAGCAGCATGGCATCGCCAATGTCGTGCACATGGAATTCGTCGAAGCACAGCACCCGACAATCGCCCACCAGCTCGTCGAGGGCCGCGCCCAATGCGTCGTCCAGCGCCCGGTGGCGGTGCACTGCCTGATGCAGGCGGGCAAAGAAGTCATGGAAGTGCAGGCGCCGCTTGGCCTGCACCGGTACGGCCTGGAAAAAACCATCGAGCAGCCAGCTCTTGCCGCGGCCCACCGAGCCGTACAGGTACAGGCTACGCGGCTGGCCTTGTTCGAGCTGCGCCAGTTGTTCGGCCATGCAGTGGATCACCCGGCGTTGGCCGTCGCTAAGCTGGTAACCGCGGCTGTGCGCCTTGTCCTCGAACCAGCCGAGCAGTTCGCTCTGGTTGGCGGCGGCGCCGCGCAGGCGTTGGCCAAGCTGGCGTAGCGGGGTAGGGATCCAGGCAGGCAAAAGCAAAGCTCCTTGGGCGATGGCGGGGTAGCGTGCAGCTTGCCCGAGGGCGGCCATTTTGACTAATACAGAAAGTGCGCGGCAATGATCGCCTGACGAGATAGGTAGGCCATGCAGGCGTACAGTAAAGGCAGGAACCGATGCGAGGAGGGCGAGCCATGCACACCGATCTTGATCTGGAGCGTTTCGTCGAGGCGCAGAACCCTGTGTATGGCCAGGTGATGGAGGAGTTGCAGGCCGGGCGCAAGCGCAGCCACTGGATGTGGTACGTGTTCCCGCAACTCGATGGCCTGGGCCACAGCGCCATGGCCGAACGTTATGCGCTGGCCGGCATCGACGAGGCCCGGGCCTACCTGGCTCATCCGCTGCTTGGCCCGCGCCTGGAAGCCTGCGTGACCGCACTGCTGCAGCACGGCGACAAGAGTGCCCGCGAAATCCTCGGTAGCCCCGACCATCTCAAGTTGCGCTCGTGCCTGACCCTGTTCGCCCGGGCAGCGCCTGACAATCCGTTGTTCCAGTTTGCGCTGGTGCAATTCTACGACGGTGAGCCGGACGCCCTGACCTTGGCCATGTTGTCGGGTTAGCTCAGGGCTTGTGCTGAAGCTGGCGTTCGATCATGTACTTCACGGCCAGCCGGCGCTCCTTCAGGCGGCGCAGGTCTTCATCCTCGAAGTTGCCCGCCGAGATCGACTCGGCGGCCAGCACCTGGTTGTCGATGTCCATGTACTCGTCCAGCAGCCGGTCCAGCTCCCTGTCCTCCTGACGGCGCTGCTGGACGATTTCGCGCGGGTAGTGCAAGTCCTGGTAAAGATCGTGGGAAACAGGCATGGGGTCCTCCTTGGTCGATGCAGTTGGCTCATCTGATTGGAAGGGAGGAATGCGAATGTGTTGAAGCGAAGCGGGGAGAAAACGACGGATGGTCGCTGCGCCAACCGCGAAAATGACTAACTCGCTGTTTTTTGGTAATTTTTTTTCATCAGGGGGTTCACAGACCGAAAGTTTGTTGTTAAAGTGCCGCGCATTCCAAGACAACAACCCAGTTGTCACTCAGTTGGAATTGTCAGAGCAGCAAACGCTGCATCCGATACAGGGGCGTCGCCAAGCGGTAAGGCAGCAGGTTTTGATCCTGCCATGCGTTGGTTCGAATCCAGCCGCCCCTGCCATTTTCCTGCTTCAAACGTATCTCGGTCCGGTGCTTGGAAAGACAAGCGCTGGGCTTTGTCGTTTCTGTCTTTTGCATCCATATGCAGTCCTTCCCCCCGCTTTATCACTAATACAAAAAAAGTGGCTTGATGCCAGCACCGTGATGCCACCTCACTGCTACGCTCAGTTCAGCAGACTTCGACAAGGATAATAAGGTGACGGAGCGTTCCCTGGCCGCCCTGTTGGGCCTTATGTTGAGCAGTGGTGCCATGGCGACGGACTTCCTGGTGGAGGTACGGGTGCTGGTGCAGCGCGGCTGCATGCTGGTCAACCAGCCCCGCGATGCCGGTGCACAGGCGCTGGGGCGGATCGACATGGGCGCTGCTGCGCGGCTGGATGGCCCTGGCGCGCCGCTCAGCGGCGTTCTGTTGAGCCAGCGCCCGCCACGCCTGGAGTGCAATCCCGACACCCCGTACCAGGTCCGCGTCGACGGTGGTCAGCATGGCGGCGTCGGCGAGCTGCGTTTCCTGGCCAGCGACGATGACAAGGCCAGGCCCATCCCTTATCGCCTTTACCGCGACGCCGCCTGGCGCGAACCGTTGGCGGTGAATGTGGCGCATTCGGCGCGGGTGCCGGACAGCGGCTCGGTCGAGCTGCCGCTGTATGCACGGATCGACAAGCTGGCCTGGGTACCGCACGCAGGTAGGTATGCCGACCTGCTCAAAGTCACCGTCACCTGGTAGGGATGCCAACATGCACAAGGACGCGACCCCATGAACCGCACCTCGATCCTGCTGCTTACCTTGGGCCCGCTGCTGGTGCCCGGCGGTGCCGCGCATGGCACCAGCACCGGTTTCATCCAGGCGCGGCTGGTAATCAGCGCGGCTTGCCAGGTCAGCAGCAACGAGACGCAACCGACAGTGGTGGGCAACCCGGGGGTGCTGGACTTCGGCGAGCGCGGTCCGCACTGGGACCAACCGCTGCGTAGCCAGGTCGATGATGTGAGCGGCGAGGGCAGCCTGCAGATCAGCTGCACGCCCGAAGTGCGGGCGTTCAACGTGCGTATCAACGGTGGCCTGAATGGCAGTGACGGCATACGGCGCCTGAGTAACGGCCGCGAGCTGATCCCCTATCAGCTGGCGATCGACCCGGGCGGCAACAGCCGCTACGGCATCGGCCAGGCGCGTGCCTTCACCATCAGCAGTACCCGGCAGATACCGATCCCCATCTACGGTGTGGTAGTGGCGCAACCGCGCGCGCTGCCGGCCGGGCTGTACCGTGACACCCTCAGGGTGACCCTGGACTGGTAACGACGCAAGGAGACTTCGATGCGAATGAACCTCTCACGCTGCATCCTCGCCGGTCTGGGCCTGGCGCTGGCTTCCCAGGCCCAGGCCGCCACGACCGGGACCATCGACTCGACGCTGACCTTGACCGCGGCGTGCCAGGTCAATGGCAGCTCAGGCACCTCGGGGGTGAGCTTTGGTACCCTGGACTTCGGCACCAAGGATGCCCTGTTCACCACTGCCGACGCCCAGGTAATCGGCGGCGGCGGAGGGGCGATGAGCATTCTCTGTTCGGCCGGCACGGTACCGGTGATCCGTGTCAGGGGCGGCCTCCACGATGGCCAGTCGGCCGGGGGCAACCGTGCGCTGGCGGATGGCGCCGGCAACTTCGTGCCGTATGACTTCTACACCGATGCCGGGCACACGCAGGTGCTGGCCATCGACGGCACCATCACCTTGCCGACCAGCAGCGGCGCGGCCCAGACCGTCAACCTGTATGGCCAGGCGCGTGGCAAGGCCGGCCTGCCGGCGGGGGCGTATACCGACACAGTGTCCGTCGAGCTGTCGTTCTGAGTCATGCGCAGCTGGCTGGCGGGCGGCCTGAGCGGCCTCGGCGTGCTGCTGGCCGCACCTCTGGATGCGGCGACCACCAGCAGTTTCATGGTGACGGCGCAGATCGTTGCCGGGTGCCTGGTGGTCGGCGGCGTCAGCAACTACGGGACGCTGAACTATGGCACGCAGTCAGCGCTGGCCACCGGTGTCCTCGGCACCTCGCTGGGCGGTACCACGGTGACCTTTCAGTGCACCCCGGGGGTGGCCTTGAGCATGAGTGTGGATGGCGGACAGAACAGTTCCAGCGGCACACGCAACCTCAAGCGCACGGGCGGCACGCAGGTGCTGGCATACCAGTTGTACCGGGACGCGGCTTACAGCCAGAGCCTGGGGATCGGCCAGAGCGTGGCCGTGAGCTACACCGACCCGACGGCGATCAAGCTGCCGGTGTACGGCCGGCTCCAGCTGAGCGGTACGCTGCCGGCAGGGACCTATACCGATGTAGTGCAGGTGACGGTGACCTGGTGAATACATCGGCACCAACGACCAGTATCCAAGGAGAGCTTCATGGGGGCAGGCGCGAAGTGGGCGCGTGGATTGATCGGTGCGTTGTGGCTGGCGAGCCTGCCGGCCGGGGCCGCCACCTCGGTGCTGATCTGGCCGATCGACCCGGTGCTGGAGGCTGACCAGAAGGCCGGCGCACTATGGCTGGAAAACCGCGGCACTGCACCGGCCAACCTGCAGGTGCGGGTGTTCGCCTGGCGCCAGGGTGACTATCAGGAACAGTACCAGGCGCAGCGCGAGATCATCGGCAGCCCGCCGGTGGCCAACATCGCCCCCGGGCAGAAGCAACTGATCCGCCTGACCCGCACCGGCCCCTCGCCAGTCGGCCAGGAGCAGGCCTACCGCATCATCATCGACGAAATCCCGCCCGCCATCCCCGTCGACAAGGCCGAGCCCGGTACCACTGCGGCGATCCGCCTGCAGATGCGCTACTCGGTGCCCCTGTTCGTCTACGGCGAAGGCCTGTGGGGCAAGGCCGACCCTGCAGGCAAGCGCAATGCCGAAGGTGTCGGCAAGCCGCAACTCAGCTGGCGCGCGGTAACCGTGCAGGGCAAGCCCTATGTGGAACTGCGCAACACCGGCCCGGTGCATGCACGCCTGACCGATGTAGTGGTGCAACAGGGCAGCCAGAGCACGCCACTGGCCGAGGGCCTGCTGGGCTATGTGCTGCCGGGGGCCAGCATGCGCTGGCCGGCACCGTTGGCACCGAATGCCGGCAGTGTGCTGAAGGGTAGGTTGAACGGCCAGAGCAGTGCGGACGCCATCCGCCAAAGCCAATGAGCTCGCGCCTGAATGCCGAGCAGGGCCCAGGGAGGACCTGGCAATGGTTGGAAACCGTGTGTGAGGTGGCTGACGGCGGCGATGCACCGCTGGTGCCTGGGGCTGGCCCTGGTCGGCTCTGGCCTGGTGCTGGCCGACGACCTGCCGCCACCGCCTACGGAGCTGTCCGCCATCGCCGACGCCACGCTGTACCTCGAGCTGCTGGTGAACCAGATGCCCAAGGCTGAACTGGTGCCGGTGCAGCAGCGCGCCGGGCAGTTGTACCTGGACAGCGAGGTGTTGCGCGGGGCCGGTGTCTCGCTGCCGGGCAACCCCCAGGGCGAGGTGGCGCTGGAGGCCATCGCGGGGCTGCACGCCGACTACGACAGCCAGAACCAGCGCCTGCTGCTGCAAGTGCCGCCGGCCTGGCTGCCCGACCAGCAACTGGGCGACCGCAACCTGTACACGGCCAGCGATGCGCGCAGCAGTTTCGGCGCGTTGTTCAACTACGACCTGTACCTCAACGACACCGATGACGGCGGCAGCTACCTGGCAGCCTGGAACGAACTGCGCCTGTTCGACAGCTGGGGTACGTTCTCCAGCACCGGGCAGTGGCGCCAGTCGTTCAATGGTGCGCCGGCCGACGACACGCGCCAGGGCTTCTTGCGTTACGACACCACCTGGCGCTTCACCGACGAGCAGCGCCTGCTGACCTACGAAGCCGGTGACCTGGTGACCGGCGCCTTGCCCTGGACCAGCTCGGTGCGGGTCGGTGGCCTGCAGCTATCGCGCGATTTCGCTGTGCGCCCCGACCTGGTCACCTACCCGTTGCCGGCGTTCTCCGGTGAAGCCGCGGTCCCGACCTCGCTGGACCTGTTCATCAATGGCTACAAGTCCAGCACCACCGAGTTGCAGCCGGGCCCCTACACACTGACCAACGTGCCGTTCATCAACGGCGCCGGGGAAGCGGTGGTGGTCACCACCGATGCCCTTGGTCGGCAGGTGTCGACCACTTTGCCGTTCTACGTCACCAGCAGCCTGCTGCAGCAGGGCCTGGCGGATTATTCGGTGGCAGCCGGTAGCCTGCGCCGCGACTACGGAGTGCGCGATTTTGCCTATGGCCCAGGGGTTGCCTCGGCCAGCCTGCGCTACGGGGTCAGCGACATCCTCACCCTGGAGACCCATGCCGAAACTGCCGAATCGCTGATGCTGGGCGGCCTGGGCGGCAACCTGCGCCTGGGCAACTTCGGCGTGCTCAACGCTGCCTTGGCGCAGAGCCGGTTCGACGGCGACAAGGGCCACCAGGTCGCCCTCGGCTACCAATACAACAGCCAGCGCATCGGCTTCAGCTACCAGCGCCTGCAACGCCATGGCGACTACGCCGACCTGACCCGGGTCGACAGCCAGGACATACAGCTGAGCCAGCGCAGCGAACAGGTCACGTTGAGCCTGAACCTGAACGAATACGGCAACATCGGTGCCGGCTACTTCGATGTGCGCGCCGGCGACGGCACGCGTACCCGGCTGATCAACCTGAGCTACAGCAGGCCGCTGTGGGGGAACAGCAGCGTGTACCTGTCGGCCAACCGTGAAGTGGGGGACAGCCAGTGGGCGGTGCAGGCACAACTGGTGATCCCGTTCGACCTGCACGGCACCTTGGCCCTGGGCATGGAGCGCAGCCAGGAAGGCGAGACCTTGCAGCGGGTCAACTACAGCCGCGCGACGCCGGTGGGTGGTGGTTTCGGGTACAACCTGGGTTATGCCGCCGGTAGCGAGCGCGATGCTTACCGCCAGGCCGATGTCACCTGGCGCCTGCAGTCGGTGCAGTTGCAGGCCGGTGTGTATGGCAGCAGTGGCGAAATGACCCGCTGGGCCGACGCCAGTGGTTCGCTGGTGTGGATGGATGCCGGGCTGTTCGCTGCCAACCGTATCGACGATGCCTTCGTGGTGGTCAGCACCGGTGGCTACGCCGATGTGCCGGTGCGCTATGAAAACCAGGAAGTAGGCCGCACCGATGCCGACGGCCACCTGCTGGTGCCGTACGGCAGCGGTTACTACCGCGGCAAGTACGAGATCGACCCCATGGACCTGCCGCCGGACATCCTCGCGCCGGAAGTGGAACAGCGGGTGGCGGTGCGCCGGGGCAGCGGCTACTTGCTGGAGTTCCCGCTCAGGCGCGTGCTGGCGGCCAGTGTCGAACTGGTGGACGCTGACCGGCAGGCGCTCAAGCTGGGCAGCCGTGTCACCCATGCTGAAAGTGGCGGCCAGGCTGTAGTCGGTTGGGATGGCCTGGTGTACCTGGAGAACCTGGCGGCGCATAACCGCCTGCAGGTGGAGCTGGAAGGGGGCGGGCATTGCCAGGTGGCGTTCGACCTGCCTGAAGCGCAAGGCTCGATCCCCTTGATCGGTCCGTTGGTGTGCAAATGACGGCCTGCTGGCGTGGGTTGTGGGCGGGGTTACTGTTACTGCCGGCAGGTTCGGCGTGGGCGCTGTGCTCGTCGGTCGCGACGTCGCCGGCAGCGTTCGGCAGCCTCAGCTCGCGGCAGGTACTCAACACGGTACAAAGCACCTCGACGCTGAACTCGGGGTTACAGTGCAGCGGTTCGCTGCTTACCCTGCTCAGCAGCGATGATCACTTCTACGCCACCATCCTGCCCGCGTCGGGCGGCCTGGTCGGTCCGACGGGCGACGTCATCCCCTACACGCTGTATGCCGACAACAGTACCAACTATCCGCTGACCCGTGGCCAGCCCTACGACTTCGCCCGCAACAGTATCATCGACGTGCTGGGGTTGCTCGGCAGCTCCACGCCCAAGACTGTGCCGATCTACATGCGTACCCAGACTGGCAGCAACGTCGCCGCAGGCCTGTACCAGGAGACCCTGACCGTGGCCTGGAGCTGGAATTACTGTGCGGGAATTGGCCTCGGCGGGCTTTGCGCGGGGCGTGACATCAACTCGGGTAGCCAGAATTTGTACGTGAGCCTGACGGTGACCAACGACTGCCAGATCACCACACCCACTATCAGCTTCTCCAGTGCGCCGGTGGTGGCAGGCTTCGGCACGGTGAGCCAGAGCCTGAGTGTATCGTGCACCAAGGGCAGCAATTACACCGTGGGCCTGGATGACGGCCAGAACGCAGCCAATGGGCGACGGCGGATGAAGTCGGCGGCCAACAACTACCTGGCCTATGACATTTTCAAGAGCGCCGGTGCGGTGCGCTGGGGTTCGGTAGGGGCTGCGCGACGGGCCAGTGCCGATGCCGATGTAAACCCCGGCACGGGTACCGGCACCGGTAGCCAGGTGTTCAACTACAACGCCAAGGTCTACACCGACCAGGCTACACCGCCGGCGGCGACCTATACCGACAGTGTGATTCTGGATGTGCAGTTCTGAGTGCAGGGACCTTGTGGGAGCGGCGGTCCGCGTAACCTGTGGGAGCGGCTTTAGCCGCGAAGAATCCAACGCGGTGCATGGCACCGGCTACGCCGGTGTTCGCGGCTAAAGCCGCTCCCACAGGGGCCCTGCTAATGCCATGAGTCATGTGCAGTCCTGTGAGAGTCGGCTTGCCGGCGATGGGCCGTTTCAGTCAACGCAAATCGCCAACCATCTTCGCCAATGTCTCCAGCACCGCCCCGGCCAACGCCTTCGAGCGCGCCCCCGACCAGCCGGTGACGGCATCCGGCGCGTCGTCATGGTCCTTGAACGGCATTTCCAGGGTCAGTGACAGGCAGTCATGCGCCATCCCCACCGCATTGCAGGCCAGCGTCGTGTTGGCCTGCCCCGGTTCGTCGCGGGTGTAGCCATGCACCGTCTGGAAGTCGCGGGTCAGGCTGCACAGGGTGCTGCGGAACTGCTCTTCCAGCTTGGCCAGCCGTGGCGTGTAGCCCGGGTTGCCCTCGCAGGCCGCGGTGAATACATGGGGAATCTCCTCATCGCCATGCACGTCGATGAACGCATCCACGCCGTATTGCTTCATCTGCGCCTGGGCGAAGAACACCTCTGGGGTGAGTTCGACACTGGCGTCCTGCCAGGCACGGTTGAGGTCCTTGCCCTTGAAGTTGGTGCGCAGGTGGCCGAGGAAGGCACCGTCGGGGTTCATGTTGGGGATCAGGTACAGGTCGGCCTTGGCCAGCAATTGCTGGATCACCGCGTCGTTGGCCTGCAGGCGGTCGATCACGCCTTCCATGAACCACTCGGCCATGTGTTCGCCCGGGTGTTGCTGGGCAATCAGCCACAGCTTGCGCTTGCCAGCGGCACCGTCACCGGCGCGCAGCAGGGGAATGTCGCGGCCCTGTACGCTGCGGCCATTGGCGAGCAATTCGACCCCTGGCAGTTGCCGGGCACGTTCGATCAGCTGGTTGTGGCGCGCGCGCGGGTAGGGCTCGAAGTAGGCGAACCAGATGTGTGGCTGTTCGGCCTTTACCTCGAACGACAGCGCCGTGCCGTCGAACTGGCTGGGGACGCGGAACCAGGTGTGCTGATCGTAGGAGGCCACGGCGTTGTAGCCGCTCCAGGCATTCTTGTAGGAGGAGCCGGAGGCGTTGTCGAGGCTGAAGCGATGGACCTGGCCCGGCGTCAGCCCGCTGACCTTGAAGTGGAACCACTGGTAGTGGCCGCTGTGGGTGTCCGGGCGGATGGCCAGGTGTACCTGGGCCGGGTTGCTGGCATCCAGCACCTGGATGTTGCCGGAGTCGAAATCGCAGTCGATCTGCAGGGGGGACAGCGTCACGGTCATGTGCCGGGCTCCTTCTGGGGGCTTTGTTGTGAGGCTACTGTACACGGCTTGACAGGGTTGATGCGCGAGATCAGGCGACGCGGGGCGATCTCATATGTTTCCTACAGGCTATTTGAAGAACTGACTCGGCGTGATACCGAACTGGCGCTTGAACATGCTGGCGAAGGCACTGGGGCTGTCATACCCCAGCGTCCCCGCCACATCGATGATCCGCTCGCCCAGGGCGATCCGCTCCAGTGCCTGCATCAGCCGCGCCTGCTGGCGCCACTGGCCGAAGGTCATGCCGGTTTCCTTGCGGAACAGGCGCTGGATGGTCTTTTCGTCCACCCCCAGCTGCTGGCCCCAGTCGGCCAAGGTGGCGTTATCGTCAGGTCGCTCATGCAGCGCCGAGCAGATCGCCTGCAGGCGCTTGTCGCCGGGCTGCGACAGCTTCAGCGGCAAGGTCGGCAGCACGCAGATCTCGTCGAGGATCAGGCGCATCACCCGGGCTTCACGCGAGTCTTCGGCAAACGGCGCGGTAAAGCCTACGGAGGCCTTGATCAGTTCGCTGAGCAACGGCGAGATGCTGATGGCCTTGCTCTGCACGGGCAACTGCACTGCCGCGTCGGTGCGCACGAACACGCTGCGCATCTTCACATCGCCCACGCAGCGGATCGCGTGCACCTGGCCGCAGGGCATCCAGACGCCGCGGCTGGGGGGCACGGTCCAGCGTTCGTTCCCGGACTCGACGATCATCAGGCCTTTGGTGGCATAGATCAGTTGGTGCTTGGCATGGCTGTGGGGCTCGATGAACCAGTCGGTCGGGTAGTCCGTCGCACGGCTGCCCACTTCCCAGGTCCACTCATCGACCTCCACCAGCAATTCACGCTGCGGCTTTAGCATTTCGACCTCTTGTACAGGCAGCCCGGCACGCCCATTTTAACAGCAGCGGCTGGGGCGGGCTTGCGAGCGGGTCGCCGGCAGCAGCGCGGTGGCCAGCCCCAGCAGCGGCAGGAACGAGATGACCTGGTACACCCACTCGATGCCATGCCGATCGGCCAGTTCACCGAGCCCGGCGGCGCCGATGCCGCTGATACCGAACATCAACCCGAACATCACCCCCGACACCATGCCGACCCGGCCCGGCACGGCCTCCTGGGCATACACCACCAGGGCGGCGAAGGCCGAGGACATCACCAGGCCGATGGCCACCGCCAGTACCACGGTCCAGGCCAGGTTGGCGTAGGGCAGGGCGAGGGCGAAGGGCGCCACGCCGAGGAACGAGACCCAGATCACCGCCTTGCGCCCGATACGGTCACCCACCGGGCCACCGGCGAAGGTGCCCACTGCCACGGCCGCGAGGAACACGAACAGGTACAGCTGGCTGTGCTGCACGCTCAGGCCGAAATGCTCGATCAGGTAGAAGGTGAAGTAGTTGGTGAACGAGGCGATGTAGACGAACTTGGCGAACATCAATACGGCGATAACCGCCACGGCACGCCACATGGCGCCGCGCGACAGGCCGGCTGCCTGCTGGCCGGCGAAGGTCTTGAGCCGGGTCTGGCCGTGGCGCACGGTCCAGCCGGTTACTCTCAACAGCACGAATACCGCCAGCGCGGCGGCCAGCATGAACCAGGCAATGGCCGGCTGCCCGTGCGGAATGACGATGGCAGCGGTCAGCAGCGGGCCGAGGGCCGAGCCGGTGTTGCCGCCGACCTGGAAGGTCGATTGCGCGGTGCCGAAGCGCCCACCGGAGGCCATCCTGGCCACTCGCGAGGCTTCGGGGTGGAAGGTCGCCGAGCCCACACCGACCACCGCCGCGGCCACCAGCAGCATTTCATAGCTGCCGGCGAAGGCGAGCAGGGCGATGCCCACCAGCGTCACCAGCATGCCAGCCGGCAGCAGGTAGGGTTGCGGGTGCTTGTCGGTGTAAAGACCGATCCAGGGTTGCAGCAGGGAGGCGGTCACCTGGTAGATCAGGGCGATCCAGCCGATCTGGGCAAAGCTCAGCGCGAAATCGCTCTTGAGCATCGGGTAGATCGACGGCAGCACGGCCTGGATCAGGTCGTTGAGCAGGTGGGCGAATGCGGCGGCGCCGACGATGCGGACCAGAAAGCCCTGGGGTTGGTCGGCAGGTGTGGCGGCGGCCATGGAGGCGGTGGAGGTCGTCATGGGCAAGGTTCTTCCGTGGAAAGGGAGCAAGGCATTGCCGCCGCAGGTTAGCCAGTACCCGGGTTGCCTGTCTCACGCCGAACAGGCAGCTACTGTCGCGTTTCGGACATTCCGGGCCTGACGCCCTGGATTCGCAAGCGGTCCGCGTACCCTGTGGGAGCGGGTTTACCCGCGAAGAATCCAACGCGGTGCATGGCACCGGCTGCGCCGGTGTTCGCGGCTAAAGCCGCTCCTACAGGGTCCCTGCTAATACCTGGCCGCCCCGGATTCATCGTTCGTGCCGCGCCACCCAGCGCAGCAAGGCGGCAATCGGTACGCTGCGATGAACCTCGTGCCGGTAGGGTTTGCCTTCGGCGGTAAAGCGTTCGCGATAGCGGCTCAGCACCAGGCTCCGGCCATCAGCCGAAACCCGGGCCTCCAGTTCATGCAGCAACAGCGGTTGCCGGGCAGCGCCTTCCAGGCGCCTGAACAGCAGCATGGCGGCTTGGGCATCATTCTTCACGGGCATCTCCTGCACAATCCACTGGCCACGCTCCCGGCTCGCCGGCCTTGCCTTCTGCCACCCGGTTGCTGCGCCGCTGCGCGGTGTAGTCACGCAGTGCGAGGTAGTAATCAGGCCAGGTGCGCAGCAGGTCGGTCAGTGGCAGTGCTTCGGCCCGTGCATCGACGATGCCTCCAGCCGTGGCTACCTTGCCCAGGGTTTCGACGGTATTGCTGTTGCCGCCAAACGGGTCCAGCGCCAGGCCCAGTACCGTGCCGGTGGCATCGCGCAGGTTGTGGGTGCCCAGCAGCGGCAGCTCGACGATGGGGCCATCGGCGATGTTCCACACTCCGAAGGTCTGGCCAAAGTCCGAGCGGTGCTGGCTGAGGCCCATTTTGCCAGACACGTCGACCAGCCCCGCCACACCCAGGGTGGTGTTGAAGATGAAGCGGCTGAGGCTGGTCATCGCCCGCTCGCCATTGCCCTGCAGCAGGTCGTTGACGAACACCTTGGGCTCACCGAAGTTGCTGGCAAAGTTGTGCAGGCCCTGTTGGGCAAAACCGGGCAGCGCGGTGTAGCCGCGGGCGACGGGGGCCAGCAGATAGTCATCGACCGTGCGGTTGAAGGCGAATACGGCGCGGTTGGCGGGCTCGGCCGGATCACTGACCTGATAGGCGACATTGCCGCAGGCAGGCGTGGCCGCTGCACGTTGGCTGCAGCTTCCCGCCACGAGCAGCGACAAGGCCAGCGCGGCAGAGCGCGCTGAACGGGAGGCGGATGATGAACGGGACATAGATACATTCCTGGCAAGAACTGGCGGCGATGCTGCGCAGTTTTCTTTGCCCGGGAATGTCCGGATTGTCTCGGCGTCGACACTTTGTTTCAGGGTTGAAATATATGACGTCTGCGTAGGGATGGCCTTAAAGTACGGCTTGGTAACCTTGTTTTGCGGTGCTTTTTTGTGAGCCATTTGCTGATAGTCGACGATGATGTCGAGGTGCTCGACCTGTTGCAGAAGTTTCTCTGCCAGCATGGTTACGAGGTTGATGTGGCCAGGGATGGCAAGGCGCTCTGGCAGGCCCTTGAGCGGCGGGTGCCAGACCTGGTCATTCTGGATGTGATGCTGCCTGGCGACAGTGGCCTGGTGTTGTGCCAGCGCTTGCTGGCCGAGCACAAGGTGGCAGTGATCATGCTCACCGCCATGGGCGAGCTGAGTGACCGGGTGGTTGGCCTGGAGCTGGGGGCGGACGACTACCTGACCAAACCGTTCGCCGCCCGTGAACTGCTGGCCCGGGTGAGGGCAGTACTGCGCCGTGCCGGCGAAGCGGCCGGTGGCGCGGCGGGCCATGCCTGCGCGATTCTGGAGTTTGCCGGCTGGCGACTGGATGTGGTGCGGCGCGAACTGCGTTCGCCGGACAACGTCATGATCCCCTTGTCCAACGGTGAATTCGAGCTGCTGCTGGTGTTCGCCGAGCATCCGCGGCGGGTGCTCAGCCGCCAGCAATTGCTGGACATGGCCCGCGGCGATGCCTACGACGCCTATGATCGCAGCATCGACGTCCAGGTGAGCCGGCTGCGCCGCAAGCTTGAAACCGACCACGGCAAAGAGCCCTTGATCCGTACCCTGCGCAACGCTGGTTACCTGTTCACGCCCACGGTCGCGAAGCGATGAAGGTCCTCGCCAGGGTTCGCCAGGCCCTGCCACGGCCCAAGATCACCATTGCCCGCTGGATCGCGCTGACCACCCTGACAGCGATGCTGTTCCTGCTGCTGCTCAAGGTGCTGTTCAGCCTGTTGCTGAGCGTCTGGGCGCAGCCACCGCTGCTGGAGAGCGGGGTGATCGAGAAGGTTGCAGCGGTCACCCGCATTCTCGATGCCGCGCCCATGGCGCAGCGTGCCAACATTGCCAGCGCGGCGGGTGACGGCTCGTACTCTGTGCGATGGCTGCGCCGCCATGACGAAGCGGGCGTGCCAGTGTTGGTCGATGCCGAGTTCAGCCAGGGTACGCCTATACTGCGCGCGCTGCTCAAGCGCCCGGATGCCAGGATCGAGGCCTTCGAACCGTCGGACATGCCGGAATACGCACCTGAGCGTGGCTATGCGCTGATGATCGAGCTGACCGACAAGTCCTGGGTGCTGTACCGTGCCACCGACCGCAGCTGGGGCCTGGATGAACTGCCGCGCAACCTGATCATCCTGGGCTTGATGCTGGTTTCCAGCCTTGCCGTCGCGCTGCTGGCCACGCGCTACCTGGCCAAGCCGCTGGAGCGCTTTGCCGAAGGTGCGCGGCGTTTTGGCAAGGACTTCAATGCCCCGCCCATTCCGGTGGTCGGCCCGCATGACCTGCGCCAGGCCATCCTCGCGTTCAATGCCACCCAGGCGCAGCTCAAGCATTTTCTCAACGACCGTACCCAGATGCTTGCGGCCATTTCCCATGACTTGCGTGCACCGCTTACGCGCATGCGCTTGCGCGCCGAGTTCATCGACGATGCCCAGCTACAGGCCAAGTTGTTCAAGGACGTCGACGAGATGCAGGCAATGGTCGATGCGGCATTGGGGTTCTTCCGTGATGATGCACGGCTGGAACAGACGACCGTATTCGACCTGGGCGAATTGCTGCTGACCGTAGTGGACGATTTCAAGGATGCGGGGGTCGAGGTCGGCCTCAGCGGGCCGCGCCGCTGTGTGTACACCGGGCGACCGGTGGGCATCAAGCGAGTGCTGGTCAACTTGATCGACAATGCCGCGAAGTATGGCCGTGAGCCCATGGTGGTGTTGGCGGTAAACGCCAGGCAGATCGAGATTACCGTGCAGGATCGCGGGCCGGGCATCGCGCCGGAGCTACATGAGCAGGTATTCGCGCCGTTCTACCGTATCGAAGGTTCGCGCAACCGCAATACCGGTGGTGTTGGGCTGGGCCTGCCCGCAGCACGGGCCATCGTGCTGGAGCAGGGAGGCAGCGTGACCCTGGGCAACCGCCCCGGTGGCGGTCTGGAAGTCAGGATCATGCTGCCGCTGGGCTGATCAGAGCCCCATTTCGCTGAGCCCGGGGTGATCATCCGGGCGCCGGCCCAACGGCCAGTGGAACTTGCGCTCGGCTTCACTGATTGGGTGTTCGTTGATGCTCGAATGACGGTTCTGCATCAGCCCGTCGTCGGCAAATTCCCAGTTCTCGTTGCCATGGGCGCGGTACCACTGGCCGCTGTCGTCGTGGTACTCGTAGACATAGCGCACGGCGATGCGGTTGCCGGTGAAGGCCCACAGCTCCTTGATCAGGCGGTACTCCAGTTCATGGTTCCATTTGCGCGCCAGGAACGCCTCGACCTCGGCACGGCCGCGGGGGAACTCGGCGCGGTTACGCCAGACGGTGTCGATGGTATAGGCAAGCGCGACCTTGGCCGGGTCGCGGCCGTTCCAGCCATCTTCGGCCAGGCGGACTTTTTCGATGGCGCTTTCACGGGTGAAGGGCGGCAGGGGTGGGCGGGACATCGGGGTTCTCCTCAGGTCGGTTGGCTTGAAGGAGAGTAGTAGCCGATGGCCGAACAGAGAATGGGTGTGCCTGGCACTTCATAATTGCAGTGCATGGAACAATTCAGATCGGTCGAGAAAGCTTGCGCAATCCCTGTGGGGGATCGCCCAGTCCTTTGGGCTGCGCTCCCACAGGGGGACTCTATCAGGCTGCGTCGGCTGCGGCTTTCCCGGCGACCTTGCTACGGCCACCCAGCCACACCAGCAGCAGCCCGGCAGCCGCCAGCACGCCACCGGCCATCGGCACGGCCGCAAAGCCCAGATCCAGGCTGATCACCGCACCACCCAGCGCCGCGCCCAAGGCGTTGCCCAGGTTGAACGCGCCGACGTTGATCGACGAGGCCAGCCCCGGTGCTTCGATGGCGGCGATCATCACCCGCATCTGCAGCGGCGGTACCACGGCGAAGGTGAACATGCCCCACACCAGCAAGGCGATGGCGGCGCCGATGTGGCTGC
Source organism: Pseudomonas sp. LS.1a (assembly GCF_022533585.1). Classification (NCBI taxonomy): domain Bacteria; kingdom Pseudomonadati; phylum Pseudomonadota; class Gammaproteobacteria; order Pseudomonadales; family Pseudomonadaceae; genus Pseudomonas; species Pseudomonas sp. LS.1a. The sequence goes on from NZ_CP092827.1 coordinate 2,014,681, forward strand.
CCAGTACCAGCGGCATCAGCAGCATGATCACTGCCAGTGCCGCGAGGACGATCCGCGCCGCACCCTCCAGCGACCAGTCGGCCAGGCGGCCACCCAGGCTGTTGCCCAGGGTGAAGCCGATACCGATCAGCACCAGGCCCAGGGTGACGAAGCTGTCCGAGGCGCCGGTCAGTTCGGCCAGTACCGGTGCCACGTAGGTGTACAAGGTGAACATGGCGCCGGCACCGAGCACGGTGGTGGCCATTGCCAGCAGCACGCTGGGGCGGGCAATGACCGCCAGCTCCTTGCGTACATGCGGCACGCTGCCGCGTTCACCCTTGGGCAGGGCGTACCACAGCGCGGCCATGGCCAGCAGGCCCAGCACGGCGGTACCGGCAAAGGCCATGCGCCAGCCGACCTGCTGGCCAATCCAGGTGGCGGCCGGCACGCCGCCGATATTGGCGATGGTCAGGCCCATGAACATGGTGGCCACGGCACTGGCCTGTTTCTCCTTGGGCACCACACTGGCGGCCACTACCGCGCCAAGGCCGAAGAATGCGCCGTGGTTGAGGCTGGTGACCAATCGCGAGGCGAGCAGGGTGTAGTAGTCCGGTGACAGCGACGACAGCAGGTTGCCGAGGGTGAAGATGGCCATCAGTGCCATCAGTGCGGCGCGCTTGCCGAAACGGCTGAACAGCAGGGTCATGATCGGCGCGCCGACCATCACACCAATGGCGTAGGCGGTAATCAGCATGCCAGCGCTGGGGATGCTGACGTCGACACCTTGGGCGATCACCGGCAGCAGGCCCATCGGCGTGAACTCGGTGGTGCCGATGCCGAAGGCACCGATGGCCAGGGCAAACAGGACGCGCCCGGCGTTCATTGCGCGTGCTCCGGCGCGGCCAACTCGGTCAATGGGCATGGGGTGGCCTCCGTCAGTTTGACTGGTGTCTCATGGAACTGTGGCAGTACGTATTCGGCGATTTCGTGCAGGGTTTCGTCCAGCGGTCGCACGTTACGCCGCAGGTGCAGGCCGATATGGTCGACGCCCGCCGCGCGCAGGGCGCCGAGCTCGGCCGCCAGTGCCTTGCGGCCACCGCGAAAACCGAAGCGCCAGCGTTGCAGCGGTTCGTCGGGGTTGTCCGCCAGGTCCAGGTGGATGAAGCTGCTGTAGGGCTTGTCGCCCGCCACCGCGCGCCAGGCGGCGACCCGCCGGCGGTGGTCATCCGGCGTGCCGGGGTAGGCCAGGCAGCCGTCCAGGTTGCTGCCGATCCATGCCGGGCTTTGCTGGGCCAGGCCGGCTACCAGCAACGGCAGCGGCGAGGCGGTGCCGGGTAATACGGCCAGACCTTCGGGCAGGTGGCCGTTGGCACCATCACGCAGCAGCGCGACCTGTTGGCGGAATGCGTTGCCGCGTCCCTCGAAATCCCGACCGAACAGCGGGTATTCCACCGGCCGGTCACCACTGGCCACGCCCAGCAGCAGGCGATTGCCGCTGAGGCGCTGCACACTATTGGCCGACTTCAGGGTCAGCAGCGGTTCGCGAATCGGCAGCACCACGGCAGCCGTGCCGAGCAGGATGTCGCGGGTTACCCCGGCCAGGTAGCCGAGGTAGGCAAACACCTCGAACACCTGGGCGGCGTCGCCGAACGACGGGTCATACAGCGGCACATCGCGGATCCACAGGGCGCGGTAGCCCAGGCGGTCGGCCAGTTGTGCCAGTTCTGCATGGCGGGCCAGGTCCGGCTCGCCGAACTGGCGGCCGTCGCGGCGCCGTGCCTGTTCACCGGTGGGCGTCCAGTCGTGGTCCAGCGGCGCTTCCAGGCCGACACTGAAGCCGCCAGCGGTCAGGCGTTCGAGGGGTGTGGTCATGGCATCAATCCCAGATTGGCGCCAGGCCGTCAGGGCTGACTTCGCGGCCATTGCGCTCGAGCTTGGCGATGCGCGCCATGTCGTCGGCGTCCAGCTTCAGGTCACGGGCGAGCAGGTTGCTGGCCAGGTTTTCGCGTTTGGTCGACGACGGGATCACCGCGTAGCCCAGCTGCAGGGCCCAGGCCAGGGCAACCTGGGCGACGGTGGCCTTGTGCTTGGCGGCGATCTCGGCCAGTACCGGGTCTTTCAGGACCTTGCCGTAAGCCAGGGTCATGTACGAGGTGACGGTGACGCCTTGCTCCTTGAGGAACGCGGTCAGCTTGCTGTTCTGCAGGTACGGGCTGAGCTCGATCTGGTTGGTGGCGATTTCGCCTTTGCCGACCACTTCGATGGCCTGGCGGGTCAGTTCGATGTTGAAGTTGGATACACCGATCTGGCGAGTCAGGCCGAGCTTCTTGGCTTCGGCCAGGGCGGCCATGTATTCGGGCAGTTCAACGCCGTTGCCTGGGGCTGGCCAGTGGATCAGCAGCAGGTCGACGTAGTCGGTGCGCAGTTTCTGCAGGCTCTCGCGCAGGCTGGGGATCAGCTTGTCCGCGGCGTAGTTTTCAATCCAGATCTTGGTGGTGATGAACAGTTCGTCGCGCTTGACGCCGCTTTCGGCGATAGCCTGGCCAACGTCGGCTTCGTTCTTGTAGATCTGCGCGGTGTCGATGACCCGGTAGCCCAGTTCCAGGGCCGACTTGACGGAATCGATGACGGCCTGGCCGGTGAGGCGGAAGGTGCCGAGGCCGAAGGATGGAATGCTCATGGATCTGCTCCTGATGCGTAAGGGGTGAACCGAACCGAGCCTGATCGCTCGGGTTCGATCGCTTTTCGTGTGGGGAGCAGTGTGCGGCTTTGAGGGGGATTGATTAAGGTGGGGCGGGGCCAAGGTCATTTGACCGGGAGGCAAGAATAGGCCGTTGTGTCGTGACTGTTGCTGCAGGAATGCAGGGTAAGCCTGACCCGGCCTCTTCGCGGGTGAACCCGCTCCTACAGGTACTGCACCGTTCCTGAGTGCTGCGCAGTACCTGTGGGAGCGGGTTCACCCGCGAAGAGGCCGGTACAGGAAAACGAAACAGCCCGCCATGAAGGCGGGCCGTCTGGCATTGCAAGGCGACAATCAGCGGCGGCGGAACAGCGGCAGCGGCTCGTCGGTGGCGGCCTGGTAGGTCACCGAGAAGTCCTTCAGGCTTTGCAGCGCGTCTTCCGGGTCCTTGTCGGCACGGATGGCGAACGCGTCAAAACCGCAACGGGCCATGAAGAACAGCTGGTCACGCAGCACGTCGCCAATGGCGCGCAGCTCGCCCTTGAACTTGTAGCGGTCACGCAGCAGGCGCGCATTGGAGTAGTTGCGCCCGTCGGTGAACGCCGGGAAGTTCAGCGCGATGACCTGGAAGTGATGTACGTCCTCGCCGATTTCTTCCGCCTGCTCGTCGCTGTCCAGCCACACGCCCAGGCCGCCGTCGCGGGCCTTGAGTACGTGGGCATGGTCGCGCCACATCTGCAGCGGGACGATGTAGTCGTCGCAGTTGGTCAGCTCGTCAAAGGACGTTTCCTTGGGCAGCAGGTGCCAGGTTTCGTCGACGATCTGGTTGTTCTTAATGATTCGCTGCATAGACGCGTTCCTTGAAGGGGTCGATGCCGATACGCTGGTAGGTGTCGATGAAACGCTCTTCCTCGGTACGTTGCTCGACGTACACGGCGATCAGCTTCTCGATCACATCGGCCATGTCTTCCTGGGCGAAGGACGGGCCGAGGATCTTGCCCAGGCTCGCGCCACGCGCGGCATTGCCGCCCAGCGACACCTGGTAGAACTCCTCGCCCTTCTTGTCCACGCCGAGGATGCCGATGTGGCCCACGTGGTGGTGGCCGCAGGCGTTCATGCAGCCGGAGATGTTCAGGTCGATTTCGCCGATGTCGAACAGGTAGTCCAGGTCGTCGAAGCGGCGCTGGATGGATTCTGCGATCGGGATCGACTTGGCGTTGGCCAGCGAGCAGTAATCACCACCCGGGCAGCAGATGATGTCGGTCAGCAGGCCGATGTTCGGGGTGGCGAAGCCGCTTTCGCGCAGTTCCAGCCACAGGGCGTGCAGCTGGCGCTGCTCGACATCGGCAAGGATGATGTTCTGCTCGTGCGAAGTGCGCAGGAAGCCGAAGCTGTAGCGCTCGGCCAGGTCGGCCACGGCGTCCAGCTGCTTGTCGGTCAGGTCGCCCGGGGCAACGCCGGTGGGCTTCAGCGACAGGGTCACGGCCACGTAACCAGGGCGCTTGTGAGCGCGGGTGTTGCGCGAGCGCCAGCGGGCGAAGCCTGGGTACTCGGCGTCCTGGGCGGTGTAATCGACGTTGTCCAGGGCCAGGTAGGCCGGGTCGACGAAGTGGCGCGACACACGCTGCACTTCGGCTTCGGTCAGGGTGGTGCTGCCGCCACGCAGGTGGACCATTTCGGCCTCGACCTTCTCGGCGAACACTTCCGGGGTAAGGGCTTTGACCAGGATCTTGATCCGCGCCTTGTACTTGTTGTCACGGCGACCGTAACGGTTGTACACGCGCAGGATGGCGTCGAGGTAGCTGATCAGGTCTTGCCACGGCAGGAATTCGTTGATGAACGAGCCCACCACCGGGGTACGGCCCAGGCCGCCACCGACCAGCACGCGGAAGCCCAGTTCACCAGCGGCATTGCGCACCGGCTCCAGGCCGATGTCGTGCACTTCGATGGCGGCGCGGTCTTCCTGCGAGCCGTTGATGGCAATCTTGAACTTGCGCGGCAGGTAGGCGAATTCCGGGTGGAAGGTGGTCCACTGGCGGACGATTTCGCACCACGGGCGCGGGTCGACGATTTCGTCTGCGGCCACGCCGGCGAACTGGTCGGTGGTGGTGTTGCGCAGGCAGTTGCCGCTGGTCTGGATCGCGTGCATCTGCACGGTGGCCAGTTCGGCGAGGATGTCCGGGATGTCTTCCAGCGCCGGCCAGTTGAATTGCACGTTCTGGCGGGTGGAGATATGGGCGTAGCCCTTGTCGTAGTCGCGGGCGATCTTGGCCAGCGTACGGACCTGGGTGGCGTTCAGCTGGCCGTACGGCACGGCGACACGCAGCATCGGCGCGAAACGCTGGATGTAAAGGCCGTTCTGCAGGCGCAGAGGGCGGAATTCTTCTTCGCTCAGCTCACCGGCCAGATAGCGGCGGGTCTGATCACGGAACTGCTTGACGCGGTCCTCGATGATCCGCTGATCGTACTCGTCGTATACGTACATAAAAGTCCTGTCTCAGGCATGCAGCTATTCGCGCGCACGGCCGCGCACTCCGCTTCGGAGCCGAGGAACGATAGCAGGTTGTGTTTATGCGCTAAAGTGATGTTTTTGCATATGAAAAGAACCAAATGGACTATGTGAGACTGACTGCCATTTGTGCGCTTGGAGTGGCCTGGCGTTTATAATCCGCTGTTTGCTTCGCAGGGATTTCAGCCCATGCTCAAGGCGTTGTGCCATAGCTTGTGTCTTGCCTTGCCGCTGGCGGCAAGCGCGCAGCCGGCTTCGGTGGTTTTCCTCAACCCGGGGCTGTCCTCCGAGACGTTCTGGACCAGTTATACCCGCTTCATGCAGGCCGCCGCGGACGAGCTGGGCATGACCCTGCGCGTGGAATACAGCGAGCGCCGCGCCGACCTGGCGCTGACCCAGGCCAAGGCGATCCTAAGCGGGCCGCAGCGGCCGGATTACCTGGTGCTGGTCAACGAGCAGTATGTGGCGCCGGAGATCATCCGCCTGTCGCGTGGCAGCGGGGTCAAGCTGTTCCTGGTCAACAACGGCCTGACTGCCAGCCAGGCCCGTAGCATCGAGGCCCAGCCCGACAAGTATGCCGAGCTGCTGGGCACCTTGACGGCCAACGACGAGCAGGCGGGCTTCCAGATGTTGCACCAGATGGTCGCGCAGTTGCCCCGCGACAGTGGGCCGGTGGACCTGGTGGCCTTTGCCGGGGTCAAGACCACACCGGCCTCGCAGCTGCGCGAGGAAGGCATGCGCCGCGCCCTGGCCGATTTCCCCCAGGTGCGTTTGCGTCAGGTGGTGTATGGCGGCTGGAGCCGTCAGCGCGCCTACGAGCAGGCGCAGCAGCTGCTGGAGCGCTACCCGGCTACCCGCCTGGTGTGGTCGGCCAATGACGAGATGGCCTTTGGTGCCATGCAGGCGTTCGAGGAGGCGGGGCGCAAGCCGGGGCGCGATGTGCTGTTCAGCGCCATCAACAGCTCGCCCGCTGCCCTGCGGGCACGTATCGACGGGCGTCTGAGCGTGCTGATGGGCGGGCATTTCACCCTCGGCGGTTGGGCCATGGTGATGCTTCACGATGACGCCCAGGGGCTGGCGGTGAACCGCGACGGTCTGCGCGAGCATCGCACGCCGGTGTTGCAGCCGATCGACCAGGCCAAGGCGAAGCATTGGCTGAAACTGCTGGAACGGGCCGACTACGGCGTCGATTTCCAGCAGTACAGCGCCGAAGGGCGGCCGCCCGGCTATCAGTACCCCTTTCTGACGTCACCGATCAATTATTGAAAGACCCTGCTTGAGGGAAGGGCATTGCTCGTCTTAACTGCTGGTGGTGAAGTGCATTCCCATAACCACTACAAGAGGCAATGCAATGGGAAACTCAACCAAGGTCCGCAAAGCTGACAGCAGCGTCGATGCCTGGGCGATCCTCTGCCTGATCGTTCTGGTGGTGGTCACTGCCGTGTATTGGGTCAGCCACCAGTAGACTTGTATTCAAGACCGTGATGCAGCCAGAGCGCCTGCGGGAGGGAGTCCCGCGGGCGTGTTTGCTTTGCCTGTGCCGGCCTCTTCGCGGGCTAGCGAGCCAGGTGCAGGGCCAACTGCACCAGGCCGATCAATACGGCTATGAACACCAGGGTGAACAGCGTCCCCAGCGCAATGAAATGGCTGGCCTTGCCGTGGGTGAAGTCGCGGGCGCGGTTCTTGCCGCTTTGCACGCCGAAGGCGGCAGCGAGGATGCTGTGCAGCATCTGCCAGAAAGTCGGGGGTTTGCCCTGGCTGGAATCGTCCATGGTGGCTCCTGAGGAAATCAGAGGCAATCAGGGACAGTGTAGGCAATGAGATCGAGGTTGGCTTTGCCGGCCTCTTCGCGGGCTCGCCCGCTCCCACAGGTACGTCACAGGTCCTGAGGCCTGTGATGTACCTGTGGGAGCGGGCAAGCCCGCGAAGAAGCCAACGCGGTCTTAGCTATCGTACCCGAGGTTAGGCGCCAACCAGCGCTCGCTCACGCTCACATCCTGGCCTTTGCGCGCGCTGTAACGCTCGATCTGGTCCTTGTCGACCTTGCCCACGGCAAAGTACTGCGCCTGCGGGTGGGCAAAGTACCAGCCGCTGACCGCCGCCGCCGGGAACATCGCGAAGTGATCGGTGAGGAACACGCCGCTCGGCCCGGTCTCGCCGATGGCAGTGCCATCAAGCAGGCGGAACAGGGTTTCCTTCTCGGTGTGGTCCGGGCAGGCCGGGTAGCCGGGAGCCGGGCGAATGCCGCGGTACTGCTCCTTGATCAGCGCTTCGTTGTCCAGGTGTTCGTCGCGGGCATAACCCCAGTGCTCTTTACGCACCTGCTCGTGCAACCATTCGGCACAGGCCTCGGCCAGGCGGTCGGCCAGGGCCTTGACCATGATCGAGCTGTAGTCGTCGCCCTTGTCCTGATAGGCCTTGGCCACTTCCTCGGCACCGATGCCAGCGGTGGTGATGAAACCACCGACATAATCGGTGACACCACTGGCCTTCGGCGCGACGAAGTCGGCCAGCGACCAGTTGGGCTTGCCGTCCGGCTTGATGGTCTGCTGGCGCAGGTGGTGCAGGGTGGCCAGTGCCTGGCCGTTGTCGCCATAGACTTCGATGTCGTCATCGGCCACCTGGTTGGCCGGCCAGAAGCCGAACACCGCTCGGGCACTGATCAGTTTTTCGTCGATCAGCTTGTCGAGCATCTCGCGGGCATCCTTGTACAGCGCCGTGGCAGCCTCGCCGACCACTTCGTCGGTGAGGATGCGCGGGAACTTGCCAGCCAGGTCCCAGGAGATGAAGAACGGGGTCCAGTCGATGTAATCGGCCAAGGTGCGCAGGTCGATGTCTTCCAGCACCTTGACGCCGGTGAAGGAGGGTACCGCTGGCTGGTAGCCAGCCCAGTCGTACTGCGGCTTGGCGGCGATGGCCTGGGCGTAGCTCAGGCGCTCGGTGCGGGCACTGCGGTTGGCGGTGCGCTCGCGTACTTCTTCGTATTCCTGGCGGGTCTTTTCGACGAAGCCGGCTTTCAGCTCCTTGGACAGCAACTGGGTGGCAACGCCCACCGCACGCGAGGCGTCGGTGACGTAGACCACGGCGTCGTTGCTGTACTTGGGCTCGATCTTGACCGCGGTGTGCGCCTTGGAGGTGGTGGCGCCGCCGATCATCAGCGGCAACTGGAAGCCCTGGCGCTGCATTTCGCGGGCAACGTGGACCATTTCGTCCAGTGACGGCGTGATCAGGCCGGACAGGCCGATGATGTCGCACTTCTCGTCGCGGGCGGTTTGCAGGATCTTCTCGGCCGGCACCATCACGCCAAGGTCGACGATGTCGTAGCCGTTACAGCCCAGCACCACGCCGACGATGTTCTTGCCGATGTCGTGCACGTCGCCTTTTACCGTGGCCATCAGGATCTTGCCCTTGGCTTCCGGCTTGTCGCCTTTCTCGGCTTCGATGAACGGGATCAGGTGTGCTACCGCCTGTTTCATCACGCGGGCCGACTTCACCACCTGGGGCAGGAACATCTTGCCCGCGCCGAACAGGTCGCCGACCACGTTCATGCCATTCATCAGCGGGCCTTCGATCACCTCGATCGGGCGTGCGCACTGCTGGCGGCATTCTTCGGTGTCTTCGACGATGAACGCGGTGATGCCCTTGACCAGCGCGTGCTCCAGGCGTTTTTCCACCGGCAGCGAGCGCCACTCTTCGTTTTCCACTTCCTTGGTTGCGCCGCCGCCCTTGTAGTCGTCGGCGATGGCCAGCAGCGCGTCGGTGCCATGCGGGGTACGGTTGAGCACCACGTCCTCGACCTTTTCACGCAGTGCAGCCGGGATTTCGTCATAGATCTCCAGCTGGCCGGCGTTGACGATACCCATGGTCAGGCCGTTCTGGATGGCGTGATACAGGAATACCGAGTGGATCGCCTCACGCACCGGGTTGTTGCCCCGGAACGAGAACGACACGTTGGACACACCGCCCGAACTCAGGGCGTGGGGCAGGTGGTCGCGGATGTAGGCACAGGCCTCGATGAAATCGACGGCGTAGTTGTTGTGCTCTTCGATGCCGGTGGCGACGGCGAAGATGTTCGGGTCGAAGATGATGTCTTCCGGCGGGAAGCCCACTTCGTTGACCAGGATGTCATAGCTGCGCTGGCAGATTTCCTTCTTGCGCGCGGCGGTATCGGCCTGGCCGACCTCGTCGAAGGCCATCACCACCACGGCAGCGCCATAGCGCTTGCACAGGCGGGCATGGTGCTTGAACTGCTCGACGCCTTCCTTCATGGAAATGGAGTTGACGATGCCCTTGCCCTGGATGCATTTCAGGCCGGCTTCGATCACTTCCCACTTGGACGAGTCGATCATGATCGGCACGCGCGAGATGTCCGGTTCGCCGGCGATCAGGTTGAGGAAACGGACCATGGCGGCCTGGGAGTCGAGCATCCCTTCGTCCATGTTGATGTCGATTACCTGGGCGCCGGCCTCGACCTGCTGCAGGGCGACTTCCAGGGCTTCGGTGTAGTTCTCTTCACGGATCAGCCGGGCGAACTTGGCGGAGCCGGTGATGTTGGTGCGCTCGCCGACGTTGACGAACAGCGACTGGCGGTCGATGGTGAACGGCTCCAGGCCCGACAGGCGGCAGGCCTTGGCGATTTCCGGAATCTCGCGCGGCTTGTACTTGGCCACGGCCTCGGCGATGGCCTGGATGTGGCCCGGGGTGGTGCCGCAGCAGCCGCCGATGATGTTGAGGAAGCCGCTGGCGGCGAATTCCTCGACCACCACGGCCATTTCCGCCGGGGTTTCGTCGTATTCACCGAAGGCGTTCGGCAGGCCGGCGTTGGGGTGGGCCGAGACATGGGTGTCGGCCTTGGTTGCCAGCTCTTCCAGGTACGGGCGCAGGTCCTTGGCGCCAAGGGCGCAGTTCAGGCCCACGGAAATCGGCTTGGCGTGGCGCACCGAGTTCCAGAACGCTTCGGTGGTCTGGCCCGACAGGGTACGGCCCGAGGCGTCGGTGATGGTGCCGGAGATCATGATCGGCAGTTCGATGCCGTCTTCCTCGAACACCTGCTGCACGGCGAAGATCGCCGCCTTGGCGTTGAGGGTGTCGAAAATGGTCTCGATCAGCAGCAGGTCGGCGCCGCCTTCGATCAGGCCGCGGGTAGCCTCGATGTAGTTCGTTACCAGCTCATCGAAGGTGACGTTGCGGTAGCCGGGGTCGTTGACGTCCGGGGAAATCGAGCAGGTGCGGCTGGTAGGGCCGAGCACGCCGGCGACGAAGCGCGGCTTGTCCGGGGTTTCCAGGGTCTTGGCATCGGCCACCTGGCGGGCGATGCGCGCGCCCTCGACGTTCAGCTCGTAAACCAGCGATTCCATGCCATAGTCGGCCTGGGAAATCTGCGTGGCGTTGAAGGTGTTGGTTTCGAGAATATCGGCGCCGGCATCCAGGTAGGCCTTCTCGATGGCGGCGATCACGTCCGGGCGGCTGAGCAGCAACAGGTCGTTGTTACCCTTGACATCGCTTGGCCAATCGGCGAAACGCGTGCCACGATAGTCGTGTTCCTCGAGGCGGTAGCTTTGGATCATAGTACCCATGCCGCCGTCGAGGATCAGGATGCGCTCTTTGAGTGCGTTCTGGAGTGCTTGGAGACGAGCGCTGCGGTCGGACATAGGAACTACCTGGTCGGGCAAATTTCAGAAGGTGCAGAATCATAACAAAGCTGCGCAGATTTTAGGCACATCGCCCATTTGCATGAAAATGGCTCATGTTGGGCGGGCGTCGGCAAGGCACGGCACCCCAAGGACGACCAGTCAACAAATCGTGATGGCTTTCAATACCCAGGACTTTCCGCACATGGTGCATCGTATTCTTGCCGGCGTTTTCGCCCTGCTCATCAGCAGTGTGGCGTTCGGGCAAGCCCCCCAGTCGAGCCCGGCTGTTTCCTACACCCGGGACATTCAACCGATCTTCACCGAGAAATGCGTGGCCTGCCACGCCTGCAACGACGCCGCCTGCCAGCTGAAGCTGGAAAGCCCTGAAGGCGCGGTGCGCGGGGCCAGCAAGGTCCCGGTGTACCAGGGCGAGCGCAGCAAGGCAGTGCCTACCACGCGGCTGTTCTACGACGCCCACAGCGAGGGCGAATGGCGCAAGAAGGGTTTCTACTCGGTGCTCGACAACCAGGGCAGCCAGGCCGCGCTGATGGCGCGCATGCTCGAGCTGGGGCACAAGACCCCGCTCACGCCCAACGCCAAGCTGCCCGAGGAAATTGTCCTGGGCCTGAACCGCAACAACATGTGCCCGTTGCCGCATGAGTTCGATGCCTATGCCGGCGCCCATCCCAAGGAAGGCATGCCGCTGGCGGTGACCGGGCTGACCGACAAGGAATACGACACCATGCGCCGCTGGCTGGCCGCCGGTGCGCCGGTCGAGTACCAGTCGATCAAGCCGAGCGCGGCCGAAGCCAAGCAGATCGCCGACTGGGAAGAGCTGCTCAACCGCCCGGGTTCCACCGAGGCACTGGTTGGCCGTTGGCTGTACGAGCACCTGTTCCTGGCGCATATCTACTTCGTCGGTGGCGAGCAGGGCCACTTCTTCCAGTGGGTACGTTCGCGCACCCCGAGCGGCCAGCCGGTCGACCTGATCGCCACGCGCCGCCCCAACGACCCGCCGGGCACCGACTTCTATTACCGGCTGGTCCCGGTGCAGGGCGTGATCGTGCACAAGACGCACATCACCTACCCGATGGGGCCGCAGAAGCTCAAGCGGGTCAAGCAACTGTTCTATGCCGGTGACTGGCATGCCACTGCACTGCCAGGCTATGGCCCGCGCCACCGGGCCAACCCGTTCGAAACCTTCGAAGCGATCCCGGCAGTGGCGCGCTACCAGTTCATGCTGGATAACGCCGAGTACTTCGTGCGCACCTTCATCCGTGGCCCGGTATGCCGTGGGCAGATTGCCACTGACGTGATCCGCGACAACTTCTGGGCATTGTTCCAGGAGCCGGCCCACGACCGCTACATTACCGATGCCAAGTACCGTGGCGAGGCCACGCCGCTGCTGGCCATGCCTGGGCAGATCGATGACGTGGGCAGCGTGCTGAGTCTTTGGCACGCCTACCGCGACAAGCGCAACGAGTACGAAAAACTGCGTCGCGAAGCCTATGCCGACATGCCGGCGCCGGGCTGGGCGACGCTGTGGGCCGGTAACGACAACGCGTTGCTGAGCATCTTCCGCCACTTCGACAGCGCCTCGGTGACCAAGGGCCTGATCGGTGACGTGCCGCTGACCGTGTGGCTGTTCGACTACCCGTTGTTCGAGCGCACCTATTACCAGCTGGCGGTCAACTTCGATGTGTTCGGCAACGTCTCGCACCAGTTGCAGACGCGCCTTTACTTCGACCTGATCCGCAACGGCGCCGAGGTCAACTTCCTGCGCCTGATGCCGGCCGACCAGCGCAAGGCGATCCTCGGCGACTGGTACCAGAACAGCGGCAAGGTGAAGATGTGGATGGATTATGAAGACATCGACACCGACACCCCGAGCGGTATCCAGCTCGACCCGCGCAACCCCAAGCGCGACTTCGGCCTGAAGCTTCTGCAGCGTACCGGCAGCCTGAATGCCGCGCCTGACCCGATCAACCGCTGCCAGGGCGCGTTCTGTTCACGGCCGCAGGTGAGCGAAGAGTTCCGCAATGCCGAGCAGTCGCTCAGCCGCCTGGTGTCGCGCCCGGCTGCCGGGTTGAAGGTGATCAACCAGCTGCCCGAAGCGACCATGCTGCGCATCGAAGGGCAGGGCGGCCAGCGCCAGGTGTACAGCCTGCTGCGCAACCGCGCGCACAGCAACGTGGCGTTCCTGCTGGGCGAGGCGTACCGCTACCAGCCGGGGCTGGATACCCTGACCCTGTACCCCGGCGTGCTCAGCAGCTACCCCAACTTCATCTTCAACATCCCGACCAAGGATGTGCCGGAGTTCGTCGAGGACATGGAGTATGCGAAGAATGATGCGGCGAAGTTCGAGCGTATCGTCATGCGCTGGGGCGTGCGTCGCAGTCACCCTGAGTTCTGGCGCTACTTCCATGACCTGAACAGCTTCATCAAGGAAACCGAACCGGTCGAGGCGGGCGTGCTGGACATGAACCGCTACGAGAACCTCTGATCGGTCGGGCTGACCTTTCCGATTACCCTGCGGTCGGACTTGCTGGGTGGTCCTGATCGATTGCAAGGGGGCTGCTTTGCAGCCCTTCGCGGCTAAACCCGCTCCCACAGGTATTGCGCAACGCTCGAGCTCAGCGCTAACCCTGTGGGAGCGGGTTTACCCGCGAACGAGCGCGTAGCGCTCGCCCCTGCATCCGAGCCTGGGCCTCAATGCACCGGCAATCGCAGGGTACTCCATGCTGTATTCGCTTCAGGCACTGCGGGCGTTCGCCGCCTGGGTGGTGGTCTGCCACCATTTCATGCAGATCTTCTTCGACTTCCATGCCACCGGCCCCATCGGCCAACTGCTCACCGACCGCGGCGCCGCAGGCGTCGATATCTTCTTCGTCATCAGCGGGCTGGTCATCTACCTGTCGACCTGCGACAAAGCCATCGAGCCCCGCCAGTTCCTGCTCAACCGGGCACTGCGTATCGTCCCGGCCTACTGGTTCTACACGGCGCTGATGGCAACCCTGCTGCTGGCCTTCAGCCAGTGGCTGCCGCACCAGGCATTCACCTGGCACCACCTGCTGTTGTCGCTGCTGTTCATCCCGGCGGAAAACCCTGGTGGCTACGGCTTGTACCCGACCCTGAACGTGGGCTGGACGCTGAACTTCGAGATGTTCTTCTACCTGCTGTTCGGCCTGGCTTTACTGGTGCGCCAGCGTCATCAGCAGCTACTGGTCACCGCCGCACTGCTGCTGGCCAGCGAGGTACTGGGCCGGCTGGGCGTGCTCAGCCGCTTCTACAGCAACGACATCATCTACGAGTTCCTGCTCGGCATCGGCCTGGGCGTGCTGCACCGTCGCGGGCTGATTCGCCATGGCCGCTGGCTGCCGTTGGCGTTGCTGGCGGTGGCAGGCCTGGCCATCTACCACCTGGACGCTTCCCGGCGTTTGCTGCACTGGGGCGTGCCGAGTGCAATGATCGTGCTGGCCTTCGTCGCCCTGGAGCCGCTGCTGCGCGGTAACCGGCTGCTCAAGGCGCTGGGCGACTGTTCGTACTCGGTGTACCTGATCCATGTGCTGGTGTTGTATGCCGGCTGGTTCGCCAGCCAGCGCCTGCAGTTGAACCCATACCTGGTGTTCGCCCTGTGCGTGCCGTCCATTGGACTAATGTCGTGGTTCAGCTACCAGTGGCTGGAGCGCGGCCTGTACCGGCGCATGCAGGCCTGGCTGGCGGCGCCACGGGGGCAGCCCCCTGAATATGCGCTTTCCCGAGTCAAATACTAGGACTTTGTTCGAAGGCCGGGTTGGCGTACACTTGGCCGCAAGTCTGTGAGGAACCTACATGAGCGCTATAACCATTACCGACGCCGCCCATGACTACCTGGCCGATCTGCTCTCCAAGCAGAATACGCCTGGCATCGGCATTCGCATTTTCATCACCCAGCCGGGCACCCAGTACGCCGAAACCTGCATTGCCTACTGCAAGCCGGGCGAAGAGAAGCCTGACGATACCGCCGTGGGTCTGAAGAGCTTCACCGCTTACCTGGACGCGGTCAGCGTACCGTTCCTGGAAGACGCACTGGTCGACTACGCCACCGACCGCATGGGTGGCCAGCTGACCATCAAGGCGCCGAATGCCAAGGTGCCGATGGTCAATGAAGACAGCCCGATCAACGAGCGCATCAACTATTACCTGCAGACCGAGATCAACCCTGGCCTGGCCAGCCACGGCGGCCAGGTGAGCCTGGTGGATGTGGTCGATGATGGCATTGCCGTGCTGCAGTTCGGTGGTGGTTGCCAGGGTTGCGGCCAGGCTGACGTGACCTTGAAGGAAGGTATCGAGCGCACCCTGCTCGAGCGTATTCCCGAGCTGAAGGGCGTGCGTGACGTGACTGACCACAGCCAGAAAGAGAACGCCTACTACTGAGGCTGACGCGCTCCTACAGGGATCGCGTTGAACCCACTTCCTTAGCAACAAAGTGTTACTGTTTCAATCCCTGCGACAACAGGCCGCAGCCCGTATTCAAAGGGCTGCAGCCGATCCTCGCCTTCGTCGGGTAGAACCCCTCGGGGTGTCGTGCCAGAATGCCCCGGTTTTTCGACCGGCCCGTCCCGAGGGCCGGCACCTTCCCTGTAAAGGATGGTTTCATGAATGATCTGTATACCCGGCGCGCAGTTGTCGCCGGGATGGGCGTTCTCGGGCTTGGCCTGCTGGCAGGCTGCAGCCCGGCCCGGGGGCTCGAGTTCAAGCACGGCAAGAACATGAGCAACGAAATCCTTGGGCGCAAGTTCAGCCTCAAGGATACCCAAGGCAATGTGCGCACCCTGTCGAGTTTCTACGGCAGCATGCCGATGATCTTCTTCGGTTTCACCCAGTGCCCGGCGGTGTGCCCGACTACCCTGGCGCGCGCGGCGCAAATCCGCCAGCTGCTGCGCGGCCGCGATCGCGACCTGTTCCAGGTGGTGCTGATTACCCTGGACCCGGAGCGCGACACCCCCGAAGTGCTCGATGCCTACGTCAAGGCGTTCGACCCGTCGTTCACCGCGCTGACCGGCACCCCCGAGGAGATCGCTGCGGTGGCCAAGGAATTCAAGGTGTTCTACGAGAAAGTCCCGGCCGGTGATACCTATACCGTCTCTCACTCGTCCACCAGCTACGTCTACGATACGCGTGGCACCCTGCGCCTGAGCCTGGGCCATTCCCTGACTGCAAAGGAATGCGCCGAAGACCTGGTCACCCTGATGGAGATCTGCTGAATGTCGATACAACCGATCAAGCACGGCCTGGCTGCCCTGGTCCTGATGGGCCTGGCGCTGCCGGCCCTGGCCCAGACCACCGTGAGCGATGCCTGGGTCCGTGCGACTGTGCCGCACCAGCAGTCCACCGGTGCCTTCATGATCCTGACCGCCAGCAGCGACAGCAAACTGGTGGCCGTGGCTTCGCCCGTGGCCAAGACCGTGCAGGTGCACGAGATGACCATGAATGGCGACGTGATGGGCATGCGTGAGGTCAAGGCGGTCGAGTTGCCAGCCGGCAAGGCGGTGACCCTCGACCCGAATAGCCTGCATGTGATGCTGATGGGCCTGAACAACCAGGTGAAGGAAGGCGACAAAGTGCCGCTGACCCTGACCATCGAGGATGCCAAGGGGGCCAAGGAAACCCTGGACGTGCAGGCCGACGTGCGTGCGCTCAACGCCGAGGCGGGCGGTGGGCATGATCACATGCACATGAAGCACTGACAGGCTGAACCCTTCAGGGCGCTTTGCGCCCTGTGGGAGCGGGCCCATATTTCAATCAGCTGCGAAACCTGGGCAGCGGCCTGTCGAGGGTCAGCGAGGTCAAGGTCTTGCGGACCTGGGCCTCGTCGGCCTCCAGGGCCTTGAGACTTGCGCGGATCTTGCCGGCGGCGGGCACGTCGCCCTGCCGGTCGATCCAGTCGGCTATCTCCTTGCAGGCACTGCTCAGGCAGGCCTGGCGCTGGTTCATCAGCGACAGGAGGGTGGTGAGCTCTCTTTCGGACATGGCAGGATCCTCCATTCAGCCTTGTCAGTGTAGCAGTGGCTGGCCGGCCTGCCTGAGGCCGGCTGTCGCAGTTCAGCCCTGCAGGCAGGCGCTGCGATAGGCCCCTGGCGTCACCCCGTAGGCCTGCTTGAACTGCCGGCTCAAATGGCTCTGGTCGGCAAAGCCCAGGTCGAACGCCACCTCCGAGGCCGCCCAGCCACGCTTGAGCATTTCCCGCGCACGGGCCAGGCGCCGCTGCTTCAGCCAGGCATGCGGCGGCAGGCCAGTGGCCTGGCGGAATACCCGGGCAAAATGGAACGGCGACAGGTTGACCGCCGCCGCCAGGGTTTCGAGCGAGGGCGGGTCGGCCAGCTGGCTTTCCAGCAGTTCGCGGGCGCGGGCCACGGCCAGCGGTTCGTGGCCGGGGGCCGCAGGTTCGGCGCATTGCCCGTGGCGCTGCACCAGGGCCAGCACTGCCTGGCGCCAGGCGGTCTGTTGCTGCAGGGCGCTGGCGCCTGCTTCGGACAGCTGGTGCAACTGGCTGAAGGCGCTGGCCAGGGCCGGGTCGTTGATCACGCTGTCCTTGAAGCGGGGCATGCCGTGGCGGCCCAGTTCCAGTTCGTCGAGCACCCCGGTTACCCGCTCGTGCTCCGGGTAGAAGCCGCGGTAGCGCCAGCCCGCTTCGTGGGCGGTAGCGCCGGTGTGCAGCTCGTCGGGGTTGATCAGCACCATGCTGCCGACCGGCGCCAGGTGCTCGCTACCGCGATGCCAGAAGCGCTGGGCGCCCGACTCGATCACGGTGAACACATAGCCTTCATGCACATGCGGGGCGAACCGCTGCTGGAAGTAGCGCGCGTGCAGCATTTCGACGTCGCCAAGTGCCGGCGCCTGCCAGAGGTGTGTCTGCTCGCGCAGGGGCGTGCTCATGCCAGCCAGCTGCGCAGGAGGAAGAAGATCAACATGCTCACCAGCATGCTCAGCAACACGCTGCGGGTCAACAGCACCAGGGCGATGGCCACCAGTGAACCCAGCAAGTAGGGGTTGAGCAGGCTCAGGTTCAGCTGGTGGTCGGGCATGAAGATGATAGGGCCACAGATGGCGGTGAGCATGCCCGGCACGGCAAAACCGAGGAACTGCCGGGCGTTGGAGCTCAGGCGCATGGGCAGGCGCGGCTCCAGGAACGCATAGCGGTTGAGGAATACGATGGCACCCATGGCGAAAATCAGGATCCAGGTCATGCGCGGGCTCCGGCAAATTTCTGGCAGATGAAGCCGGCGCTCATGCCCAGCAGGCCTGCGGCCACCAGGGCGGTCTCCCAGTGCCAGTAGCTGAACAGCACCGAGCAGAATAGCGACACGGCTACGCACACCACTGTGGCCAGGTTGCGTACCAGCGGGGCGATCAGGGCGACGAAGGTGGCGACGATGGAGAAGTCCAGGCCGAACTGGTCCAGGTGTGGAATGTTCTGGCCTAACAGGATGCCGGCCAGAGTGAACAGGTTCCAGGCGACATAGAAGGTCAGGCCCACCCCCAGGGCGTACCAGCGGTTGAACTGCTGCTGGTCGTACTGGCTGGTCAGGGCGAAGAACTCGTCGGTCAGCAGGAAGCCCAGGCCCAGCCTCCAGCGCAGCGGCTGGCTGGACAGTACCGGGCGCATCGACAGACCGTACAACAGGTGCTGCGAGGTCAGCAGCAGCGTGGTCAACAGGATCGACGCCAGGTTGGCGCCGCCCTTGAGCATGCCGATGGCCACCAGTTGCGCGGCACCGGCGAAGACGATGGCCGACAGCCCTTGCCCTTGCCAGGCACTGAGGCTGGCCTCGATGGCCATGGAACCGGCCAGCAGGCCCCAGGGCGCGACGGCCAGGGACAACGGGAGAATGGCGATGGCGCCGTGGAGGAAGGCTTGGCGAGCGATGTGGGGCATGGTGGCTGCAGTGCGTGTACGTGGTAGGCCAGCATGCCAGACGGGGCGGGGGATGGCTTGAACGATCTTGCTGGTCTCCACCTTGTGGGAGCAACTGTCTTGCTCAAGATTTCAAGGCGCACGCGGTCACTGTGGGAGCGGGCTTGCCCGCGAACACCGGCGAAGCCGGTGCCATGCACCACGTTGGATTCTTCGCGGCTAAAGCCGCTCCCACAGGGTGCGCGGACTGCTTGCCATTTCAGTTCTCTACGCGACAGCGCAGCCCTAAGGGCTGGGCCATCTCCCACAAAGGATCGCGACGGGTGAGGGTCAGGGACGGCTGGTCAGGTGCTGCTGCGCCGTCACGCAGCCGTTGGTATCCACGGCCTTCTGCAGCAGGCTCTGGCGGTGCTGCGGGTCGAGGTCGCCGAGCAGGCGGTATACCTCGGCCTGATAGTCCCGTTGGCGCCCCCATAGCATTTCCAGGCCTTGTGGCCGGCTGCGGTTGCAGGCCAGGCGCGTGGCCGGTTGCGGGTAGTAGGGGGCGTACACGGTGGCCATGCTGGGGATGGCCTCCAGTGCAGTGCGGTACTCGCTGCTGACGTTGTAGGGCGGGCACCAGGTGGCGATGGCCGGCGCCGGTGCGGCAAAGCCCTGTTTGAGGCTGGCTTCGAGCAGCGGGCAGGCGGCATCAGGGATTTGCGCGGCGGGCAGGTAGGTCATGTAGTACAGCGCCAGGCGGTACTGTGCGACCGGGTGGCCCAGCGCCACGGACTTTTTCAGCAAGGCGACCGCTGTCGGCAGGGTGTGGGCCATGGCCTGGCCCTGGCGGCTAAGCTCCGGGTCGTCACCCACGGCCGTGCGCAGCGTGCTGGCGCTGTCATCCTGGCTGTCGGCCTGCTCCAGCAGGGGCAAGGCCTGACGGTAGAGCAGGTCGGCATGAGGGTCGATGCGCACTTCCAGCGCGTGTGCGGCCAGCGGCATCAGAGCGAGCAGCAGGGGGGGCAGGCGAAGCATGCAGCTCACAGGCAAGCCTCACAGGGTGCCAGGCACTGATGATGGATGGCTTCGATGTTCATGGCGGTCAAGCGTGCGCCTCGGGCAGATCGGAACGACGGCATATTCTAGCCACCCAATGGGCCTGGCCGGAAGACCACCCGGCAACTGTCAGACGAGCTTGATCGGCGTGACCTTGCGCTGGGCATGTTTTTCCTGGGCCAGGCCAAGCTTGGCAGTTATGACCTTTGCCAGGGCATTGTTGCCCAGGTCATTCAGGTGCAGGCGGTCGATGAACAAGTCGGCCCCGAACACCGGCGAGCTGCTGAGCATGCAGTTCATGTCGTAGCAGGGGACCGGGTCGGCCTGGCTCTTGATGCGGCGGAAGAAGGCCGAGTGCAACTGGCTGTCGAACGCGCCGTCCAGCAGCCGGTCGAAATTCGCCGGTTTTCGCTGCAGCGCATCCAGCATGGCCTGCTCGCCAGCGGGCAGGCTATCCCGACACCAGGGCAGCAACGGCTGCAGGATGAAGGTGAGGGTGGAATGGCTGTCTGCCAGCAGTCGTTCCCATTGGCGCAAGGTCCGGCCAATGTTGTCGGCGGCACGAGCCAGGCGCTTTTCCGGGGGCGACAGTGGCCAGGTGGCAGGTGGTGCGACCGGGGGCGCGGCCAAGGCCTGGCCGATACGCTGCCACAGCGATTGCCGGCGCGGAGCCGCCATGGGCTGCATGCCTTCGCTGAAACTGTTGAGAAAGTCCTGGTAAGCCTTGGCGTGCTGTGGACCGTTCAGGCTGGCGAGGACTTCGCAGAGGGCTTCATGGGCCAGGCTGTTGAGGCCGCTGAGCACCACCACGTGGCCGAGCTGGCCAAGGCGGTGCTGATGGGTGAGGAACATCAGCAGCTCCTGGCTGGCATTGAGCCCACAGCCGGCCAGGCTCAGCCAGACTTCGCCGGTGAGCATCGACAGGTGCGAGGCCACTGTGTGTTCGTCGGAGCTGGCGCCGATGCCCAGGGCGGTGGAGCCGCCGACCAGCAGGTTGATGCGCGCGGCACCACCGCGCTCGGCCGCCGAGAAGCGCTTGCCGGCGCAGTGGCTGTAGCGCAGGCCCAGGGCGTCGGTGTTGATGGTGCCGGAACGGTAGCCGGTTTCGTGCACATGCACGGTGTGCGGTGCACGCCGGCTGCCCAGCAGCAGAAAGCGCTGGTAGTCCTGTTGCAACGGCGAAGGCGACGGGCTCGTGTCACTCGCGGTCATGATCTCTCCCTCATGTTGCAGCGGGCACTTTGCATCACAATCAGGCCGCCAGTTCCTTGAGGTTGTACAGCAGGCCGCCGGCGGCGATCAGCAGCAGGGCGACGCCCGAGGCCAGGCTGATCATGCGGTTGCTGCGTTGCGAGGCGATCTTGCCGATGGCGAAGATGTAAAGGCTGAGCACAGCAAAATCGATGGCCACCCACAGCAGCGACAACACCACCATGCTCTTGCCGAACGACTCGGTGATCTGGATGAACTGCGGGAAGAAGGCGATGAAGAAGATGATGTCTTTCGGGTTGGAAATGCCCACCATGAAGCCTTGCAACAGCCCGCTGCGCTCTGGCTTGGCGAGTTCGCCCGGCGCCTCGGTCGCAGGCGCCTGCAGGGCGTCCCTCAGGGTGCCCACGGCGGTGTAGCCGATGAACAGGCAGCCGAGCAGGCTCATGGCGCTGAGCCAGGCCTTGTCGATGGCGGCGCTGGTGAGGATGATCCAGGCCGCGGCGCCGATCAGCACCAGTGATGCCCAATTGGTGCCAATGGCGGTGAACATGGCTCTGCGCGAGCCGGAGGCGGCTGCGGTATTGATGATAAGCGCCACTACCGGGCCGGGTGTGGCGATCAGTAGCAGGACGGTAAGGGCATAGGTGGCAGTGAGTGCGGTATTCACGGTCAGTTCTCGATCAGTATTTCAGGTGTTGCCGGGTGTACGGCATGGGCGTGGAACGGGCAGCGGGACGGGTTGAGCGACCCGGCCTCCTGCAGTTGGTATTGCTTCCACTCGAAATTGTCGGCATCGCCGAAAAAGCCAAGGGTGTCGGGCATGACACCGTCGTTGTAATGGTGTACGCGCTCGCGGATGCGTTCACGGATACGTTTGCCACTTTCGGTATTGGCATTGGCCACTTCGTCGAAGTTCGCCCGCGGGTTGATGACGAAGGTAATGTGTGGCCCCAGGTTGCGGCTTTTCATCTGTTGGTGGCCGGGGAAATTCATGTTGATGAACAGCGGCATGCCGGCAAAGCAGAACGACCACGTGCTGTCGTCGGGGTCGGTCGGGATGCCGTGTGGCCAAGGCTGCGGGTCGCGCGCATGCACGCCACGCAACACCTTCCAGGCCAGTGCCTGTTGCTCGGCGAGGGTGCAGTTGGCAGCGGTTTCCAGAAACACGACCAGCGGGCTGCCGATACGCTGCTTGGGTTGGATTGGAGCGACGGTGCGCACGTAGTCGGCCAGGCCCAGGGCGATGTCATCGGCCAGCTGCCCGGCGCGGGCGAAGAGGATGTGGCAGGTTGCGCCGTTTACTGCCTTGCGGCCGAACAGGCAGGGGAATTCGGGGTTGGCGAGGGTGCTGCGAAAATGCTCTACGGCATTGTAGGTCCAGTGTCGCGTGTTCCCGACATGTTCGGCGGCCAGCTCTAGCGCATCCAGGCGATAGCAAGTTCCATAACCCGTAAGCATGATTTCCCCAGGCGTTAATTTAGATGAACGTTCCAGTCACATGCAGGCAGGATCTTGGTTATGTTTGTTATTTACCGGCATTTTCCAAGACGCCCTTGACGTTGTAAAACGCGTGGAACTATGACCTACTATTAGTCTTACTCATGCTCGGGGCTTCGCCATGTCGGAAAGGATTCAGGCTTTGCACGCGCTGCGTGCCTTCGAGGTGGCCTCTCGCTATGGCTCGTTTACCCGTGCCGCGGAAGAGCTGGCCCTGACCCAGGGCGCCGTCAGTCACCACATCAAGACCCTCGAAGCCATGTTCGGCTGCGATCTGTTCGAACGCCGCGGGCCGAAACTGGCCCTGACCGAGCACGGTCGCCTGCTGGCGCAGGAACTCAAGGTTGGCTTCAAGATCATCGAAAACGCCTGCGCCCTGCTGCGCCAGGACCGCTACGGCCTGCGTCTGAAGGCGCCGTCCACGCTCACCGTGCGCTGGCTGCTGCGGGCGCTGGATGCGTTCAAGAAGGTCGAGGACAACTGCAGCGTGCAGCTGTCCAGCGTGTGGATGGACATCGACAGCGTGGACTTCTATTCCGAGCCCTACGACTGTGCAATCCTCCTTGCCAACGGGCGTTTTCCCGCCGATATCGAGAGTTTCAAACTGTTCGATGAATGGCTGATCCCGGTGTGCCACCCGGACTACATGACCCAGGCACAGCCGGCCCTGGCCGACCTGGCCCAGTGCGAGTTCCTGCACCCGTCCCCCGACCGCCGTGACTGGCGGCGCTGGCTGGCTCGCATGGACGCGCTGGACATCAGTATCGACCACGGGCAAGTGTTCGATACCCTCGACCAGGGCATCTCGGCCGCCCAGCAAGGCCTGGGTATTTCGGTGGTCGACCTGGTGCTGGCCAGTGCCGACCTGGCGGCCGGGCGCCTGGTCACGCCGTTCAGGCATGCGGTGGCTACGGGTGACGGCTATTACATGACCTGGCTCAAGGCCAGCCCCAAGGCACGGCAGATGCACAAGCTGCGCGAATTCCTGCTTGGCCAGGTGCCGCCGCTGGTCTGCAAGGACATCAATTACCTGTACGGTTGAACACGCGCTCGAGCATGAAGTCGATGAACACCCGCAATTTCGGCGGCATCTGCCGCCCGGACGGCCATAGCAGGTAGAAGCTACCGCGCCGTTCCATGAAGTCGTCGAGCACGCTGACCAGCGCGCCGTTGGCCAGTTCGCGGCGTACGGTGAAATCCGGCAGGCAGGTGATGCCGCGGTGGTTGACGGCAAAGCAGACGCGCGTCTCGACATGGTTGCAGACCATCGAGATGGGGATGTCGTAGCCCTGCTCGGGGTGCTCCTGGCGCAGCGGCCAGGTTTCCAGCTTGCCACTGCTGGGGAAGCGGTAATGCAGGCAGGTATGTGCCGCCAGGTCGCGCGGGTGCAGCGGCGTGCCGCGTTCGCGCAGGTACTCGGGCGAAGCCACCAGGCAGTGCTGGAAGTGCCCCAGGAACTTGGCGTTGAGCCGCGAGTCCACCGGCTGCCCACCCCGCATCACCACATCGAAGCCTTCGCCGACGATATCCACCATGCGGTCGGAAAAATCCAGGTCCAGCTCCACCTGCGGGTAGCGCGCCATGAACTCGGCCAGCGCCGGCATCACCAGCCCGGTGACCTGCGGCATGCTCACCCGCAGGCGACCGCTCGGGGTCGCGCTGGCTTGGGAGAGCGCCTGCTCGGTGGCCTCGATCTCGGCCAGGATGCGCCGGCTGCGCTCAAGGAACAACGTGCCTTCGGCGGTGAGGGTGATGCTGCGCGTGCTGCGGTGGAACAGGCGCACCCCCAGGCGGCTTTCGAGGCGCGCCACACGTTTGCCCACGGCCGAGGCACTGATGCCCAGCGATTGGCCGGCAGCGACGAAACTGCGGGTTTCGGCGACACGGTTGAAGACCACGAAGCCGCTGAGGCTGTCCATGCCGTATTCCTGATTGCGGACATTGATGTCCTGGATGAACGGCATTGTAACCGCCTTTTTCCGTAATGGCCTCGGCTTGCAGACTGTCCGCCTCGTTTCTCATTCAAGGCATCTGCAATGTCCCAGACATCCTCCGCACCGCTGCTGGTCGCCAACAGTGAACGCTTGCCCCTCAGTGGGCTGCTGGCGCTGGCCATGACCGGCTTTATCGCCATCCTCAGCGAAACCCTGCCGGCCGGCCTGCTCGACCAGATCGCCGATGGCATGCACATCAGCCAAGCCATGGCCGGGCAATGGGTCACGGCGTATGCCCTGGGCTCGTTGCTGACCGCCATCCCGTTGGTGACCCTGACCCAGGGCTGGTACCGCCGCCGCGCGCTGCTGCTGGCGATCGTCGGTTTCGTGCTGTTCAACGGGCTGACTGCCTTGTCCACTTCCAACGCTGTGACCCTGGTGCTGCGTTTTTGCACTGGCGCCGCGGCCGGGTTGGCCTGGGGGTTGATTGCCGGCCATGCGCGGCGCATGGTGCCGGTGGCGTTGCAGGGCCGGGCCATGGCCGTGGCGATGCTCGGCCAGCCCATCGCCTTGTCGCTCGGGCTGCCGATCGCCACCTGGCTGGGGGCGGGGTTGGGGTGGCGCGCCACTTTCGTGGTGGTCACGCTGGCGGCGCTGCTGCTGGTGGCCTGGGTACTGCGGTCGGTGCCGGACTACCCGGGGCTCGCCACCGGCAAGCGGCCTGCGGCCCTGCAGGTGTTGCGCACGCCGGGGGTGGTGATCGTGCTGTTGGTGATCCTCAGCTGGATCCTTGGCCACAATGTGCTCTACACCTACATCGTGCCGCTGCTGGCGGCGGCCGGCATGGCTGCCGACATCGGCCTGGTACTGATGGTGTTCGGCCTTGCGGCCCTGGCCGGGATTGGCCTGGTGGGGCTGCTGGTCGACCGTTATCTGCGTTCCCTGGTGCTGCTGAGCCTGGCCGGTTTCGCCCTGGCGACGCTGGTGTTGGGGCAGGCGTCGTCGTGGGCGATGTACCTGAGCATCGCCTTGTGGGGCGTGACCTACGGCGGTGCGCCAACCCTGCTGCAGACCGCCTGCGCCGATGCGGCGGGCGAGGGTGGTGATGTGGCGCAGTCGATGCTGGTCACGGTGTGGAACAGCGCCATCGCCCTGGGCGGGATCATTGGCGGGTTGTTGCTGAGCGGGGCAGGGGTGGAGTGGTTTGGTGGGGTGGTGTTGGGGTTGATCGCGCTGGCCTGGCTGCTGGCGTGGGCTGGGCGGCGCAGTGGGTTCGTGGCGGGAGCCCGCTAGACGGGCTACTGAAATTGCAGGCAATCCGCGTACCCTGTGGGAGCGGCTTTAGCCGCGAAGAATCCAACGCGGTGCCAGCCATCGAATTGGACTGTTCGCGGGCATGCCCGCTCCCACAGGTGCCGCGTCGCGCTTACCCATTGGAGTCATCTGCGTAACAGCACACCCGACGGGCTGGATGTTCTTCTGGAAAAATGCGCTGCAACGGAGCATCGGCGGTAGAATCGCCGCAATCAGCACAACAAACGATTCAGAGGTCGACGCGGTGGAGTTGCAGCAGGGCTTTGTCCTGACCCGGCATTGGCATGACACGCCCGAAGGCACCTGCGTGGAATTCTGGCTGGCCACCGATCAGGGGCCACGGCAGTTGCGCCTGGCGCCACAGGTATCGGTGGCTTTCATTCCCCAGGCGCAGGAAGCGCACGCACGGGTGCTGCTGGCCAACGAACCCGGTGTCGAGCTGCGGCCACTGCAGCTGAAGGACTTTGACCAGCGCCCGGTGCTGGGCCTGTACTGCCGCCAGCACCGGCAACTGATGCAGTTGGAGCAACGCCTTCGTACAGCCGGTATCGAGGTGTTCGAGGCCGATATCCGTCCGCCCGAGCGCTACCTGATGGAGCGCTTCATCACTGCCCCGGTGCAGTTCACCGGCCAGCCGGATGCCCAGGGCGTGCTCTGCGATGCCCAGCTCAAACCCCTGCCGGGTTATCGCCCGCCGCTGCGCCTGGTGTCGCTGGATATCGAGACCAGCGAGCGGGGTGAGCTGTACAGCATTGCCCTGGAAGGCTGTGGCCAGCGCCAGGTGTACATGCTCGGCCCGGTCAATGGCACGGCTGATGGACTTGACTTCGACTTGCACTACTGCGCCGACCGCGCCGAGATGCTGGCCTGCCTCAATCAGTGGATGGCCACGCATGACCCGGATGCAATCATCGGCTGGAACCTGGTCCAGTTCGACCTGCGCCTGCTGCATGAGCACGCCAAGCTGCTGCAGGTACCACTGGCACTGGGGCGCAATGGCGCGCCCATGACCTTGCGCAGCCATACCAGTGGCGGCCACCTGTTCGCCGATGCCCCGGGGCGGCTGCTGATCGACGGCATCGAGGCGCTGCGCTCGGCGACCTGGAGCTTCCCGTCGTTCAGCCTCGAAAGTGTCGCGCAAACCCTGCTCGGTGAAGGCAAGGCCATCGACACACCTTACCAGCGCATGGACGAAATCAACCGCCGCTTTGCCGAGGACAAACCGGCCCTGGCGCGCTACAACCTCAAGGACTGCGAGCTGGTGACGCGCATTTTCGCCCACACCCGCCTGCTCGAATTCCTTCTTGAGCGTTCATCGGTCACCGGCCTTGCCGCGGACCGCAGCGGTGGTTCGGTGGCCGCGTTCTGCCACTTGTACATCCCGCAGATGCACCGCCTGGGCTTCGTCGCCCCCAACCTGGGCAGCCGCCCCGACGAAGCCAGCCCCGGTGGCTTCGTCATGGATTCGCGCCCGGGCCTGTACGACTCGGTATTGGTGCTGGACTACAAAAGCCTTTACCCGTCGATCATTCGTACCTTCCTGATTGACCCGGTGGGGCTGGTCGAAGGCCTGCGCCAGCCCGATGACGAGCATTCGGTGGAAGGCTTCCGGGGTGGGCGCTTTTCGCGCAGCGAGCATTGCCTGCCGGCCATCGTCGAGCGCGTATGGCAGGGCCGGGAAGCCGCCAAGCGCGAGGGTAACGCGCCGCTGTCGCAGGCGCTGAAGATCATCATGAATGCCTTCTACGGGGTGCTGGGCTCGAGCGGCTGCCGTTTCTTCGACCCGCGCCTGGCTTCGTCGATCACCATGCGCGGCCACCAGATCATGCGCCAGACTCGCGCGTTGATCGAAGCCAAGGGCTATGAGGTGATCTACGGAGATACCGACTCCACCTTCGTCTGGCTCAAGGGCGCCCATGGCGAGGAGGCTGCGGCACGCATCGGCCGCGAGCTGGTGACCCAGGTCAACCAGTGGTGGGCCGAACACCTGCGCCAACAGATGAACCTGGAAAGCGCGCTGGAGCTGCAGTTCGAGGTGCATTACCGGCGCTTCCTGATGCCCACCATCCGTGGCGCGGACGAAGGCAGCAAGAAGCGCTACGCCGGGCTGGTGCTGCGGGCCGATGGCAACGAGGAGATGGTCTACAAGGGCCTGGAGTCGGTGCGTACCGACTGGTCGCCGCTGGCCCGGCAGTTCCAGCAACAGCTGTATGCGCGGATCTTCCGTGGGCAGCCGTACCGCGACTACGTGCGTGACTATGTGCGGCAGACGCTGGCCGGTGAACTGGACGAGTTGCTGGTGTACCGCAAGCGCTTGCGCCGGCCGCTGGCCGACTATCAACGCAACGTGCCCCCACATGTGCGCGCTGCGCGCCTGGCAGATGACTACAACAGCCGCCTGGGCAGGCCAAAGCAGTACCAGCGCGGCGGCTGGATCAGCTACCTGATGACCACCGCGGGCCCCGAGCCGCTGGAGAACCCGCAGGCGCCCATCGATTACGATCATTACCTGAGCCGCCAGCTGCAGCCGGTGGCCGATGCCATCCTGCCGTTCGTGGGGGATGATTTTGCTGCGCTGACCGATCGCCAGCTCCTGTTGTTCTGACGCGGTGGTACCTGGCTAGCACTCGCTGGCCAGTGGCAGCCACTAGTTTCGCACCTCCGTTTACCCTGGAGGCGCGACATGCAGAACCGTCTGAATCCGACCCAAGCATTGCCCACCACCCTGGACCTGGAGCGAGGCTTCCAGGACGGCATCCTTGCCCGCCGCTTGCCGGCCTGGCTGAGCGGGCTGCATCTGGCAAGCCCGGACAGTGCGCCGCAGCCGCCTTCTTCGGTAACAGCAGAACAACTGACGACGCTGCTGCAGGCCCTGCAAGACAGTTTCGACTGCCGCCAGCGCCTGCAGCGCCAACTGGCGCCGGTGCAAGGCATTCACGCGTTCTGCAAGCCGCTGCTGCAGCGGGCGTTGCAGGAGAAACTGCATTCCCTGCACGACCCCGATACGTTGTACTACCGCCATACCTACTTCACCCTTTCGCCTGATCCCGAACTGGCCACGGGCCGCCTGGCGCAGCAGGAAAAAGACTACTACGACATCGCGCTTGTCGATGCTGCGCTGGCCAATTTCACCGAGGATGAAGCGAGCCCGGGCACCCTGCCGCGCAGCGACTGCCTGGTGGACGCAGTGGGTGTGGCGGTGCCGGGGGTGAGCGCTCCGGCGTTGGCCAAAGTGTGCCGCCAGCTGGACCTGGGTGAGCGCTACCAGGAGCACCTGGACACCGTCCTGTACCCGCCCGCCAAGGGCACCGAGGGCCTGCAAGCCACGCTCAAGGCACAGTTGGTGTCGAACATGCAGGTGGATGCCTTCAAGGCAATGACCGAGGCAGCCCTGACCCATGCAGAACTGGCCCTGATCCTGGGGTTGTGCAGCAGCGGCGAGCCTGGCAGGTTCGAGGGTGACCCGGTCGCCGCCAGGCATCTGCATGCCTTTGGGTGCACGCTGGAGCAGATCATCGTGCTGCATGTCACCCGCACGACGCTGGGTTTTACCAGCACCAGGCGCGTGCTGGTGTATCTGCCCGGCGACCCGGTCAGCCCCTGGTGTGTTGCGCCAGACCTCGACACCTTTGTCCGCAGGATCTTGGGTAAACGCCTTGCCGACCCTCAGTATCAGGGTTTCTTCAGGCGTTTCGTGCGCCTGCGTGATCAGGCCGGATTTTTCGCCCGGGTTATCAGCGAGCTAGCGGATGTGACCGAAGCCGCTTCGCGGGATATGGAACAGCACCTGGTTGACTGTGCATTGCCCTTGTTCGACCGCCAGGCACAGGCACGCATCGATGTGATCAAGGATGATGCGGCATTCATCGCGGTACCGGTACGCATGATCGACAGCGGCGTGCAGCAGGCGCAGCGTGAACGTCTGGAGGCCGGCGCCTGGGCTGCGGCAGGGGTAGCGGGGCTGTTCGTGCCGGTCATTGGCGCGGTGATGGCGGCAGCCATGGCCTGGGACATGCTCAAGGACGCATTCCATGCGGTGGAAAGCTGGCGGGAGGGCGATACCCATGCCGCGGTCGAGCACCTGCTGAACATCGCCAGGACGGTCATCACGGTGGGTATCGCGTCTGTGCTGGCCGGCGCGGTGGTGCGTAGGACCGACCTGGTCGAGCAACTGGTCACGGCGCGCCTCGAGGATGGCAGCGAAAAGCTCTGGCGCTTCGACCTGGCCCCTTTTCGCACCGAGCCGCCAGCGCTGCAAGCGCAGCCCGATGCCGAGGGAGTGTATCGCCTGGGCGAGCGTTGCTGGGTGAACATACAGGGTTACTTCTACGAAGTGGTACAGGGCGACGACGAGCAATGGCGCATGCTGCCCAGGCAAGGCCACGGCCCACGGTTGCGTCACAACGGCGCCGGTGCCTGGCGGGTATGGTGCGAGCAGCCGGTGGAGTGGCATGACACGCACGCCATGTTCCGGCGCCTGGGCGGTGAGTTCAGGCAACTGGAAGACGACCAGATCGATCACGTGCTGGCCATTCACGGGATGGAACCGGACGACTTGCGCGGCTTGCATGTGTGCGGCCAGGCAGCGGATGCCTGCCTGCTGGACACCGTCAGCCGGGTCAGGCTGGCGAACCGCATCAAGCTCCTGGTCAGCCAGCTGCGCGCAGGCGGGGCGGTGGCCGATACGGCACTGCTTGCCCGGGCACGGCGCTGGCAGAGTACAGAGGATGTGGCGAATGACGAGCTGGCCGATTACCTGTGGAACCGTCGCCGTTCGTTGCTGGGGCAGTTGTACTACGAACAGTACCCGGTGACCGGCGATACGCAGGCGTTACAGCGCGATTTTGCCAGCCTGCACCGGCTTGCGGCGGAGCAGCTGCTGGGCACGGCAAGCCCGGACGACCTGTTGATCTCGGCTGCGGTACTGGTCAAGCGCATCCGCTGCATCCGTGTACACGAAGCCCTGTTTTTCGATACGCCGCAGACCCTGGACCTTGCGCGCTTCGCCCTGGGCATGCTCGACCGCATGCCTGGCATGGACATCGGCCCACGCTGGCAATTGTTCGACGGTGACGCCGGTACGCCGCTGTTCAGCACCCGTGGGGGCGGGCGGCAGTTGCAGCTCAGGTACCGGGACGGCCTGTTCCATCTCAGCGATGACCAGAGGCCGTTGGGCACAGCGGGTGAGTTGTTCCAGCAGATAGCCAGCGGCTATACCCGTGAGCAGCGCGCGGCACTGGCCATTGGCAAACCGTTCGCCTTGCAGCTACGCAGCGAGCTGGCGCGGCGGGTGGCGCAACAGCGGGAAGTGATCGCCGGAGTGCTAGGCATCAGGCCCTCGAATGGCGCTGTGTTCATGCCGCAACGCCTGGCCAACGGCCGCATCGGCTACCCGTTGAGTGGCTGGCGCCAGTGCCTGGGCCTGGACCGGGCCGTAGTCAGGAACCTGGCCGCCGAGCTGCGTGACCTTTACCCGGGCTTCGACGATGACGAAGTCGAGCATTGGCTGGAACGGTTGCGGGCGTCGCAACGTGACCCTGCGACGGAGCTGGCCGAGCTGAAGCAACAGTTGGGCACGTTGCGCCAGACGCTGAAGAGCTGGCAGGTGGGTACGGTCAAAGCCTGGGCCTGGAAGGCGCGTCGAGAGTTCGCCCGAGGCCTCGTTGACTGCTGGCGCTACCTGGTGCCCAGACAACTGGGGGCTGTAGAGGCAGACCGCGGTTATTTGCTGAGTTGCTACCGCAGTGACCTGGATGCGCTGCCGGCTATCCCGGCGACGGTCAGCTTCGCGCATGTGTCGGACCTGGCATTACGGTCACTGCAGATACACACCGTGCCAGACACGTTTCTGCACGCCTTCTCCACGTTGAGCACCCTGAACATCACCAATTGCCGACTGCGTACGCTGGCGTTGCCCCAGGCCATGGCCGAACGCCTGCAGGTGCTGGACCTGTCGAACAACCAGATCGGGCCTGAGGGCGGCATGCCGGCCCTGCTGCAGGCCTGCCGCTCGCTGGTGTACCTCAACCTGTCCCACAACCCGTTGCGCAGTGCGCTGTCAGTGGCGGACATGCCCCGGCTCAATGCCTTGATGCTGCGGGGGGCGCAGTTGACGCAGATGCCCGCCGGGGTCATGGAGGCACCGCACCTTCATACGCTGGACGTGAGCCACAATGCGATCCGCACCTTGCCCTACGGGTTCTATCGCTCGGACTTGTGGCACGCGGGGCGGGTCTGGCTTGCAGGCAACCCCTTGCTGCGTGACCAGGATACCTGGCACGAGGTTCTCGAAGACCAGGTGCCGACGATGCTGCGCTGGACCGACCTGGTGCAGCCCGCTGAACGAGATCGCATGGCTGATATCTGGAGCAAGCTCAATGGCCAGGAGGCATCGAGAGACTTCTTTCACCTGCTGCAGCGCTTGACTGGTTCGGCCGATTTCCAGCAGGAATTCCTGGCCCGCTACCTGGCACTCAGGGTGCTGCGCATGCTGGTGTCCATGAGCGAACAGCCGCTGTTGTGCACGGAACTGTACGCGCATGCGCTGACCGAGCACTGCCAGGACAACGCAACCTTGCGCTTCAGCGACTTGGAAGTACGTGTGCGCAAATGGAAAGCACTGCACGGCAGCAAGGCCGACGACCCGGAGCGGGCGCTGTTGCACCTGGGCGGGCAATGCTGGCGGCTGGATACCCTCGACCAGGTGGGTGGCTTGCACGCCGTGCGTGCTGGCCGGCCTGAGGAGTCGCTGGAGTTCGCACTGGCCTACCGGCTGGCGCTGGCCGACGAGCTGGACCTGCCTGTCGAGCACGACGAAATGCTCAACCCCGGCGTTGCCAACCTGTCGCGGCAGGATATCGACGCCGCCGCGCAGCTGGTGCGGGTTGCCCAGTCCAGGGACGCGCTGGTCGATTACCTGTCGACCACAGCGTTCTGGAAGGAGTACCTGACTCGCGTCTTCGCGACGCGCTTGAGTACGCCGCATTTCTTTCATGCCGAACTGGAAGCGCTGGTCGAGCGCAACGCCGCGCAAGTGGATATCGATCGGCTTCAGGACCGCGTACAGCAGTGGGAACTCAATGTGACCAGGCAACTGACACGGGAGGCGCTGGGCCGCCACCTGGCGGCTGTGATGATACCCGTGGCTGCGCCCAGGTAGCGGTGCCTGGGCGGTTGCCCTTGCCGGTGAAGCGGGTAGTAATCCGCTAGGCACCTGGGTGTCTCGCCCGCCGATAGCCTTGCGTTTTTTCAGCACGCGGAGGCGGCATCATGGGTACCCTGCAAGCCACACACGACCTGCTCGAACAAGCCGAGCAGGACGCCATCATCGCCAAGCGCTTGCCCGGCTGGATGCGCCCGGGCAACCCCGAGCACATGAGGGTCCTGTGCCAGGCATTGAGGGGCAGCCTGGACTGCCGATACCGCTTGCAGGCCTTGTTGCAGCAGATTGTACCAATCGACCGCTTCGCCACGCCCTTGCTGAAACAGGCACTGCAAGCCCGCTACGGCCTGAAACAGGACCTTGATCATTTGTGGATGCGCGCGGCATTTGAAAAACCACTGAGCACCTATGCGCCGATTCGCGTGCCTTTGACCGAGCGGGTCTATTACCAGATTCCCCTGCTCGAGGCTGCGTTGCACGGCTTTACCGCTGCCGAGGCCAAGGCCGGTGGCCAGGCGCCGGACTGTGGCCTCTACGAGGCCGACGGCATGCCACTGGAGGCTCCCAGCGCCATGGCCTTTGCCAGCCTGGTACGCGAGCTGGACCTGGGCCAGCGTTACCAGCAGCATCTGGACAGCCACCTGGCAACTCCGCAGAGCAAGGCGTTGTTGGCCGACAGCGTGCGCCACGGCATGTTGATCGATGCCATGCAGGCTCGCCACGCGGGTGTGCTCGACGCAGCAGAGCTCGAGTTGCTGGTCAAACTGTGGCGTGACGGTTGGTTATCCCAGCTCGATGACACTCGAGTGCTGGGCAAGCGCCTCGAAGTGCTGGGTTGCCCGCTGCAGCAGATCGTGGTGCTCGACGTTCGCGATGAGACCTTTGCCCCGCTGCACACCAGTACCAGACGCGTGCTGGTGTATATCCCGGGTGACCCCCAAGGCGCGTGGAGCGCCCATGACGATTTGCAGCAATTTGCCCAGCGCGTGCTGGGGCAGCGCTTGCGCATGGTCACATACCGGCAGTTTTTCGCTCGCTTCGTGCGGGCGCGTGACAGCCAGGCGTTTTTTTCGCGCATCGGGGCGGGCTACGATGACCTGACGAAATGGGCCAACATCGACCTTGATGAGCGCATGCACCCTATAGGGGCTTATGTGTTCAAACACCTCGCGGCACTGCGTGTTGCCCAGGTCAAGGATGATGCGCAAGTGTTCGCGCCATCTGTAGCGAAGCTGGACCGGGAGGTCCAGCAGGCGCACGCGCAGCGCCTGGCGGCGTTGGGGTTGACCGCCCTGAGTGCTGCCAGTCTTTACCTGCCTGCACTGGGAACCGTGCTGCTGGCCATGCTTGCCTGGAAATGGCTGGATGACGTGTTTCAGTCGGTGGCGGCGTGGCAGGAAGGGGAGGTTCGTGAAGCACTGGACCATGTCACCGAGGTGGCCATCGACCTGGCCGTGATCGCTGCCACAGGCACCGCGCTGGGCGGGGCGCGGCGCCTGTGGCAGCGCTCGCTGCGGGTCGACAGCATGCCCCAGGCGCGCCTGGAGGACGGTGCCGTGTGTTTATGGGACGGTGACCTGGCAGCCTTTCGTGGCGAGGCGCCGCCTGCCGATGCGCTGAGTGATGCGCAAGGCGTTTGGCGCCAGGGTGAGCGGGCCTGGGTGGCCATCGATGAGCACTTCTACCGGGTGGTGCAGCGCAGTACCGATGGCTGCTGGCAATTGCTGCCGCGCCATGGCCACGGGCCGCTGCTGGTGCACAATGGTGCCGGCGCCTGGAGGCTCTGGTACGAACAGCCGTTGCAGTGGGATGCGCCTCGCTACCTGTTCAGGCGCCTGGGCGGCCAACTGGCGCAGTTGCAGGACGAACAGGTTGACGAAGTGCTGGGCATCCATGGCCTGGGCAGCGACCAGCTAAGAGCCTGGCATGTACTGGGACGGGCGCCGGAGCCGGGGGTAGTCGACAGCGCCCAGCGGGTGCTGATCGACCAGCGCATTCGTACGCTGGTGGCCCGTTTGCGGTCAGGGCAGCAACCCGAAGACAGTGTGGTGCTGGCGCAGCTCGAAGGCCTCGAAGGGGCCGCTGGCCTTTCCGGGCAAGCCCTGGCGGACCTGGCCTGGGCCCAGCGGCGGCGGTTGTTCGAGCAGGTTTATCAGGCCGAAGCCCAGGTGTCGGCAGGCAACCCCGACATCACGGCACTGCGGCGTGTGTTCCCCGGCCTTCATTGGCGTGCCGCTCAGGCGCTGCTGGCCAGGGCCAGTGCAGCGGACCGTGAGCGCTTGCAACTGACCGGGCGTATCCCGTTACGCCTGGGCGAGGCCGCCAGGCAGCGACTGACTGACGTGCGCAAGGTTCGGGTGTTCGAAGCGCTGCACTGGGACACCCCGCAAAACCTCGACCTTGCCCGCGTTGTGCTGGCGATGCTCGAGCACTTGCCGGCGGCCAGCGGTGGGATACGCTGGCGGCTGTTCAATGGCGGGGAGCGCGCTGCGCCGGTGGCCACGATGCAGGCGGGTAGCCCGGTCTGCGACCTGGCTTTCGAGGACGGGCTGTTCCAGCGTATCGGCCCGCAAGGGCTGGCCGTTGGTGAGGCGGGCGAGCTGTTCGAGGTCATCAGCCATGCCTATGGCGATGACCTGCGCGCAGCCCTGCAGGTGTCCGAGCCTTTTGCCCATAACCTGCGGGTGCTGCTCACGCGCCAGGCCCTGGCCAGGCGTCAGGCTGTCGAGCAACTGCTCAGCCCTTCGCGTACGTCGGGGCTGCACCTACCCACCCGGCTGGCGGACGGCCGCATCGGTTATCCCTTGAGCGGGCGTCTTCCGGGCGGCTCGCCGAGTGCGTATCGACCCGGGCCGATCCTGCGCCGCGTGCGTTACCTGTACCCGACCTTCACCGATGAGCAGGTGTTTGCCTGGGTAGAGCGGGCACGCAATTCGGTCCTGGGGCTGGAGCGCACGTTGCAGCAGTACGAACAGGCCTTCGACGCACTCACTACCCAGCTGCGGCGCTGGGTTCATGCAGCCCCCGACACCGCCGAGCGAGAGAACAGGCGCAGGTTGCGACGTGCATTGCGCTGCTGCTGGCAACAGATGCTCGAGGAGGGGGCGCACGAGGTGGGGCCTGGTACGGTCTACCGTTGGGACATGACTGAAATGCGCACCAGTAACCTGCCGGCGTTTTCCGAGCAGGTGGTGTTTGCCCATGTGCATGTGCTGACGCTGCAGAACATGCAGCTTGAGGATGTGCCCGAGAGTTTCTTGCGCGCATTCCCGAATATCCGTGGCCTGGAGATGCCCAATAACCGGCTCGCCCGAATCCCGCACGCGCTGCTGGGCATGCCCAACCTGCAGCGTCTGAGCCTGCAGCGAAACCGCATCCGCCTGGATGCCGGGCAAGCCACCATTCTTGCCAGCTGCCCCAACCTGGTGTCCGTCGATTTGTCGCATAACCCTCTGGGTCGACCGTTTTCGTTGAGTGGGCTGCCGCGCCTGCGCGAGCTGCGGCTTGCCGACACAGGCATACGGGATGTCCCTTATGGTCTCCTCCAAAGCACCTCCTTGAGGGTGGTGGACTTTCGCGACAACCTGATAACCACCATGCCGGAGGGTTTCTATGATTCCCGGCTGTGGATGGAGCACGAAGTGCGCCTTAGAGGTAACCCCTTTAGCGAGCCCGAAGCCCAACGGTTGCATGCAGTGTTGCTTGCCGCAATGGCCGATGGGGGCGCGGCGGCGGTGCCCGCGCGGTTGCGCTGGATGGATGCTGCCGGGGTCAGCTTGCGTACCGAGCTCGGTGCCCATTGGGAGGCGCTGGAAGCCATGCCTGATGCCACGCAGTTCTTCAACCTGCTTGAACGCTTGATGGAGACCGAAGACTTCCAGCATCTGACCGGGGCACGTTACCTGGCTGGCCGGGTGCTGGAACTGCTGCGTGCCATGAGAGAGTCGGACGAGCTTCGCGACCTGATGTTCAATGACGCCGAGCAGTTGACCTGCCAGGACAGCGTGGCCCTGCGTTTCAGCGACCTGGAGCTGCGTTTGCTGGCGTGGCGGGCCCGTACTCAGGCGGCGGCGGGCGGGCAGGAGCAAGCACTGCTGCGGCTCGGTCGGCAAATGTGGCGGCTGGATGAGGTCGATCAGTTTGCCCAGCAGGATGTGCTTGCGCGTGAGTTCGAAGGGCGAGGCACAGACCCGATCGACATAGTGCTGGCTTATCGCCTGGGCCTGCGCGAGCAACTTGAGCTCCCGGTTCTGACCAGTGGCATGACGTTTCGTACGCTTGCCCAGGTAGGGGCAGCGCAATTGGCGCAGGCGCGGAACTGGGTGCTGGCCAATGAAACCGGGGAGCGGCTTGCCAGTTCATTGATCGTGCGCGATTTCTGGCAAGCTCACCTGCGCGCTGCCCATGCAGCGCGGTTCGAGTTGCTCGACGCCCCCTTCCACGAGCGCCTGGAGGCGTTGCAGGGCAATTTCACCCTGCCCGAGGCGGAGCGTTTGACCGAAATCAATCGGGTGGCCAGCGAGCGGCAGGCGGCGGAACGCGAACTGATGATGACGCTGACGCTCGATGCGCTGGACGGGCAGGCAGAACAGGCGGCGACTTGAAGTCGTCGGTGCCGGCACGGGCAGTGGTATGGCGATGAACTATGCTGATTATCGGGCATCGACGGCGTGCTTGAGCGCCGCATGTGCCTGGGGGAAATGCCAGGTTACCTTTGCATACGCACGTGCCGGCTCGGTTGGTTTAGGCTCGCTTGTAGGATCTTTCTCCCTGATCTGTAGTCTTTGGTTTATCGAGAGAATAAGGAGATACGCATGCTCGTCCGGTCACTGACCCTCGCCACCTTGCTCGCATTTGTCGGCCCCGTATTTGCCGCCGACAGTGACGCGCCGCTGGCCAAGGAACTGGGCAAGGCCAGGCCCTTGGTCGTCATTGCGCCCAGTAGCGCCGACCCGACGTTGCGTGGGTTGAACGAAGCCCTCAAGGACCCGGCCACCCAGGCCGCCTTCAAAGAGCGCAACCTGGTGGTCTACAGCGTCGCCAACATGATGGGCAAGCGTGAGGACAAGAACCTCGAGCAGCAGACCACCATGGCCCTGATCCGCGAGTTGAAGCTGGGTGCCAGCAAAGGCACCAAGGTGATCCTGGTGGGCAAGGACGGTGAGCGGCACATGCTCAAGGACGACGAGAGTGGCGAGGTTATCGACCCGCAGGTGATTCTCAAGGCGGTCGATGACCTGCCCGCCAGCGAAAAAGCCGTGACGGCGCCCGAGCCTGTGGCCGCGGCGGTACCGGAAACCAAAGCCAAGGCCAAGGACAGCAAGCCCGCCAAACCGGCCGCGCCGCCCAAACCGCTGGAAGACTGACCCGGCACAACGGCCCCGGCGCACCTCGGGGCCGTTGTGTATCCCACTGTATCTGCTCACGCCGCAGACCCATTCCCATACAAAACCGCACCCCGTGCGATACATCCACGACATACCGCAACGGCCTAATGGCTCCACATTCCAACCACAGTGGAGCAACACCATGACTCAAGTACGAAACACCCTCGGCCTGCTCGGCGCTGCCCTGATCGGCAGCATGGCTTTGAGCAGCAGCGCCTTTGCCGTCGAGCCGTTGGCCCAGGGTTACCAGCTGGCTTCGGCCAAGGTGGCCGGCGAGGGCAAGTGTGGTGAAGGCAAATGTGGTGGCAGCGCCAAGGCCACCCAGGGCGAAGGCAAATGTGGTGAGGGCAAGTGCGGCGCCAGCGCCAAGGCCGGTGCCGAGGGCAAGTGTGGCGAGGGCAAGTGTGGTGATGCCTCGTTCGCCAAGACCGACAGCAACCACGACGGCAAGGTCTCGCGCGACGAGTTCCTGGTGGTGGCCAAGGATCGTGCCGGCGACTTCGACAAGATCGACCGCAACCATGATGGCTTCATCTCCGAGCAGGAAGCCGCGGATCACCTCAAGGCGATCTACCAGGCTAATGGCAAGGCCATGCCCGAAGGCTTGTTCAGCCACCTGACCGGCAAGCCCTGACCTTCTGCCCCACGAACCGCGCAACGCCCCTCCTGCTGGTCAGGCGGGGCGTTGTGCCTGTTGCGGAGACCTGCTCATGCACCCCACATCTTTGTCTCCCGTCCCTTTACGGGTCGGGCTCGGCCTGCGCCGCGGGCTGTTGCCGGAACTGCTGGCCATGGAAACTGACGCCGTGGACTTTCTCGAATGCGCACCGGAAAACTGGATTGCCGTAGGTGGTGCCTACGGCAAGGGGCTGGCGCAGCTGGCCGAGCGTTTTGCCATTACCTGCCACGGGCTATCGTTGTCGCTGGGTGGCAGCGAGCCGCTGGACCGACATTTCCTTGGCCAGACCCGCCAGTTTCTCGATCGCCATCAGGTACGCCTGTACAGCGAGCACCTGAGCTACTGCAGCGATGACGGGCACCTGTACGACCTGATGCCAATTCCATTCACTGACGAAGCGGTGCGCCATGTGGCCGCGCGGATTCGCCAGGCCCAGGAATACCTGGAACGGCGCATTGCCGTGGAAAACATCAGCTACTACGCCGCGCCATACCAGGCGATGAGCGAACTCGATTTCATCCGTGCGGTACTTGATGAGGCCGACTGCGACCTGCTGCTGGACGTCAACAACGTCTTCGTCAACGCCTGCAACCACGGCTATGACGCCCGCGAATTCCTTGCAGGCTTGCCCCTGGCGCGGGTGACCGGCATGCACGTGGCCGGCCATTACGATGAAGCGCCGGACCTCAAGGTAGATACCCACGGGGCTGCGGTAAAGGAAGATGTATGGGCGCTGTACGCGGTCGCCTGTGCGCGCTTCGGTGTGCAACCGACCGTGCTCGAGCGTGATTTCAACTACCCGCCGCTAGCCGAACTGCTCGCCGAAACGGCGCGCATCAGCACTGTGCAGCGTGTTTCGGGAGGGCATGCAAATGAATGAGACCTTGCGTGAGCAGCAGTACACCTTGGCCCGGCACCTGCGTGACCCGCAGCGCCATGCGCCGCCGCCTGGCATAGAGGCCCGGCGGCTGAAGATTTACCGCGAGCTGTTCTATGGTGCTATCGAAGGTTTGCTGGCCGGCAGTTTTCCGGTGATGCGCCAGGCGTTGGGCGAACAGCGCTGGCATGCGCGAGTGCGAGATTTCTATGCCAACTATCGCAGCCAGACACCGTTGTTCACCGAGATTGCCGAAGCGTTCGTCGAGTACCTGCAAGGCATCGAGCTGGATGCGTCCTGGCAGTTGGAGCTGGCGCACTATGAGTGGGTCGAGGCGCAGTTGTATCTGAGCGATGCCGAGGACCCGGCCCATGACCCGGCAGGCGACCTGCTGGAAGGGGAGCCACTGTTGTCGTGCGTGGCACGGGTGTTGGCCTATCGCTGGCCGGTGGAGCGGATCGGGGCGGATTACCAGCCAGCGGTCGCACCAGAGACGCCGACCTTGTTGCTGGTTTATCGCGATGCGGAGTTGAAAGTGCGCTTCGCGCGCCTGGCACCGCTGGCGTACCGGTTACTGGCCTTGGAACAGGGCAGTGGGCGGGTGCGGTTGGAGGCGTTGGGAGGTGGTATGGAAGAGGGGTTGGCGTTGCTGGAGGGGCTGCGCGAGCAGGGGGTTATCATCGGTACAGGTTGAATCGTTGGTATGGGGGGCGCTTTGCGCCCCATCGCCGGCAAGCCGGCGATGGGCTGCAACGCAGCCCCGGCGAAATCACCTGCAGAACCGCCCCCTGAGCCAATGATCCAGGCTCAACCTCCCAGCCCCTTTCAGCAGCAGTGGCAGCAACGCCACCAGGTAGATCAGCGGCAACTTGAAGTTGCCAAAACCCTGGTCGGTAATCGCATACCCTTGGGCCAGCTCGGCCAGGCTCGACCAGTGCGCCGGCCAATGCACCGCGGCAATCGCCACCACGGTCAGCACCATCAGCCCCAACGAGGCCAGCCGGGTACCTAGCCCCAGCAACAGCAGTAACGGCAGGATCAGCTCCGCCCACATCGACAGCTGCCAGTTCAGCTCTGCAGGCAGCAGGTTGAAGGGGAACGGGAAGTTCGCTTGCAGGTCGGCGAACCAGTTGCTGCCATTGAATTTCTCCCAGCCGGATTCGAAAAATTCCCAGGCCAGAAACAGCCGCAACGGCAGGTCGGCGCTCCAGGTACCGAAACGGTCGAAGGTGGTCAGGGTGCGGGTCAAGGTAGTCATGCTGGTTTCTCTCTTCAGGAAAGGGCACGGGCGTTACGGCGTTGCTGACGGGCCAGCTTGGCGGTGAGCTTGACGGCGATGGCGCTGAACATCAGGGCGAACGCCAGCGGGTACCAGCCGCCCATGGGGATGCGTTTGTAGAACGACAGGCAGAACACCGCGGCCAGTACCCACATGCCGGTGCTGTGCAGGGCCTGCCAGGCACGGCCACCCAACAGGCGCATCGGGGCCTTGAACGAGGTGATGGTCAGCAGCAGCAGGAACAGGTAGCCGAGGGTACCGGGCAGGCTGGAGGTGAGCGTGCGGCCGGCCCAGAACAGCTCGGGGAATTGCTGGGCGTAGCGGTAGATCAGTACGCCATGCACGGTGTGGGAAAAGGCGAATGCCAGCCCCAGATAGCGCCGTTCCTGGAGGAGGCGGCGGCTGCTTGTGCCAGGCAGCAGGGTCACCAGCGACGAAGCCAGGAAGGCCAGCAGGAATAGCGCGAAGGAGCTGCGCGCAGTGGCACGGATCGCGCTGCGCAGGCCGTCGGGATCAGGTTGGCTGGCCAGGACCATGGCGGTCATCGCCAGGGTCAGGCCGGCGAGCGTGGCGAACAGCTTCCAGCCGGAGGGAAGGGTGAGGGGTTTCATCAGGGAGGCTCCCGGGGTGTGGTTGTGTGACCGGAAGTGTGTCGGGGAGGGGTATCTGCAGTGTGTCGGCGGTGGTGGGGTTGTGTATCGGATTGTAGAAGTCGCTCAAGCGCCGCAGTCCCTGTAGGAGCGGCCTTGTGTCGCGATGGGCTGCGAAGCAGCCCCAGGTTTTCAGCTTCGGCGCATGAATTGCCGGGGCCGCTTTGCGGCCCGATCGCGACACAAGGCCGCTCCTGCCTGAGATTGCCTTACCTCAGCTCGATCTGCGCGCACAGCCCGCCGCTTGCGCGATTGCTCAGGGTCAGTCGGCCACCCATGGCCTGGATCAGCTGGTGGGCAATCGCCAACCCCAGCCCGGTGCCGCCGGTGCTGCGGTTGCGTGAGCCTT
This sequence comes from Pseudomonas sp. LS.1a, assembly GCF_022533585.1. Taxonomy (NCBI): domain Bacteria; kingdom Pseudomonadati; phylum Pseudomonadota; class Gammaproteobacteria; order Pseudomonadales; family Pseudomonadaceae; genus Pseudomonas; species Pseudomonas sp. LS.1a. The sequence continues at coordinate 2,056,757 of NZ_CP092827.1, forward strand.
CCACGCGATAGAACGGCTTGAGCACTTCATCCAGTTCGTCACCAGGTATGCCTGGCCCGTTGTCGAGCACGCGGATCACGGTCATGTCACCCTCGCGGCCCACCTCCAGCTCGGCAGCACCGGCAAACTTGAGAGCGTTGTCCACCAGGTTCACCAGCACCCGTCGCAGCGCATGGGGGCGAGTTTCCAGCAGGCTGCCGCTGCTGCCATGGCGCTCGACCCGGGCGCCACTGTCCTGGTAGTCGAACACCAGGCTGTCGAGGAAGGCATCGAGGTTCACCCGGCACGGTGCCTCGGTGCTGGTGTCCATGCTGCGGGCATAGGCCACGCCTTCGCGCACCAGGTGTTCCATCTCGCCCAGGTCGCTCCACAGCTTGTCCTTTTCAACCCCGTCGTCCATCACTTCGACGCGCAGTTTCATGCGCGTGATCGGCGTTTGCAGGTCGTGGGAAATGGCTGCCAGCAACTGCATGCGTTCCTTGAGGTAGGCAGCGATGCGCGCCTGCAGGGCGTTGAAGGCCACGGCGGCGTAGCGCACCTCGCGCGGGCCGCTTTCATCCAGCTGCACGCCAGGCTTGTCCGGGTCGAGGTTGTCCACCGCGTGGGCCAGGCGGGTCAGCGGGCCGATCGCCAGGCGTACCGCCAGCCAGGTGCACAGCAACAGCACGGCCAACTGGATCAGCAACACCACGGGCAGCCAACGTGCCACCGGAACCGGCGATGGGGTTACGTCGATGGTCAGCGGTGCGCCATCAGCGAGGGTCAGGTGTGCCTGGAAGTGCGCGTTCGGGCCGGGGATTTCCTGGAAGGAAAGGCGATAGTCGGCGCCAATGGCCTTGACGATCGAGTCGGCAGCCATGGGCGGGTCGCTGCTGGGCATGGCTTCGCCCGCCAGGCCATGGTCCAGCCGGTAGCGGTAGGTACGCCGCTCCAGGCGTGGCAACCAGGCGGCGCGCTCGGCCGCGGGCAGGCGGTCGAGGATGGCCACCGAGGTGGCCACGTCCTGCTCCAGGGTGCTGAGCATCATCGAGCGGCTGCTGATGTAGCGCTCGTAGGCCTGCAGGCCGAACGACAGGCCGTAGGCCAGCACCAGGCCGGTGAAGAAGATCAGTGCCAGGCGCGAGGCCAGGGTACGTGGCCACTTCATGATGGCGACTCGAGCAGTTGCACCGGCAGCGAGAACACGTAGCCCTCGCTGCGCACGGTCTTGATGCAGCTGGGTTCGCGGGCGTCGTCTCCCAGGCGCTGGCGCAGGCGGCTGACCAGCAGGTCGATGGATCGGTCGAAGATGTCGGCTTCGCGGCCTTGGGTCAGGTTGAGCAACTGCTCACGGCTCAGCACCCGCTGCGGGTGGTCGAGAAACACCCGAAGCAGGCGATATTCGGCACCACTCAGGGCAACCAGGGTGCCTTCGCTGTCGAGCAGATGGCGCGCGGTGGTGTCCAGCCGCCACTGGCCGAAGCCGAGCAGGCGGCTGCTTTCGCTGATGGTCAGGTTGGGCGGCAGCATGCGCGTGCGGCGCAGCACGGCGTTGATGCGGGCCAGCAGTTCGCGAGCCGAGAACGGTTTGGTCAGGTAATCGTCGGCGCCCATTTCCAGGCCGATGATGCGGTCGGTTTCGTCGTTGCGCGCGGTCAGCATCAGCACCGGGGTGTTGCGGTGCTTGCCGGCGCGCAGCTCGCGGCACAACAGCAGGCCGTCGTCGCCGGGCATCATGATGTCCAGGACGATCAGGTCGACGCTGTTGGCTTCGAGAAAGGCGCGCATCTGCCGGCCGTCGGCGACGATGCTGGTGCGCAGGCCGTTCTTTTTCAGGTAGTTGCCGACCAGTTCGCGGATTTCGCGGTCGTCGTCGACGATCAGGATGTGATCGACGTGTTCCATGCGCTGCGTTCCTGTGCAAGAGGGGATGGGCGCAGTGTACCGAGCGTGTTCGCCCTTGCCTGCGGGGTTTTGTATTGCAGTGTATCTGGCGTGCGGACAGACACAGGAGGAAGCACATCACCGCTTCGGGCGACACATACGGGATACCTGGCTGGCGTGAAATGGCTCTCGACCGGGGAGCACACCTCCCCACCCCCAAAGCGTTACACAGGAGAGATGCCATGAAACTCAATACCTTCGTCAGTGCCAGCCTGTTCGCCGTGCTCAGCTTCGGCGCCATTGCCGCCCAGGCCTCCACGATGCCGATGAACGATACCGGGGTCATGCAGTACCGCTACGGCGACCACCTGGATGTGAAGAAAGTGCTGTCGATACAGGATGACCAGAGTGATGCTTGCGGCCTGGTGAACACCCGCATGGACTACCTCGACTCCAAGGGCCAGCAGCAGAGCGTGCAGTACCGTACCTACGCCACCGGCGGTTGCCATGAGAATTGATCGCCGCTTGTTGTTGAAGGTTGGCGGCATTGCCCTGGCGCTGGCCGGCCTGGGCCTGGCTGGGCACCTGATGGCCCGCGACAGCTACGGTGCCATGCCGTCGCTGTCGGGAGCCAGCCAGTGGCTCAATTCGGCGCCGCTGGATGGCCCCGGGCTCAAGGGCAAGGTGGTGCTGGTGGACTTCTGGACCTGGGACTGCATCAACTGCCGGCGCAGCCTGCCCCATGTGAACGAATGGGCGCGGCGCTATGCCGACCAGGGCCTGGTGGTGGTCGGCGTGCACACCCCGGAGTACGACTACGAGCACGATGTGGGCACCTTGCGTGACAAGGTGGCCAGGCTGGGGATCGGTTACCCGGTGGCGGTGGATAACGACTACAAGGTGTGGAATGCCTGGGGCAACCAGTTCTGGCCGGCGCACTACTTTGTCGACCGCAAGGGGCAGGTGCGCCATGTGCACTTTGGCGAGGGGGATTATGGGGGGCAGGAGCAGGTTATACAGGCGTTGCTGGATGAGAAAGAGTGAGTGGTCTGTGCCGGCCTCTTCGCGGGTGAACCCGCTCCCACAGGTACTGCACCGCTTGCAGGCTGTGCGATCCCTGTGGGAGCGGGTTCACCCGCGAAGAAGCCAACAACGATCTGTCAGGTGAAACTGGCGAAATGCGCCTGCATCCGCGCCGCATCCGCCTGGCGCCCGCTGAACAGCTCGAACGCCTTCACCGCCTGGAACACGGCCATATTGCTGCCGTCCAGGGTGCGGCAGCCCAGTGCCCGGGCGGCGCGCAGCAGTTCGGTTTCCAGCGGGAAGTAGATGATCTCCGCCACCCACAACTGCGCATGCAGCAGCTCCACCGGCAGCGGCGTGCCCGGCAGCTTGGCCATGCCCACCGGCGTGGTGTTGACCAGCCCGTCCGCTTCGGCCAGGGCCGTGGCCAGGTCAGTGCCGACCACGGCGCGCCCGGCACCGAAATGGGCATTCAGGTTGTCTACCAAGGCTTGCGCACGGGCCGCATCCACTTCGAACAGCACCAGCCGCTCGACCCCTTCACCCAGCAGGGCATGGGCTACGGCGGAACCGGCGCCACCGGCACCCATCTGCACCACCTGGCGCCGTGCCACGTCGGGCAGGCCACGGCGCATACCTTCGGCAAAGCCCAGGCAGTCGGTGTTGTGACCGACCCGCTTGCCGTCCTTGAGCACCACGGTGTTCACCGCGCCGATGCCGCGGGCTTCGTCCGACAGTTCGTCGAGCAACGGCAGGATCGCCTGCTTGAACGGGTAGGTGATGTTGAGCCCGGTAAAACCGGTGTGTTGGGCGGCGTCGAGCAAGCCGGGCAGGGCGCTGTCGTCCAGGTGCAGCTGGTCGGCATCGATCAGCCGGTACAGGTAGCGCAGCGCCTGGGCATCACCTTCGTGTTCGTGCAGGGCTGGGGTGCGCGACAGCTGGATGCCGCGGCCGATCAGGCCGGCGAGGATGGCTTGCTGGCTCATGCGCCGTGCTCCTGCACCCTTTCGGCGAAGTGGCTGATGGCCATGCGGTAGCCATGGCTGCCCAGGCCGCAGATGACCCCGACGGCGATGGACGATATGAACGACAGGTGACGGAACGGTTCACGCTTGTGCACGTTGGACAGGTGCACTTCGATAACCGGCACTTCGCTGGCCACCAGGGCATCGCGGATGGCCACTGAGGTATGGGTCCAGGCACCGGGGTTGATCACGATGCCGGCGCAGCGACCACGAGCGGCATGGATCCAGTCGATCAGTTCGCCTTCGTGGTTGGTTTGGCGGAATTCAATTTCCAGGCCATGGGCATGGGCAGTATCGGCACAACCCCGGGCCAGGTCGGCGAGGGTTTCGTAGCCGTACTGGGCAGGCTCGCGGGTGCCCAGCATGTTCAGGTTGGGGCCGTTGAGCACGAGAATAATGGGCTTCATTACGGGCATCGCTTTGTTGTTGTTGGATTCACCTAGTTTTGTACCGCCTGGTTAGTTTAGTCAATTGGACTAAACCGCTGTACCAGGAAAGTGGGCGATTATCGAACCCTGCATGTACACATCCCCGGTAGGAGAGAACGCAGGCTGGATTACAGAATTGTAATTTTTCCGCCACCCCCCCGATAAGCACGGCTTTTTACAGTTCCTCGCCAAAGCTCGCCGACGAGGACCTGTTTCGTGCCCATTCCCCGCAAGACCGCCTTGCTCTGTCTGTTGCTGGCCGGCGCCGCCAGCGCCCAGGCCAGCCAGAGCCTGAGCCTGCCCCAGGCGCTTGACGCCGCCTTTGCCCAGAACCCGGAACTGGCCGCGGCTGGCCGGGACATCGGCATTGCCGACGGCGAGCGGCGCCAGGCCGGTCTAATCCCCAACCCGGAACTGTCCTGGGAGGTCGAGGACACCCGGCGTGACACCAGCACCACCACTGTCACCCTCAGCCAAGCGCTGGAGCTGGGCGGCAAGCGCGGCGCACGCATCGCCGTGGCCGGTGCCGGCCAGGCCATTGCCCAACTGGACCTGGAGCGCCAGCGCAACGGCCTGCGCGCCGATGTGGTGCAGGCCTTCCATGCGGCCTTGCGCGCGCAGACTGCGCTTGAACTGGCGCAGCAATCGCAGGCGTTGACCGAGCGTGGGCTGCGGGTAGTGCAGGGGCGGGTGACCGCCGGCCAGTCATCGCCCGTGGAGGCCACCCGGGCCCAGGTGCAGCTGGCCCAGGCCCAGGCCGAAGTGCGCCGTGCACAAACCCAGCGCAGCGTGGCCTATCAGGCCCTGGCACGGTTGACCGGCAGCCCGTTGGCAAGCTTCGACCAGTTGCAGGCCGCCGACCTGTCCCCCGGTGACGCGCCCAGCGCCGACGCCCTGCTCAGCCAGGTCGAGCAGACGGCCGAATGGCGCCTGGCCGCCGCCCAGGTCGAGCGCGGCGACGCGTCCCTCGGGTCGGAAAAGGCCCTGCGCATTCCCAACCTCACCGTCAGCCTGGGTAGCCAGTACAGCCGCGAAGACCGCGAGCGAGTCAATGTGGTGGGCCTGTCGATGCCCTTGCCGTTGTTCGACCGCAACCAGGGCAACGTGCTGGCCGCGGCGCGCCGTGCCGACCAGGCGCGTGACCTGCGCAACGCCGTGGAGCTGCGCTTGCGCAGTGAAACCCGCAGCGCCGTCAGCCAGTGGGCCACGGCCATGCAGGAAGTGCAGGCCTACGACCGCACCATCCTGCCTTCTGCGCAGCAGGCCGTGGACACCGCCACCCGCGGTTTCGAAATGGGCAAGTTCGCCTTTCTCGATGTACTCGACGCCCAGCGCACGCTGATCGAGGCACGCGGGCTGTACCTCGAGGCACTGGCCTCGGCGACCGACGCGCGGGCGCAGGTCGAGCGGATCTATGGCGACCTCGATGGCCTGAGCAACAAATTGAACAGCAGGAGCAACAATGACTAATCCACGCAAGATAGCCCTTCTGGCTGCCGCCATTGCCGCGCTTGGCCTGGGTGGCCTGGCCTGGACCGACAACCTTGGCAAGGCGTCGAGCACGCAAGCCCGGCACGACGACCACGGCGACAGCCACGGCCACGGCGAGGAACAGGCCGGCGAAGGCCACGAAGAAGAAGAGGGCAAGCTGCACCTGTCCATCGCCCAGATCGAAGCGGCCGGTGTGCAACTGGCCAACGCCGGCCCTCGTGAGCTGGGTACCGCCATCAGCTTCCCGGGTGAAATCCGCTTTGACGAAGACCGTACCGCCCATGTGGTGCCACGCGTGCCCGGCGTGGTCGAGGCGGTGCAAGCCGAGCTGGGCCAGGCGGTCAGGCGCGGCCAGGTGCTGGCGGTAATCGCCAGCCAGCAGATTTCCGACCTGCGCAGCGAGCAACAAGCTGCCCAGCGCCGCCTGGAACTGGCGCGCCTGACTTTCCAGCGCGAACAGCAGCTGTGGCAGGAACGCATCAGCGCCGAGCAGGATTACCAGCAGGCCCGCCAGGCCTTGCAGGAAGCCGAGATTGCCCTGGCCAACGCCCGGCAGAAGGTCGCCGCCGTGGGGCCGGCCGGCACCGGCAACCGCTATGAACTACGCGCGCCGTTCGATGCAGTGGTGGTGGAAAAGCACTTGACCGTGGGCGAGGTGGTCGATGAGACCAGCAACGCCTTCACCCTGTCTGACCTGAACCGGGTCTGGGCCACCTTCGCCGTCGCCCCGCGCGATCTGGACAAGGTGGTCACCGGCCGCAATGTCACGGTCAGCGCGCCGGACCTGGGGGCCCAGGTCGAGGGCAAGGTCAACTACGTTGGCAGCCTGCTCGGCGAGCAGAACCGCGCTGCCACTGTCCGCGCCACCCTGGCCAACCCCAACGGCGCCTGGCGCCCGGGGCTGTTCGTCAATGTTGCGGTCAGCGTCGAGCGCTTCAAAGCCGCCGTGGTGGTGCCGGAAAGCGCCCTGCAAACCTGGGAGGAGCAGACCGTGGTGTTTGCCCGCACCGAGGAAGGCTTCGAGGCCCGCCCGGTGAAGACCGGCCGCCGCGACGCCGGCCAGGTGGAAATCACCACCGGCGTTGCCGCCGGAACCCAGGTGGCCGCCGCCGGCAGCTTTGTCCTCAAGTCCGAGCTGGGCAAGGGCTCGGCCGAGCACAGCCATTGATCACGGGGACGCCTGCATGTTCGAACGCCTGATCCAATTTGCCATCGAGCAGCGCCTGGTGGTGATGCTGGCCGTGGTCCTGATGGCTGCGGTGGGTATCCACAGCTACCAGAAACTGCCGATCGACGCTGTACCGGACATCACCAACGTCCAGGTGCAGATCAATACCGCCGCGCCCGGCTATTCGCCGCTGGAGACCGAGCAGCGCATCACCTTCGCCATCGAGACCGCCATGGCCGGCCTGCCTGGGCTCAAGCAGACCCGCTCGCTGTCGCGCTCGGGCCTGTCGCAGGTCACGGTCATTTTCGACGACGGCACCGACCTGTTCTTCGCCCGTCAACTGGTCAACGAGCGCCTGCAAGTGGCACGCGAGCAGTTGCCCGATGGCATCGAAGCGGGCATGGGGCCGATTTCCACCGGGTTGGGCGAAATCTTCCTGTGGACGGTGGAGGCCGAGCAGGGCGCGCTGAAGGAGGACGGCACGCCCTACACCCCGACTGACTTGCGGGTGATCCAGGACTGGATCATCAAGCCGCAACTGCGCAATGTACCCGGGGTGGCCGAGGTCAACAGCATCGGTGGCCATGCCAAGCAGTACCTGATTGCGCCGGAGCCCAAGCGCCTGGCGGCCTACAAGCTCACCCTCAACGACCTGATCGCGGCGCTGGAACGCAACAACGCCAACGTCGGCGCCGGCTACATCGAGCGCAATGGCGAGCAGTTGCTGATCCGCGCGCCAGGCCAGGTGGCATCGGCCGAGGACATCGCCAACATCGTCATCTCCAGTGTCGACGGCACGCCAATCCGCGTCAGCCATGTTGCCCAGGTCGGCCTGGGCGAAGAGCTGCGCTCGGGCGCGGCTACCGAAAATGGCCGGGAAGTGGTGCTGGGCACGGTGTTCATGCTGATTGGCGAGAACAGCCGCACGGTGTCCCAGGCGGTCGCCGCCAAGCTGGTGGAGATCAACCGCAACCTGCCCAAGGGCGTGGTCGCGGTGACGGTGTACGACCGCACCAATCTGGTGGAAAAGGCCATCGCCACGGTGAAGAAGAACCTGATCGAAGGGGCCATCCTGGTCATCGCCGTGTTGTTCCTGTTCCTGGGCAACATCCGTGCTGCGCTGATCACCGCCATGGTCATTCCGTTGTCGATGCTGTTCACCTTCACCGGCATGTTCAGCAACAAGGTCAGCGCCAACCTGATGAGCCTGGGCGCACTGGACTTCGGTATCATCGTCGACGGCGCGGTGGTGATCGTGGAGAACGCCATCCGCCGCCTGGCCCACGCCCAGCAACGCCATGGCCGCATGCTGAGCCGCGCCGAGCGCTTCCATGAGGTGTTTGCGGCCGCCCGTGAGGCGCGCCGGCCGCTGATCTACGGCCAGTTGATCATCATGGTGGTGTACCTGCCGATCTTTGCCCTGACCGGGGTGGAGGGCAAGATGTTCCACCCTATGGCCTTTACCGTGGTCATCGCCCTGCTCGGTGCCATGATCCTCTCGGTTACCTTCGTGCCAGCGGCCATTGCTCTGTTCGTCACCGGCAAGGTCAAGGAAGAGGAAGGCCTGGTAATGCGCACGGCGCGCCAGCGCTATGCCCCGGTGCTGGCCTGGGTGCTGGGCCGGCGCAAGCTGGCGTTCGCCGCCGCCGCCACCCTGGTGTTGTTGTCCGGGGTAATGGCCAGCCGCATGGGCAGCGAGTTCATCCCCAGCCTCAGCGAAGGCGACTTCGCCCTGCAGGCCCTGCGCGTGCCGGGCACCAGCCTGTCGCAATCGGTCGACATGCAGCAGCGTCTGGAACAGGCGATCATTGCCCAGGTGCCGGAAGTGGAGCGGGTGTTCGCCCGCACCGGCACCGCCGAGATCGCCTCTGACCCGATGCCGCCGAACATTTCCGACGCCTATGTGATGCTGCGTCCGCGTGAGCAATGGGGCGACCCGGGCAAGCCGCGTGATGAGCTGATCGCTGAGGTACAACGTGCCGCTGCCAGCGTGCCAGGCAGCAACTACGAGCTGTCGCAGCCGATCCAGTTGCGCTTCAACGAGCTGATATCGGGGGTGCGCAGCGATGTGGCGGTCAAGCTGTTCGGTGACGACATGGACGTGCTCAACCGCACCGCCGCGCAGATCGCCAGCAGCCTGCAAGGCGTGCCGGGCGCGTCCGAGGTAAAGGTCGAGCAGACCACTGGCCTGCCGGTGCTGACCATCGATATCGACCGCGACAAGGCGGCACGCCATGGCCTGAACGTGGGCGACGTGCAGGACGCCATTGCCATTGCCGTGGGGGGCCGCACGGCCGGCACGCTGTACGAAGGTGACCGCCGTTTCGACATGGTGGTGCGCCTGTCGGAAACCCTGCGTACCGATGTCGACGGGCTGGCCAGCCTGCTGATTCCGGTGCCGGCCAGCGCTGCAGCGGGTGCCGGGCAGATCGGCTTCATCCCGCTGTCGCAGGTGGCCACGTTGAACCTGCAGCTGGGGCCGAACCAGGTCAGCCGCGAGGATGGCAAGCGGGTGGTAGTGGTCAGTGCCAACGTGCGCGGGCGTGACCTGGGCTCGTTCGTCGAGGAGGCCGAACAGACGTTGATCGAGCAGGTGCAGATACCACCGGGTTACTGGACACGCTGGGGTGGCCAGTTCGAGCAGCTGCAGTCGGCGGCCGAGCGTCTGCAGGTGGTGGTACCGGTGGCCTTGCTGCTGGTCATGGCACTGTTGCTGATGATGTTCAACAACCTCAGGGATGGCCTGCTGGTGTTCACCGGCATTCCGTTCGCCCTCACTGGCGGGGTGCTGGCGCTGTGGTTGCGGGACATCCCGTTGTCCATATCCGCTGGCGTGGGGTTCATTGCCTTGTCGGGGGTGGCGGTGCTCAACGGGCTGGTGATGATCGCCTTTATCCGTGGCCTGCGGGAGGAGGGGCGTACGCTGCGGGCGGCCGTCGAGGAGGGCGCGCTGACGCGCTTGCGGCCGGTGCTGATGACGGCACTGGTGGCGTCGCTGGGGTTCATTCCGATGGCTTTGGCTACCGGGACCGGGGCCGAGGTGCAGAGGCCGCTGGCGACCGTGGTGATTGGCGGGATTCTGTCCTCCACTGCACTGACCTTGCTGGTGTTGCCGGCGTTGTATCAGTGGGCGTATCGGCGCGAAGAGGTGCAGGAGGGTTGAGCCCCCGGGGCCGCGTTGCGGCCCTTCGCGGGCTTGCGCGATCCCTGTGGGAGCGGGCAAGCCCGCGAAGGGCTGCAAAGCAGCCCCCAAAATATCAAACGGTACTACGGGCTCCGGGCCGCGCGCTCTCCGTTCCCGCCTCATCATGCAACGAAATCCGCGAAGTCTCCGGCAACGCCAACCCACCCACCAAGGCCACCAGCGCAATCACCACCAGGTAGAACGCCGGTGCCAGGCTGCTGCCGGTCTGCCCGATCAGCCAGGTCGCCACCAATGGCGCGGTGCCGCCAAACAGGGTATAGGCCACGTTGTAGGTAATCGCCGAAGCGGTATAGCGGGTGCGGGTAGGGAAGCTTTCCGACAGCAATGCCGCCGTGACCACACCACTGCACAATGCCCCCACTGCCAGCAGGATCACCCCCAGCAGCGCGCCGGACATCGAGCCGGAGCTGGCCAGCCAGTACGCCGGGAACACGCACAGCATCACCCACAGGCAGGTAAAGCCGATGGTCTTGCGCCGCCCTACGCGGTCCGAGAACGCGCCGGCCAGCGGGCAGCCGACGGCGGCGAACAACAGGGCCACGGTGGTCACCAGCAGCGATTGCGCGCGGGTCAGGTTGCCGACCAGTTGCAGGTAGGTGGCGAAGTAGGTGGTGAACATGTAGAACGACAGCGCGGTCAGCGAGATGAAGGCCCCCAGATTGCGGATCGCCCGGCCATGGTTGCGCAGGGTTTCCTTGAGCGGCGAATGTTCATGCTCCTTGCCCTGGGCGATGGCTTCGCGGAACGCCGGAGTTTCTTCCATGCGCCAGCGCAGGTACAGGCCGACCAGCCCCAACGGTGCCGCGATCAGGAACGGGATGCGCCAGCCCCAGGCATTCATCGCTTCGGCCGACAGGCTGGCTTCCAGGCCATAGGCGATCACTGCCGCACAGGCAAACGCGGAAAAGGTCGAGACCGGCACGAAGCTGCCATAGAAGGCGCGCTTGTCGTTGGGCGCGTGCTCCATCAGGTAGGCGCAGGCCCCGGCATATTCGCCACCGGCAGAAAAGCCCTGCAGGCAGCGCGCCAGGGTCAGCAGTGCGGGGGCTGTCAGGCCGATGCTGGCGTAGGTCGGCAGCAGGCCGATCAGGGTCGTGGAACCGGCCATCAGCAGGATGGTCAGCGACAGGATGCGCTTGCGCCCCAGGCGGTCACCCAGCGCGCCGAACACGATGCCGCCCAGCGGGCGCAGGGCGAAGGCTACGGCGAACACCGCAAAGGTCTTGAGCAAGGCCACGCTGGCGTCTTCGCCGGTGAAGAACTGGCTGGCGATCAGGGTAGCGAGAAAGCCGTAGACGGCGAAGTCGAACCATTCGACGAAATTGCCGATGGCCGAGGCGGCGATCACCCGGCGCAGTGTGGCGGGGGATACCTCGTGAGGTGTGGGCATGCGAGTGCTCTCCGGTTCCATTGGCAGGCATGATGAAAGTGGCGCGGTCGGGCCGCGCCATCATTGTTGTGCTTGCCAGTAGATAACCGGGCGCTGGAGGACGCTTTGTCGAGGGCGACCTCGGGATACCTGAATCAACCGCGAGTTGTTCGCTTTGCGCGGTCCGCTCCCACAGGAGCCAACGCAGGCCGGGGTGTTCATGCAAGACAAGCCATGCGCTCAGAAACGCATGTCCAGCGCCAGTTCGAAAGTGCGCGGCGGCCCCATGTAGTACTGGTTGTTGTAGGCCTGCTTGGCATACACCTCGTCGGTCAGGTTGCGTACCCGGCCGGTGAGTGAGGTGTGTTCATCCAGCCGGTAGCGGGCGAACGCGCCGAACAGGGTGTAGGCCGGGGCCTTGAGGCTGTTGGCATTGTCGGCATACACCGAGCCCACATAGCGCCCGTCTGCCCCCACCGACCACGCCGGGGTCAGGCTGTAGGTCAGCCACAGGTTGGCGATGTTGCCCGGTACGTTCACCGGTGCGTTGCCCTTGCGCGACACCGACACGCCATTGACCGCCTCGTTGAACTCGTCGTACTGCGCATCGACGTAGGCATAGTTGGCCTCGGCCAGCAGCTTTGGTGTCACCTGCAGCCGCCCGGACAGCTCGACACCGCGCGAGGTCTGCTGCCCGGCCTGGACCGTGAGGTTGGCGTCGTTGGCGTCGCGCACGGCGAAGTCCTTGCGCACGATCTGGTACAGCGCCAGCGTGGCCGCACCGCGCCCGTCGAGAAAGTCGAACTTGCTGCCCACTTCCCACTGCTCGCCCTTGGACAGGTCGAACAGCCCGACGTTGGAGTAGGTCGCTGCCGCCAGCGAGCCGGCCGGCAAGTCGGCGGAGGTACTGTACTGCGCATAGAGGCTGGCCGAGGGCGTCAGCGCATAGGTCAGGCCGATACGCCCGGAAAGCGGCTCCCAGCGCCGCTCGAAGAACGCCGGCGAGGTTGGCGTCACCGCGCCGTAGTTGGTCACTTGCATGTCCAGGTAGTCGTAGCGCAAGGCGGTCAGCAGGGCCAGGCGTTCGGTGAGTTGCAGGCGGTTTTCGGCAAACACTGCGCGGTTGGTCACCTCGTGACGGCGTTGCTTGGTCAGGCCGGCATTCACCCCGGGGATGTCGTCGAAGCTGCCGGGGTCGAAGTGCTCGGCATCGACCACGTCGCTCCAGCTGCTCGAGGTGGGGTAGAGGGTCTGGCGCATGCGCGAATACTCCAGCCCCAGTGACCACTGGCTGGCCAGGCCGAGCAGCTGGTTGTCGTGGCGCAGCTCGATGCGGTCGCCCAGCAGGTTCTGGTCATGGCGCTGCAGGTAAGGGCTGCTGCGGCGTACCTTGCCATCGTCGGTGTAGCTGTAGCGTTCGAGGTTGCGGTAGTCGCGCTGGGCGTTGTAGTGGTACAGCGTGTTCTGCACGCTGGTGCTGTCGCTGAGCTGGTAGTCGAGGATCGAGCGCAGCCAGCGTACCCGCTGCTCATAGCGCCCGTCGCCGACGTTGTAGTTTTCGAAGCGGCGGCTGTTGTCGATTTTCATCGTGCTGCGCCCGGGCAGGATCGGTGAGCCCCAATACGGGCTGTCTTCGCGATCTTCCTGGTACTCCACGGCCAGGGTATGGGTGAGGTTGGGGGCGAGGTCGCTGAGCAGCGAGAAGGCCAGGCTGTCGGTGTGCCGTTCGTTGCGGTCGATGTAGCCGTTGCCATGCCCACGGCTGAAGTCCAGGCGCATGAAGTGGCGGGCATCGGCGGGGTTGCTGGCCAGTGCCTGGTTGATGCCGAACGCCACTTCGCTGTCGTCGAAGCTGCCATAGCGGATACGGCCGTCGATGGTCTGTTGATCGCGGCTGGCCAACTTGGTGATGTAGTTGATCGAGCCGCCTACCGCGCCCGCACCATGCAGGAACGACGACGGCCCGCCGATCAGCTCGACGCGGTCGAGCACCCAGGCATCCACTGGCCGGGTGGCGCTGCTGTAGCCCAGGTTGATGCCGTTGTACAACTGGGTAACCTGGTTCTGGGTGAAGCCGCGGTAGGCGACGAAGCCGCCAAAGCCGGGGTTGGCCGAAGCGTTGACGCCGGTCATGGCGTTGATCACGTCCTGGCTGTCCTTGGCGTCGCGCTCTTCGATCAGGCGGCGGTCCGAGACACTGACCGAGGCAGGCGTTTCTCGTGCGGTGAGGCCCAGGCGCGAGCCGGTACGGATCGGCTCGTCCAGTTGCACGCCGCTGGCGGCGTCGCGTTCACCGTCGATGGTGGTGGCGCTCAGTTCAACCGGGGCAGCGTCCGCCCAGGCAAGGCTGCAGGTGCCCATGAGGAGCACCAGGGAGGTATTGCGAAGCATGTTGGTGTGTCTTCCACGCAAAGGTCATGGCTGACCGCGAGCGCGCGCAATCAGGCGCGCCCGGCTGAGGTCAGGCGAAATGAAGTACGGCTGCGGGGAAAGAGGCGGGGGAGGCGCGGGGGTTGAGGGCGGGGCGTTGATAGCGTGGCGGCGGTTGCGCCCAGCTGCGCACCACGATGGGCGAGGTGGCCACGGCTTGCGCCGGGGTGAACGACCAGCCGCCGCTGCTGAGCGGCACGGCCAGGCTGAACGAGGAACACACCGGGCAGTCGAGCTGGGCCATGTGCTGGTCGCCGCCGGCGCCATCCAGGTCGATGGCTACACCGTGTTCGCTGTTGACCGAGCAGAAACCGCCTTCCAGGCCGGCCAGGCGCAAGCCACCCATCTGGCCGTGGTGCAGGCCGCACAGCACCAGGCTGAACAGGACGCTGGCGTAGAGCGTCCAGGCAGTCAGCGTGCGGGTGTGCCGGGTGGTTTTCATGGCGGCGAATCTATCATCCGGATGAACGCTCGGGTAGTGCTTCGGGCTCAAGATTTTTAGTAGGTGGCATTGGTCTGCGGGTCGAGGTCGACCAGCAAGGTCCGGTAGCCTTCGGCGGTACTGGCGGCGGCAAGGTTGCAGGCGATGCTGGACTTACCGACACCGCCCTTCTGATTGAAAACCACAGGACGCATGAGGCGTTCATCCATGACTGAAACGCGACAGTTTCATGACAAGGATTGTTACAGCCAGCTAAGTTCATTTCTTCATGTGGCAATGGGGCTGCCTTGAGCGGTGTAGTGTCTGTTCCGGCCCTTTTGCGGGTGAACCCGCTCCCACAGGTTATGCACCATCCTTAAGGGCGGCGGGGTGTGGGAGCGGGTTTACCCGCGAAGATGCCAGAACAGGCAAGCAAGGGCGCTCAGGCAACGACTACTCGATTACGCCCCTGCTGCTTGGCCCGGTAAAGCGCCTGGTCAGCCTCGCTCAACGCATCCCCCGGTTCGCTATCGGCCTCGCCATCCCAACGCGCAACCCCTAGCGACACCGTCACCGCCCCCGCCGGCTCCACCGGGGTATCCTGCACCGTCACCCGCAGCCGTTCGGCCACCGCTGCTGCAACGTCCAGGCTGGCCCCTGGCAGCAGCATCAGGAACTCTTCGCCGCCGGTGCGGCACAGCAGGTCACCCTCGCGGCAGCAGCGGCGCATCAGCTCTGCGAGCCGGCGCAGCACCTGGTCACCTATTTCATGCCCGTGGCAGTCATTTACCCGCTTGAAATGGTCGATATCCAGCACGATGGCCGCAAATGCCCGACCCTCGGCTTCCAGCAACGACAGGCTGAACTCCAGGCTGCGGCGGTTGCCCAGGCCGGTCAGCGGGTCGGTCTGGGCGTCGCGGTTGAGCCGGCCAATACGTTCCTGCAGCAGGTTGAGCCCGAACAGCAGCGCGCGCTTGAGCTCGGCCGCTTCGAAGTACCAGGCTGGTACCCGATGCAGGCGCTCGGCAGTGCCGGCACGGTCCATCGAGCGGGCGCCGGCGGCAAGCTGCCACAGCGGCCGGGCGATGGTCATGGCCAGCCACCACAGCAGCAAGCTGCCCACCAGCGCCAACGGTACGGAGGTGCCGACCACGTTGAGGATCAGGTTGCTCAGTGGCGCCAACGTCTGAGTCAGCGGCTGCTGCGCCACCACGCCCCAACCGGTGCTGGGTACGGTGGCGAACCCGGCGAGCATTTCCACGCCGAGGCTGTTGGTCAGTTGCCGGGTACCGCTGCCCAGGGTCGTCAGCTGGTCGATCAATGCGTTGCCTTCAACCACCGTGCCCACGCGCTGGCTGTCGGGGTGGTACAGCAGACGGCGGTTGCGGTCGACCACGTACAGGTAGGAGCCGTCCTTGTAGAAGTGCTCGCCCAGCAGGCTGTTGAGGATGTTGTGTTTACGCAGGTACAGGCTGCCGCTGACATACCCCAGGTAGCGGCCATTGCTGTCGAAAATGGGTTGCGACAGCGCCACCACCAGGTTATTGGCCGCCGTCACGTAAGGCGTCGACACCAGTGCTCGGCGCGCGTGCAGCGCCTCTTGAACGCCGGGCGACTGCATGTGCCTGCCGACCAGGTGCCGCAACGGGGCGGGGGAAATCGCCAGCAGCACCCCGTTGGCATCGATCACGAACGTGGAGTTGAAGGCCAGGCTCTGGCTCAGGACACGCTCGGTCTCTGCCTGCAGGGCAACGGCGTCACCGAACTGCCGGCCTTGCACGCCAGCGCTGAACGACAGTTGCTGTAAAGCGTTGCCGATAAAGGTCTCGGTGATGGTGGCCAGTTTCATCGCGTACACCCGGTTGGCTTCCAGGGCGTGGTCGATGAGCAGTTGGCGCTGCACCCGGTAGCTGGCGAAATAGCTGGCGCACAGCATGACCACGGCGGTAAGGGCGCAGAGCACCAGAATGAGTGTGCGTAAATCCAGGCGCAATCCGTGCTTGGTGTGTGGCAATCCTGACCTCGGGTGATCGAAAAACAGCTATGAAATGGGAATAACCTTACGCGTTATGGCCGCAGCGGGGAACCACGCTCAGGAGCCTGCCTTTTCCAGCGCGTCCAGTTCGTCTTCGACCTGTTGCATGCGCTGTTCGGCCAAGGCCTGCACCTTCGCGTCGCGGGCGGTCTCGCGCATCAGGGCGGTCAGCTTCTCGCTCAGGCGCTTGCCGGCCTCGGTGTCTTCCAGGGCACGGGCCTTGGCCGGGTCCTGGGTGGCCTCGACGATGGTGGCGAACTCGGCATCGCTGAAGTTCTTTTCGCTGTACAGCCGGAACAGGTCCTGGCGCTGGTCCTCGACGGTCAGGTACTTGCGCAGCACGCCCTGGATGGTCGCCTGCGACAGCTGCGGGTGTGTGCGGCCGAGCAGCGCTGCCATGCGCTCGATGTTGTGCGTGTAGGCATCCTGCAGCGGCAGCTGGGCCAGGATCTGTTCTTCACGGGAGGGTTGCTGGTCGCAGGCGGTGAGGGCGGCAGTCAGCAGCAGGGGCAACAGCAACTTCAGGAAGCGAGGCATGGCGTGGCCTGGTTGGGCAGTGAGTGCTGCCGATTATACCGATGTCGGCCGTTGTGGCTGCGCTGGCAGGTCAGAAAGTGCCTACAAAGATGCTGCTCAGCTAATCGACGCGTTCATTTCAAAACCTGCCCGGGTTGCTTACCTTCCGAGGTGCACGGATTTTTCAATGCACCCAAGGGAGATTCACGATGACGCACATGGCCCTGTATAAACTCAAACTGCTGGACGAGTTCGAAGACCGCAGAGACCTGTGGACCTTCGGTGATTTCGAGAACAGGTTGATGGACCTGTGGCGTGGAGCGACGCGGCATGACGCCAAAGGCATCATCCATGCGGCGCACAAGGAAAGGCGCTGGCCCAGGACCGTGAAGCGCTACCTGCTGACCAATTACCGGGTGTTTGGCAATGTCAGCTCAGAGCTGGAGCGGACCTTTGCCGAGGTGGTGGCGACGCTGAGTGCGCAGGAACGGGCGGAGTGGGGGTTGCAGCCTGTTGGCAGTTCGGTCGTCTGATCGGTTTTTGGGGCCGTCATGCGGCCCCAGGATCTTTCCGACCACGCGATACATCAGAACTCACCCCCCAACGGCCATTCCACCGCCAACCGTATCTGGTCCCCATCCAGCTCCGCCTGCGCCGTGTTGCCCCGATGCACGTCATGGCGCAGCGAAAACACGGTGCCCTTGGCCTTGCCACTCTGTACCACATACCGTGCCTCGAGGTCGCGCTCCCAATGTTTGCCCCCCTTGCCATACCCCAGGTACGCATACCCGCCTGCAGGGTCGACATGAGTGCCGTCGATATCGAACCCGCGCACGTACAATGCCGTCAGGTTCAACCCTGGCACGCCGTAGGCGCCCATGTTCAGGTCATAACGCGCCTGCCACGACTTCTCGTTCGGCGCGTTGAAGTCCGACATCTGCACCGCGTTGGCAATGAAGATCGCCCCCCGCGTCACGTAGTCGAATGGCGTGTTGCCGTCCACCTGCTGCCAGCCCAGGCTGAAGCCGTGCGGCCCGTGGTTGTAGCGTGAGACCAGGCTCCAGGTGGTGTTGTCGATGCGCCCGGACAGCGCCTTGCCGGTGTCGGTGGTGCGGTACAGGTTGAGGTCGAGGCTGAGGCTGCGGCGCTCATCCAGGGCATGGCTGAGGGTGCTGCCCAGGTAGTGCTGGTTCCAGCTGTCCTGGTAGCGGGAGGTGTACAGGCTGCCGCTGAAGGCGGCGCCGGGGTTCCACACCACGCCAGCCAGGTCGAAGCTGTTGCCCTGGCGGCCGTTGGAGTAGTTCACCACGAAGCCCTGGTCGTGGCTGGAAGCATTACGGTCGGTACTCTCGTTGAAGTGCCCGGCCACCAGCTTTAGGGTGTCGAATTCGTTGCTGGCAAGGAAGAAACCGGTGGCTGTCTCGGGTAGCAGGCGGCTGTCCGAAGAGCTGAACACCGGGGTCTTGACCCGTTGCTCACCGTAAGACAGCACGGTATTGGACATGCGCAGTTTCAGTGCCGCGCCGGCACGGCTGTATTCGTTTTTCGGGTGCCCCTCGTTATCCACCCCGAGCAAGCGCGCCTTGCCTGCGCGCCCGCCGCCGCTGTCAAGTTGCACACCCAGGTAGGCGTGGGCATCGACCCCGACACCGATCAGCCCCCGGGTGAAGCCGGACTGAAAGGTGCCCATCAGCCCATAGGCCCATTCCTCGGCCTTGCCGTTACGTTCACTGCGCGGCTTGTAGGCGTTGCGCGCGGCACTGTTGCGCCCGCCATGCTTGTAGTCGCGCTGGTCGAATACGCTGCGGTTGAGCAGGCTCCAGCGGCCATCCTCGACAAAGCCGTTGCTTTGCGACTGGGCGGATTCGGCCAGCGCGGCCGGTGCTAGCAGGGTGCCGGTGAGCAGCAGGGCGACAGGGCGCGGCATGGGCAAAGCTTCCTGTTCAGGAGGCGCGAAAACGCAAGATGCGTGCGCCGTCGAAGGGGTCGGTGAGGTAGTGGGCGTGCACGCCGAAAGTGCTTAGCAGGCGCTCGGGGTTGAGCACTTCGAGCGGCTTGCCGAGGGCGACCAGGCGGCCCTTGTCGAGCACCGCGACGCGGTCGCAGGTAAGTGCCTGGTTGAGGTCGTGCAAGGCCACCAGGGTGGTCACCGGCAGGGCTTGCACCTGTTGCAGCAGGCCCAGCTGGTGCTGGATATCGAGGTGGTTGGTCGGCTCGTCCAGCAGTAGCACCTGCGGCCGTTGCGCCAGGGCACGGGCGATGTGCACGCGTTGGCGCTCGCCACCGGACAGCGAGCCCCACAGGCGTGTGCGCAGGTGCAGGGCGTCGAGGTCGGCCAGGGCCTGTTCGACGATCGCGCGGTCTTCCCGGGAGAACGGCGCCAGCGCCGACAGCCAAGGGGTGCGGCCCAAGGCAACGGCGTCGAACACGCTGATCGCATCGAGGGTATCGGCCTGCTGTTCGACCAGCGCCAAGGCCTGGGCGACGCGGCGGCGGGGCAATTGTGCCAGCGGCTCGCCCAGCAGCTGCACGCAGCCGCTGCCTGGCTTGCGCAGCCCGGCCAGCACCTTCAGTAGCGAAGACTTGCCGGAGCCGTTGGGGCCGACGATGCCGAGGGTTTCACCGGCGACAACGCTTAGTTCGATATCGCTGAGCACGCTATTGCCGGCCAGTTGCAGCCCCAGGCTCTGGCAACTCAAGGGGGCCATCGGTACAGCCGTCATGACCGTCATGGGCGCCCCCGGCGGCTGACCAGGATCAGCGCGAAGACCGGTGCGCCGAGCAGCGCGGTGACCACGCCAACGGGGATCACCTGGCCAGGAATCAAGGTGCGCGACAGGATGTCGGCAGCAATCAGAAACAGTGCCCCGCCCAGGGCACTGGCAGGCAGCAGGCGGCTGTGCCCGGGGCCAAGCAGCAGGCGCAGGGCATGGGGAATCACCAGCCCGACAAAACCGATGGCGCCGACGATGGACACCATCACGGCGGTCACCAGTGCCGCGCAGCTGATCAACAGCAACTGGGTACGCCGTACCGGGATGCCCAGCGACGCCGCCGAGTCGGCACCGAAGGTGAAGGCATCCAGCGCACGGCGATACCACAGGCACACCACCAGCCCGAACAGCGCCACTGGCACGGCCAGCCACACCGAAGGCCAACGCACGCCACTGAGGTTGCCCAGCAGCCAGAACAGGATGCCGCGCGCCTGCTCGGCGGTGGCCGACTTGGTGATGAGGAAGGCGGTGAGGGCGTTGAACAGTTGCGAGCCGGCGATCCCGGCGAGGATCACCTGGGCGTTGTTGCTGCCCGGGCCGGCTGCGCGGGCCAGCACCAGCACCAGGGCGAATGCTGCCAGGGCGCCGATGAAAGCGCCGCCGGACATGCTCAGCGCCAGGCTGCCCAGGCCCAGCAGGCCGACCAGCACCGCACCGGTCGAGGCGCCGGCAGACAACCCCAGCAGGTAAGGCTCGGCCAACGGGTTGCGCAACAATGCCTGGAGGATCACGCCGCAGATGGCCAGGCCGGCGCCGCAGGCCGCAGCGACCAGGGTGCGGGTCAGGCGGTAGTTCCAGATGATGCCGGCGTCGATCGGGTCGACCGGGTAGCCGGCCTGCCACAGGTGGTTGGCCAGCACCTGGCCGACCACGCCGGGTGACAGGTTGGTTTCGCCGATGGCGGTGCCGGCCAGCAAGGCCGCCAACAGGGCGACCAGGGCAACGGCGATCGGTAACAGGCGCATCATCACTGGGCTGCTTTGCCGCTGGTGAAGGCGGCGGCCAGCGTCTGCAGGCCGCTGAACAAGCGAATGCCGGCCTGCATGGCGTCGGCGTCGAGGATGATGATGCGGTCGTGTTTCACCGCGTCCATGTTGCGCGTTACCGGGTCGCTGCGCAGGTATGCCAGCTTCTTCTGATAGTCGTCGGCGGGGTAGCGGCGGCGGTCCATGCGGGCGATGATCAGCCAGGTGGGGTTGGCCTTGGCCAGGGTTTCCCAGCCAACGGTCGGCCACTCTTCGCTGGACTCGACCACGTTGCGCACGCCGAGGGTGCGCAGCATGAAATCGGCGACCCCCTGGCGGCCTGCTACGTAGGGGTCGATGTGCAGGTCGGCGCTGGAGAACCAGAACAATGCCGAGGTGGTGGACAGATCCTTGCCGGCCAGTTGCGCCTTGGCGCTGTCCAGGCGGTTTCTGAGCTCGGCATTCAGGGCTGTGCCACGGTCCTGCACGTCGAAGATTTCCGCCAGCTGGCTGACGCTCTTGTAGATGCTTTCGACCTGGAACGCCTGCAGGCGGGTGCCGTCGGCGCCCACCAGGTTGTCCTTGCCTTCGCAGTCCGACGGCAGCAGGTAGGTGGGGATACTCAGTTCATCGAACTGCTCACGGGTGCCGACCGCCCCCTGGGCACCGACCATCCATTCGAACTGCACCGTCACCAGTTGCGGGCGCTTGCCCACTACTGCCTCGAAGCTGGGCTCGTTGTCGGCCAGGCGCGGCACCTTGTCGTTCTGTACCTGGTACTCGGGCAGCACGTTGTTGAACCACAGCGAGGTGGCCGCCAGTTTGTCACCCAGCCCCAGCGCGTAGAGCATCTCGGTACCGGCCTGGCCAATGGTGACCGCGCGCTCCGGCGCCTGGGCGAAGGTTTGCGGTTTGCCGCAGTTGTCGACCGTCAGCGGGTAGTGGGTGGCAGCAGCCTGGGCCAGGCCGGTGAGGCCGAGGCTGGCGAGCAGGGTGGCAAAACGGGGCAGCATGCTGGGCGATCTCCTATCGGACAGTTCGGGTGAGGAACGCACGGACAGGCATCGTCGAGCCCCCGCTGGCGGCAGGGGCAACACTGATAGCCAATCCCGGACACCCCGCCGGTTGGTGAATGTAGGCCGGCAGGTCTCCTGACTGGTGCGTCATGGCCTGGCTCCGCCTTCCCGGGTTGGTGGCCCAGTGGCATCGATGGAGCAGGCTCGGCACCTACAGTTGCGGGGGCAGTTCCGTTTGGCCCGAATTGGCGGGCCTGGGATTCCCTATTGATTCCGTGGTGGAAACCGGCGGCCGGCATGGTAGACCATCGCGCCGCCGGGTGAAAACGCTTTTCAGAAGTACTTCAGCCAGGTGATGTCGCGCCGCCGCGCCTTCAGGCGGGCGAACCAGCGTACCGGCAGGTACAGCGAAACCGCCAGCAGCACCGCCCCCAGCCACACCGCGGCGATGCCGTCGAAGCCGAAGTAGTCGCCATGGTTGCGGCCGAACAGCGCCACGCTGGCCAGGTACAGCAGCTTCAGCACATACAGGTGCAGCAGGTAGAAGAACATGGGGGCTGCACCGAACACCGCCAGGGCGCTGATCCAGCGGGCCTGGCCGGCGCGTTCGAAAGCGCGCAGCAACAGCAGGCCACAGCCCAGGGTCAGGGCCAGGAACAGCAGCGACGGTGGGTACTTGGTGATGTTGAAGAAGCTCATCAGGGTTTGCGTGAGGGTTGGGTAAGCGCTCCACGGCGCCTCGCCGTAGCCGTTGAGCAGGCGCAGCACGACAAAGCCCGGCAGCGCGATCAACCCGGCCAGCAGCAGGCGATGCTGGCGCTGGCCGGCCTCGCTGCCACGGGCGAACCACGGGCCAAGGCCGTAGCCCAGGGCGATGACACCGATCCACGGCAGCACCGGGTAGGAGGTGCGCAGGCGCAGGCTTTCGGAGAACTCAAGCCAGCCCCGGTCATGCAGGATTGCCCATGGCACGTGCAGGGCGGATTCGGCGCCAAAGTGCAGGCCATCGAGCAGGTTGTGGCCGGCGATGATGATTGCGCCCAAGGCGATCAGGGCGGCACGTGGCAACCAGACCAGCAGCGACAGGGCGATCATGCTGACGCCGATGGCCCAGATTACCTGCAGGTAGATGACGCTGGGCGGCAGCTGGAAGGTCCAGGCGAAGTTGACCAGGGTGAATTCCAGCACCACCAGGAACAGCCCGCGCTTGAACAGGAACGCCGAGACATCGCCGCGGCCCTGGTGTTTCTCGCCGTACAGCCAGGCTGACAGGCCGGTCAGCATGACGAACACCGGCGCGCACAGGTGGGCCAGGGTGCGGCTGAGGAACAGCGAGGGCTCGGTGGTATCGATGGCCATCGGGTCGCTGACCTGGCGGTGCAGGAAGAAGGGTTCGCGGACGTGGTCCAGGAGCATGAACAGGATCACCAGACCGCGCAGGGCATCGATGCTCTGCAGGCGCTGGGTGAGCAGGGTGGGGGTGGCACTGGCGCTTGTCATGAAAGTTCGCTGGTAGGAATGGATGTCAAATGAAATGTTATCTTATAACTAAATAATCATGGATTGGTAGATTTTTTGTGCTGCCTGCACCGGCCTCTTCGCGGGTAAACCCGCTCCCACAGGTACGTTACAGGTTTCAAGGTCTGTGATGTCCTTGTGGGAGCGGGTTTACCCGCGAAGAGGCCGGTGCAGGCAGATAGGATCAGAAGCTGTAATCCACCGTCGCAAAGTACGACCGTGGCATCCCCAACAGCCACTGCTGGCCACTGAACGCCGACTGCACATATTCACGGTCGAACAGGTTGTTCAGCTGCAACCCCAGCCGCACATCCGGCAACACCTGCCAGCCGATGTTGGCATCGACCACGGTGTAGCCGGGGGCACTCCGGGTGTTGGCGGTGTTGGCATAGCGCTCATCCACATAGCGCGCGCCAATGCCGGCCTCCATCCGCTGGCCGAAGCCTTTGCTCAGCCACAGGTTGGCGGTACGCCGTGGGATATTGGCCGGGCGATTGCCCGCACGGTCCTGTGCCACGCCGCCGACCACTTCGTCGAAATCGTCGTACCTGGCGCGCACCACCGACGCGTTGGCCGACACCTGCCACTGGTGCGCCAGCGCCAGTTCCAGGGTTGCCTCCAGGCCGTCGGATGTCTGCTGACCAGCCTGTTGCTTCTCGTGGGTGACCGGGTCATCCACCAGCAGCTTCTTCTTGACGATGTGGTAGGCCGCCAACGTCCATTCGCCACGCCCTTCCCAGAAGCGCTGCTTGAGGCCCACCTCGGTCTGCCTGGCTTCGGTCAGGTCGTAGTGCATCTGGTTGGCGCTGAGGCTGATGAGGTTGTCGACCCCGTCCTCGCTGGTGGAGTACTGGCCATACAGCGACAGGTCGTCGCTGACCGCAAACACCAGCCCGGCACGCCAGTTGCCACCTTGCAGGCTGCGGTCGCTGCGGCTGTCGACGGTCAGTTTTTCCTGAACGATGTGGTTCTGGTCGCGGCGCACGCCGGTAACCAGCGACAGGCGATCGCTCAGCTGCAGGCGGTTTTCCGCGAACAGGGCAAAGGTGTGGGTGGTGGACAAGGTTTGCGGGCGCAACGGCGAGGCGCTGTGGAACCAACCCGGTTGCGGCTGCCACGGGTCGACGTAGTCGCCGCCCACATCGTTGTAGGGCGCGTTGCTGTCGACGTTGAAACGGACCTTGTTGTACTCGGCACCGACCATGGTCTTGCTGGCCAGGCCGAACAGCGTGTGGTCGAGGGTGAAGGTCTGGCGGTCGCCGAACTGTTCCTGGTTGTGCTTGATTTCCAGGTAGCTGCCGCGCAGCAGCTGCTGGCGCTCGGCGTCCCAGCTGTAGTCCTCGGCGTTGCGCCAGTGCCGGCGGCTTTTGATGTAGTACAGCTGGTTGCTGGCGCTGAGGTGGTCGTTCAACGTCCAGTCGGTGTTCAGGCGGGTCCATTCATCGACGTAATGCTGCACGTCGTTCTGCACGTTGTAGTTCTTCTTGCGCAGGCTGCTGCGGTAGTGACCGTCGATCAGCGGGGTGCCGTAGTAGTTGGCAGGCTCCGCATCGCCGCGGTCGTGGGCGAGGGTGAAACTGAGGTCGTCGCTGGCATCGAAGCGCAGCGCGGCGCTCAGCGCCAGGCTGCGTGAAGGGGTGCGGTCGACCCAACCGTTACCGGCTTGCTGGTTCAGGACCAGGCGGTAGCTCAGGCGTTCGCCGAGGCTGCCGCCGCTGTCCAGGCCGAGTTGCTGACGGTCCCACGAACCGTAGCCCAGGCGCAGGTGGTTGCGTACCTCGCCGGCAAACGGCTTTTTCGGGATCACGTTGACTACTGCACCGGTGGCGCCTTCGCCATACAGCACCGAGGCCGGGCCGCGAATCACATCGATGCGCTCGACCATCCACGGGTCGACCGGGAACGTCTGGGTACCGGCACCGGTGTACAGGCGTGCGCCGTCGAACAAGGTCATCACCGAGCTGTGGCCGGCAAAGCCGCGGGCGGAAAGACCCGTGCCGCCGTCGCCCGGGGAGCCGACGTAGCTGATACCCGGCGAGCGGGTCACTGCGTCCTGCACGGTGAGGTTGTTGCGCTGCTGGATCTGCTCGGCGCTGATGCTGCTGGTGCTGGCCGGTGTTTCCAGGGCGCTGAGGCCCAGGCGCGAGCCAGCCTGGGTCGGGGTGGCCAGGTCGATGGCGTGGCTGCCCTGGGTGTCGGTGATGGTCGTGGAGGGCAGGGCCAGGGGCTGTCGGTCAAGGTCGTCGGCCAGGGCCGGCAGGGAAACGGCCAGGCAGGCCGCCAGGGGGTGAAGCTTTAACATACGGGACATGTCGTTCCACTGCTGCAGGAATGAATGGATCCCGGTGGAAAACACGCAAAGGCGCACCGTGCCCACAGGTGCGCGCACGGATACCGGCCTGCGCCCGCCCACCGCGGGTTGCCAAGTGAAGCTCCAGGCCGGTCTCCGGGCTTGCGAGGGGCATGAAACCTTCACCTTCCCATGCAGGTGCACAGTGGTATCTCGAAGGGTTCGCTCGCTTACCGTTGCGGGGGCAGCGCCGGACTTGTCGTGGGCAACACGACGCACCGGCTTCCCGTTTCACCCTGCGCGCGGCGGCGCAGGGCACCTGAAACTGGCGGGCATCTGACCATTGAAACGTAGGGGCGTCAAATCTGGTGTGATCATTGGGGGGAGTTGTAGGCAGGCCTGGCCTCTTCGCGGGTAAACCCGCTCCCACAAGTAAAACACCGGCCCAGAAGCCCGTGATATCCCTGTGGGAGCGGGTTTACCCGCGAAGAGGCCAGGCCTGCGAGAGAAGATCAGCGCCCGCGCCGCCGCGATACCCGCGCCTCGATATTCTTGCGCCCGATCAGCAGCGGTGGCTTCTCCACCACTGGCTCATCCGCCAGCCACTTGTACATCACCAGGCAGTCCACCAGCCCCAGGCGGGCGTGGCGATAGGCCTTGGGCAAGCGGCCAACGGTTTCAAAGCCCAGCTTGTGCCACAGCGCCACAGCCACCTCATTGGTGGCCACCACCGAGTTGAACTGCAGGGCCAGAAAGCCCTCCTGGCGCGCCTGTTTCTGTGAGTGCTCGCACATCAGCCGCGCCACGCCCCGGCCGCGTGCCGACTCACAGACCATGTAGCCGCAATTACCCACGTGCCCGCCAGGCCCGGCGGCGTTGGCCTTGAGGTAATACGAACCCAGCAGCTCGCCGTCTTCTTCGGCCACCAGCGTGCGCATGGGCAGCTCCAGCCACAGCTGGCGGGCCTGGTCGAAGCTCAAGGCCGGGTCGAATGCGTAGGTTTCACGGGCCTGGACAACGGCCTGGAAGGTGGGCCAGAAGCGTTCGAAGTCTTCCGGCGTCATGGGGCGGATGTGGATCATGCGGGTTCCTGCAAGGGCTGGGCCGCCCAGTCTGGGTGGCGCGGCGCCGTCGCGCAAGGGCGGCGACGCCAATTGCACTCAGCCGTTGGCCTTGCCCACCGCATCCATGGCCCGTGCCGAGTAGACCAGCGCGGCTCCGGCGTTCATCGCCACGGCAACGCCAAGCGCTTCGGCGATTTCCTCACGGCTGGCGCCGTGCTTGACGGCTTGCTGCGAGTGCACGGCGATGCAGCCGTCGCAGCGGGTGGTCACGGCCACGGCGAGGGAGATCAGCTCGCGGGTCTTGGCGTCCAGGTGGTTGGTCTTGGCCCCTGCGCCGCTGGCGGTCATGTAGCCGGCAACGGTATCAGGGGAAAGCTGCTTGAGATCGCCGATGCCGGCCATCAACTGCTTACGGTAGGCGTCCCAGTCCATCATGCTCATCGTCTTCACCTTGGGGAGGTTGCGAGTGGAGCTTTCAGGCTAGTCGAAGAGTGGGATGTGTGAGACTCGTACTTTGGTTGGTTGCGCGCAGGCCTTTGGGCTGCGCGCTCCCGCACCGGTCAGATGTAGATGAACACCAGCACCAACGCCGCAACGAATGCCCACTTCTCCAGGTAGTAGCGCGTGCGGTTGCGCTTCTTCAGCGCCTTGCCACGTTCGCGGATCTTGTAGATGCGGGTGAACAGCCGGTTGATGCCACCGGTCTTGTCGCCGGCATCGTTGGGTGCCGCGGCGGCGGCCATGACGTTGCGGCTGAACCAGCGGTTGAACGCGGTTGCCCAGCGGTACTTGAGCGGGCGTTCCACGTCGCAGAACAGGATGATGCGGTTGTGCTCGGTGGTGTTGGCCGCGTAGTGGATGTAGGTCTCGTCGAAGACCACGCCCTCGCCATCGCGCCAGGAGTACTTCTCACCGTCCACGTCGATGTAGCAACCGTCGTCGTTCGGCGTGTCCAGGCCCAGGTGGTAGCGGTAGGAGCCGGCATACGGGTCACGATGGCGCACCAGCTTGGCGCCCGGCGGCAGGGTGGCGAACATGGCGGCCTTGATCGTGCCGATGCCTTTGAGCAACTCGGTGGTGCGTGGGCACAGGGTCATCGCCGACGGGTGGCTTTCGCCGTACCACTTCAGGTAGAAGCGCTTCCAGCCGGTCTTGAAGAATGAGTTGAAACCGACATCATCGTAATTGTCGGACTTCTTGATTTCGCCCACATGCAGCAGCTGGCGGGCCTCTTCGCGGATTTCCTGCCAGTGGTCCTGCAGTGTCTGCAGCTCGGGGAAGGCCTCCACCGGCAGGTAAGGCTTGGCCGGATGCCTGGAAAACAGGTACAGGAAGCTGTTGACCGGTGCCAGGAAGCTGGAGTGGTCGCCCAGCTGACGGGTCAGCTTGTGGCGAACCCGACCGCGCAGGTGAACATAGGCGATCGAGAGGACGAAGATGAGTACGAGTGCAATTTTCATGGACGTTTACTTGTCGAAAAATGGCCATGCGCCATGGCATGAGCCCGCCAGCATAAACAATCATGGGGGTAGTTTGTACTTATTGTTACGCAATGACGGGGCGACTTAGGTTTAATGCCCTGCAGCCTTGCGCAAACGTTTCATGTTCAGGAGTTCGTATGATTCAGGACGTACGCCCCAGCGGTACCCCCTTCAAGCGGCTGTTCTTCGCCTTGTCGGTCAGCGATGCCCAGCGCCGCGCGCTGGCTCAGTGGCGACGTGGCCTGAGCCTGCGCAGCGGCAAGCCGGTGCCGGCCGCCAACTTCCATGTAACACTGCTGTTCCTCGGCGATGTGGATACCGCCCAGGTGCCTGCAATTTGTGCGGCAGTCGACCAGCTGGCGCTACCGGCCACGGCACCACGGCTGTTACTGGACCGCTTGCAGGTATGGCAGCGGGCCAGCGCCCTGGTGCTGGAGGCGCAGCAGACGCCAGCGGCCCTGTTGCAACTGGTTTACAGCTTGCAGCAGGCACTGCTGCCGTTGGGGGTGGAAGCGGCCGACCGTGAGTATCGCCCGCACCTGACGCTGGCCAGGGATTACCGCGGCCAGCCGCCAGAGGCCAGCAGCGCGCCGGATTTCTACCTCGCCGCCCGCCATTTCACACTGTACGAGTCGCGCAAGGGCGCTTACTGGCCGTTGGCGCAGTGGCCGCTGTCGAGCTGATTCAGGCCGTGGCCTCGCAGTCTGCGAACATCCGCTCACCCAGCCTGCGTGCCGTGTGCAGGTGCGGTGCCGGGTCCGCGTCTTCGCTTTCGTCAAGCAGGGTGGAACTAAGTACCTCGGCGCCGCAGTAGTCGAAAATGCCGTGCTCGATCTGCACGCGCATCGCCTCGCCATAGCCATGCCGTTCGAAGGTGCCGCCATCGGCACCGGCGACACCGACCAGGTGCACCTTCATGCCGCGCAGCTTCTTGACGGTGATCCCCCCTTCATAGTCGAACGCCCAGCCATTGCTGAACACCCGCTCGACCCAGCCTTTGAGCAAGGCCGGCAGCGACCACCAATAGATGGGGTAGACCAGCACCAGCGTATCGGCGCGCTCGATGCGTGCCTGCTCCTTGAGTACATCCGCCGGCGGGGCTGCGAGCCGGCGGTGCACCGCATGGTCGGCCAGGCCGAAACGCGGGTCGAAACCTTCACTGGCCAGGTCGGCGATTTCGCTGCCGTGGCCGGCGTTGGCCAGGCCGTTGGCGATCTGCCGGGCCAGGGCATGGGTGAGGGATTGCGGGTCGTGATGGCCGACGACGATCAGGGCGTGCATGGTGGTCTCTCCAAGACAGGGATGCAGGATTACCCGGAGCGCTATATACTCAAGGTAAGTTACGTTTGGTAAGTTACTTTTGGTAGGTTATAGATGTCAAGCGATGATCAAGCCCACTCGCGCAAGCGCCTGAGCCGCGACGAGCGCCGTCGGCAGTTGCTCGATGTGGCCTGGCAGTTGGTGCGGGAGGAGGGCACCGATGCCCTGAGCCTCGGCCGTTTGGCCGAGCAGGCGGGGGTGACGAAGCCGGTGGTGTACGACCACTTCGAGACCCGCACCGGGCTGCTGGTGGCGCTGTATCAGCAATACGACGCACGCCAGACGCGAATGCTGGAGCAGGCGCTGGTGCGCTGTGATGCCAGCCTGGCCAGCCGCGCCGGGGTAATTGCCGAGGCCTACGTGGACTGTGTGATGAGCCAGGGGCGTGAGATACCGGGAGTGTCGGCGGCATTGGCCGGCTCGCCGGAAATGGAAGCGCTCAAGCGGGCGTATGAGCAGCCGTTTCTGGACAAGTGCCGCGAGGCGTTGGTCGGGTTTTCGCCCAGTGGCAACATTGGGCTGGCGGGCATGCGCCTGATGGTGGGGGCGGCGGATGCCTTGTCGCAGGCAGCTGCGGCGGGGGAGCTGGACGCCGGGCAGGCCAAGGCCGAATTGCAGGCAGCAATAGTGGCGATGGTCGAGCGGCAATGAAGCCTTGAGAGTGCCCGGGCTGCTCTGCAGCCCATCGCCGGCAGGCGATTACACCGGCAGGCTCTGATGCGGCAACTCATCCCCCGGGCTGCGGGCGAACTGACGCTTGTACTCGCGGCTGAACTGCGAGGTGCTCTGGTACCCCACCCGGTGCGCGACCTGCGCCACCCCCAGGCCTTCGCCGATCAGCATTTGCTGGGCTTTCAGCAGCCGCAGGCGCTTGAGGTACTGCATCGGTGCCATGTCGGTGCAGCGCTTGAAGTGCTCGTGGAAGGTCGAAACGCTCATGTTGGCGCGCGCGGCCAGCGCTTCCACGCTCAGCGGCTCGGTGTAGTGCTCGCGCAGGTGGGCAAGGGCGGCGCCGATGCGGGCGAAGTGCCCCTGTTGCTCCACCAATGCCCGCAACACGCCGGCCTGTGGGCCGCGCAGGGCGGTGTACAGCACTTCGCGTACCCGCGCCGGGCCCAGCACCTTGGCGTCCATTGGGTCCTGCAGGCAGCGCAGCAGCCGTTCCACGCATTCGCGCATCGGAGCATCGAGTGCCGCCGAGGTCATCGACTGCGGGGTTTGCGCCTGCACCGCGGCATCCGGCGCCAAGGCCATGCTTTGCACCAGTTCACCCAGCACGCCGCGGTCGATGTCCACCGCCACGCCCAGCAACGGCGCTTCGGGGGTGGCGAAGGTTTCGCACATGAACGGCACCGACAATGCCTGCACCAGGTAATGCCCGGCACCGTACTCCAGGGTACGCGGCCCCAGGCGCGCCAGCTTGCTGCCCTGGGCCAGGATCATCAGGCTGGGTTCGTAGATCTGCGGGCTGCTGGCCACATAGTGCTCCCAGCTCAGCACCTGCACCTGGGGCAGGTGCGTGGGCACGAAGCCCGGGCGCGTGGCGAGGCTGCGGATCAGTGCGCAAAGCGGCGCATTGGCGTCGACATGGCGGGTCAGTTGCATGATGGACCTGGGCAGAGAATCGGACAGTCTAATCATCGCAGAATGACGGCCCGGCGCCAGGCACTGCATGGCATCTTCGGAGAATCAGGCATGGATGCCGGAGAATCAGCTGTGGGCGAGGCGGCGCATGGCGCGCAGAATGCGCCGCCTGAATCGTTTCACTTCTTAGCGAGGCCCTGCATGTACACCGCCATCGGTTACGCCGCCCAGACCCCTACCAGCCCCTTGACCCCCATGACCTTCGAGCGCCGCAGCCCGCGCCCGGACGACGTCGCCATCGAGATCCTGTACTGCGGTGTGTGCCACTCCGACATCCACCAGGCGCGCAACGAATGGGGCATTGCCGTGTACCCCCTGATGCCTGGCCACGAGATCATCGGCCGGGTCACCGCAGTGGGCGACAAAGTGACCGCGCACAAAGTCGGCGACCTGGTCGGCGTGGGCTGCATGGTCGATTCGTGCCGCCACTGCGAAGCCTGTGCCAAGGACCTGGAGCAATACTGCCTGGAAGGGCCGACCATGACCTATGCCACCCCGGACCGGGTCGACGGCAGCAACACCATGGGCGGTTACTCCAGCAGCATCGTGGTCAGCGAGCACTTCGTGGTGCGCATTCCGGCCGGCATGGACCTGCCCAGCGCCGCGCCGATCCTCTGCGCCGGCATCACCACCTATTCGCCGCTCAAGCACCACGGTGTCGGCCCCGGTCACAAGATCGGCATCCTTGGCATGGGCGGCCTGGGCCACATGGGTATCAAGCTGGCCAAGGCCCTGGGCGCCGAAGTGACCCTGTTCACCCGCTCCCAGGCCAAGGCCGAGGAGGCCCGCCGCCAGGGTGCCGACCATGTGATCGTGTCTACCGATGCCGAGCAGATGCGCGCTGCGGCGGGTCGCTTCGACTTCCTGCTCGACACCATCCCGGTGCAGCACGACCTCAATCCGTACCTGGAAACCCTCAAGTTCGATGGCGTGCACATCCTGGTCGGCCTGATCGAGCCGATCGACCCGGCGGTGCATGCGGCCAATCTGGTGATGAAGCGTCGGGTGCTGGCGGGGTCGTTGATCGGTGGTATTGCCCAGACACAGGAAGTGCTGGACTTCTGTGCCGAGCACGCCATTCGTTGTGATATCGAGCTGCTGGATATTTGCAACATCAACCAGGCGTATGAGCGGATGATTGCCGGGGATGTGAAGTACCGGTTCGTGATCGATATGGCCACTTTGCAGGGCTGACTGATGGGTTGCCTGTGCTGGCCTCTTCGCGGGTGAACCCGCTCCCACTGGTAAATCACAGCTTCCGAAGTCTGTGCAGTACCTGTGGGAGCGGGCGAGCCCGCGAAGAGGCCGAGACAGGTAATGAATACTGGATCTGTTACCAGGCCAATGCCCTGTCCCAGCCTTTCCAGAACAACCACCGCCGTACCTCGCCATGTGCCCCGGTACCGATCTGCCAGGCCGGCCGCCCGCTGTCCAGGGCAATCACCGAAACAAACCCGGCATGGCTCGCCGCCACCAGCGTACGCCCGTCGGCACTGATATCCAGCGCACTGATGGTCGACCCCAGGTAATGCTGCCAATGCTCCACGCCATCTTCGCCAAACGCCCGCAGGTAACCATAGGCATCCCCCACGATATATTCGCCGTCGCGTGCCACACCGGCATACACCCGCGCGCCATCCTGCACCAGCGGGGTGCGCGGGTCCTGGCTGTAGTAATCGGTATCCAGCCCCGGCAAGTCGGCCACCCTGACTGCCAGCGTGGCGCCACTGTAGAAATGGCAGGCATTGAGTATCAACTGGTCTCCCGCGCGGTTGAACAGCGCGAAGTGCGGGTACTCGCTGGCCGGGCCGATTGCTGCCACGGGCCTGAGCTGCTCGTCCAGCACCAGGTGACGGCTGCCTTGCTCGCCGACCACGATCAACTGGCCATCTGCCGACACCGCACCGTGCTCCATGCTCAGCCCCAGGTAGATGTCGTCCGGGTCGGTGCCTTCGTCCAGCTCGTCGAGCACCCGCGCCTGGTGTGGCAGCAGGCGGGTCGCGCCGTGGCGGGTCAGCAGGAAGATACCCTCGGCACTCACCAGCAGCACACGCTGGCCATCCGGGAAGGGGATCAGCGCGGTCGGCGTGGGCGGCAGGTCGAACGGTTCGAACGGGTAACCCGGCGGCAACCCCTCCAGCCCCGTGGGCCAGGCCAGACGCAGCACTTGCGGGCCGCCCCAGCCATCGGTCACGCGCACGCCCTCGGCATTGGCCAGGGCGAAGTAGCGGCGGGCCGGGCAGCGGCCGAAATGATCGACGCCGATCACCGGGGTCACCCCGTGACGGTCGATGCGCACCACCTGGCCTTTGTCATGCGGCATGCCGATACGTGCCAGCAGGCTGCCGTCGTCCAGCAGCAGGACGTTGCAGATGCCTTGTCCGTTCTCCTTGATCAGCGCCAGCAATGGGTGGTGGGCGGGCGGCCAGGCTTCGCGGAAGGCTTGCTGCTCGAAGGCTTCGACACCAGGCCGGTTGGCGGCTTGCAGGGCTTCGAGCCAGGCATCGAGCAAGTGTTCGGTGGCTTGCGGCAGGGGTTCTTCGAGGTCATCCCAGCCTTGCGCGCGGCCCTGCGCGACATAGTCGTTGACAGCCTGGGCGTAGGCGGTGACCGCCTGCTGCCACTGCTGCTGTGGGGGCTGCTGGTCCATGAGCGGATCGGGCTCCTTGTTGCTGCATACGCGTTTCATACAAAGCGCGCATGGTACTCCTTCTACCCGCCTCGCGGTTGTGAGGCCCCGGCGTGACGCGTACCATGCCGGCATTCCTTCCAATAACAAAGCGTGCGTCGACACCCCGGCAAGCGGGTGGCTGGCGTGCGTCCTGTTGCCTTGTCTGCGGAGAACCGGTTTCCACCCCATGAACGGACCCACACCTACCAACATGCCACCCACGGCGGGTAGCGGCAGCTGGCTGAGCGTCATTGCTCTGGCCCTGGCGGCCTTTATCTTCAACACTACCGAGTTCGTCCCGGTGGCGCTGCTCAGCGACATTGGCCGCAGCTTCGACATGAGTACTGCCCAGGTCGGCCTGATGCTGACCATCTATGCCTGGGTGGTGGCGCTGGCCTCGCTGCCGATGATGCTGCTGACCCGCAACATCGAGCGGCGGCGCCTGTTGCTGTTCGTGTTCCTGGTGTTCATCGTCAGCCACTTGCTGTCGTGGTTGTCACAGAGCTTTGCCATGTTGCTGGTCAGCCGCATCGGCATTGCCCTGGCACATGCGGTGTTCTGGGCCATCACTGCCTCCCTGGCGGTGCGCGTGGCACCGCCCGGCCAGCAGGCCAAGGCGCTGGGCCTGCTGGCCACCGGCACCACCCTGGCCATGGTCCTGGGCATCCCGTTGGGCCGTGTGGTGGGCGAAGCGCTGGGCTGGCGCATCACCTTCCTGAGCATTGCCGGGGTGGCGCTGGCGACCATGCTGTGCCTGATGAAGTCGCTGCCGCTGCTGCCCAGCCAGAACTCGGGCTCGCTGCGCAGCCTGCCGGTCCTGTTCAAGCGCCCGGCGCTGGTGATCACCTATGTGCTGGTAACGCTGGTGATTACCGCACAGTTCACCGCCTACAGCTACATCGAGCCGTTCGCCCTGCACGTGGCGCAGATCGGCGGTGAGCGCACCACGCTGTTGCTGCTGCTGTTCGGCGGTGCCGGGGTGTTCGGCTCGTTGCTGTTCAGCCGTTACAGCGAGCGCTTTCCGCATGGCTTCCTGGTGGGTTCGATCGGCCTGCTGGCGGCATGCCTGTTGCTGCTGTTGCCGCTGTCGGGCAACTTCCATGTGTTCGCCGCGTTGAGCATGTTCTGGGGGGTGGCGATCCTCAGTTTCAGCCTGTCCTTGCAGTCCAAGACCCTGAAACTGGCATCCGATGCCACCGATGTGGCCATGGCGCTGTTCTCGGGTATCTACAACATCGGTATCGGCGGCGGCGCGTTGCTGGGCAGTATCGTCAGCAGCCAGCTGGACGTGGCGGATATCGGCCTGGTGGGCGGTAGCGTGGCGGTGGTCGGGTTGCTGCTGGCCGTTGTCAGCACCCGGCGGTTCCGCGAGGCGCTGGGCGGGGTGCCTGGGCATTCCTGAATGACCGTGCCGGTTTTTTCGCGGGCACGCCCGCTCCCCCAGGTACTGCATCGCTTCTGACGTTGATGCAGTACCTGTGGGAGCGGGCGTGCCCGCGAAGAGGCCGGTACTGGCAATAGAAGGCTCAAACCAGTACTGCAGCCCATGCCCGCTGTTCAGTCTGGAACGATTGTGCAGCCGTTGGTCAGCGCCCGGTTGCGCAGTGCCTCGAAGCGTTCGCGCAGCCACAGGTGCAGTTGTGCCACTGCGGGCGTGAGTTGCTTGCGGTGCGGGCACACCAGGGTGACCGGGGCGGGTTCACCGAGGTATTCGGGCAGGACGATTTCCAGTTCGCCGGCCACGATGTTGGCGCTTACGTCCAGCCACGACTTGTAGACGATACCTTCACCCTGCAAGGCCAGGCGGCGGATCACGTCGGCATCGTCGCTGACCAGCGGCCCGCGCACCTGCACGGTACGGTTGCCCACCCGCCATTTGTCATAGACCCGGTTGTGCTGCATGTACAGCAGGCAGGCGTGCTGCTGCAGGGCGTCGGGCGTGAGCGGGTGGCCGTGGCGGGCCAGGTAGTCGGGCGCGGCGACCAGCACCCGGCGGTTCCAGTCGGCCAGCGGCAGGGCAATGTAGTTGGCGTCCTGGTTGAGGCCATAGCGGATCGCTACGTCCACCGGGTCGCGGTTGAGGTCGGCGATCTGGTCGGACAGGAAGAAACGCAGGTGCAGGGCCGGGTGTTCGCGGCGGAAGGCGCTCAGCCAGGGCAGCAGCATGTTGCGGCCCAGGTCGGACGGTGCCGACACTTGCAGGGTGCCGCGCAGGGAGCTGGGGTTGCCATGCAGGTCCTCACGGCCCTGGCGCAGGCTCTCCAGCACATTCAGGGCGGTAGGCAGGTACAACTCGCCTTCAGCGGTCAGGCGCAGGCTGCGGGTGGTGCGGGCGAACAGGCGCACGTCGAGTTCGCGCTCCAGGCGCTTGATCGCGGCGGCCACCTGGCCCGGCAGCAGCTGTGCCTCGTGAGCGGCGGCGGTAAAGCTGCCCAGCACGCTGCTGCGGACGAACAGTTCGAGGTCGGCGATGCGCAGCATTTTCACTCCTGGGATGAAAGTGTTGCTGCATTGTGCCGGTTTTTCTTTTCTGCAGGAAAGATAAGATGCCCGGCAAATCCCCCGTTCATTCCCGGAGTTTTGCATGGATACCGTCTCGCTGGCCAAGCGCCGCTACACCACCAAAGCCTACGATGCCTCGCGCCGTATTCCCCAGGCCACTGTCGATGCCCTGCTCGAGCAACTGCGCCACAGTCCGTCCTCGGTCAACTCGCAGCCGTGGCATTTTATCGTTGCCGACAGTGCCGAAGGCAAGGCCCGCCTGGCCAAGAGCACCGCAGAGCGCTATGCCTACAATTCGCCGAAGATCCTCGATGCCTCGCATGTGATCGTGTTCTGCACCCGTACCGAGATGAGCGAAGCGCACCTGAATGCCGTGCTCGACCAGGAAGCTGCCGATGGCCGCTTCCGTGATGAGCAGGCGCGTGCCGCGCAGAACCAGAGCCGCCGGCACTACGTCGACCTGCACCGCTTTGACCAGAAAGACGTGCAGCACTGGATGGAAAAGCAGACCTACCTGGCGTTGGGTACTGCCTTGCTGGGGGCTGCTGCACATGGGCTGGATGCCACGCCGATCGAGGGCTTCGACAGCAAGATTCTCGATGCCGAACTGGGCCTGCGCGAACGTGGCTTCACCAGCGTGGTGGTTCTCAGCCTGGGCTATCGCAGCGAGACGGACTTCAATGCCGGGCTGAACAAGTCGCGGTTGCCGGCTTCGCAGGTGTTCACCTTCCTGTGAGATTGGGGGGGGCCGCTCTGCGGCCCCGTCTTCCCGGTCGGCTTGCAAAATCCGGCATATGCCGCATACTTCTCGGTAAACGCCGGAAGGGAGAGCGCCATGCTTGCCGAAGTGCTTCGCGACAACGGTTACCACGAGTACCGGGCGCGCCTGCATGCACTGCTGGAAATCCCCGAACTCGCCAGTGATTTCGAAATCCACACCCGCATCACCCATGGCTTTGCCGCCACCTGGCTGGTGAAACTGACCGAACTCGGTGTGTTCACCCCCGTGGAGCGTGACCAGATCATTCCCCTGCGTACCCTGAAATCCCGCATCGAACGCGACCAGCCACTGACCGTGGAAGAAAGCGACCGGCTGTTCCGCTCGGCCCATATCACCGCCATGGCCGAAGCCGTCTTCGGCGAAGCGGGCAAGGCCAAGCGCTGGCTGTCCAAGCCCAAGGAGCGCTTCTCGGGGCTGACCCCCATGCAGATGCTCACCACCCAGCAAGGCACCACCCAGGTCGAAGAGATGTTGCTGCAGATCGCCGAGGGTTTTGGCCTGTGATTCTGTGGCGTATCAGCGCCTATGCAGATTTGAGCGGAACGGGCGGCTTGCGTATCAGCGGCCGCTGGCACCAGGCGGGCCGGCCAGTGGTGTATGCCGCCACCAGTCCGGCCGGGGCGATGCTCGAGGTGCTGGTGCACCTGGAGATCGACCCTGAGGATTTCCCCTCCACCATGAGGCTGCTTCGCATCGAATTGCCCGATACCGTTTCGCAAGCGCAGTTGCCCGTATTGCAGCCTGGCTGGTCGAGCCAGACCGAACTGACCCGGGGCCTGGGCAACCGCTTTCTGGATGAGTGTTCGGCATTGCTGTTGCCGGTGCCGAGCGCGATCATGCCCAGCACCACCAATTACCTGTTCAACCCGCGCCATCCACAGGCAAACAGCGCCAGGCTCGAGGTCGAGGACTTCACCCCGGACAGCCGGCTTTTCTAGGGCAGCTTCACCAAAGCGCTGCTGATGCCGCTGTCAGCACCCGGCCAAACACTTCTAGCGCCTTGTCCACTTCAGCCTCGTTGCTGAAACGCCCGATGCTCAGGCGCACGCTGTTGCGTGCCTGGCGCTCATCCAGCCCCAACGCCAGCAGCACATGCGAGGCTGCATTGCTCGCCGAGTTGCAGGCCGAGGTAGTCGACAACGCCAGCTCGCTGGCCAGCGCCGCACTGTTGAAGCCCTTGTTGTCGATACACAGGTTCAGCGTGTGGGGAATGCGCTGGTTGGCGCAGCCGTTGAGGGTGACGCCGGGCAGGGCCAGCAGGCCTTCGCGCAGGCGCCTGGCCAGTTGCTCTAGGCGCAGGTGTTCGCTGTCGCCGGGCTGGCCGGCCAAGGCAAAGGCGCTGCCCATGCCGGCAATCTGGTGGGTCGCCAGGGTGCCGGAACGCAGGCCCTGCTCATGGCCGCCACCGTGCATCTGCGCGCGCATCAGCGTACGGGCGCGCGGCCCGACGTAGAGTGCACCGATGCCCTTGGGGCCATACACCTTGTGCGCCGAGAACGACATCAGGTCCACGGCCATTACGCTCAGGTCGATGGCCAGTTTGCCCACCGCCTGCGCCGCATCCACGTGCAGCAGGGCACCGTGGGCACGCACCTGTTCGCCAATTGCGGCAAAGTCGGTGATCGTACCCAGTTCATTGTTGACCGCCATCAGCGACACCAGGCGGGTGTCGGTGCGTAACGCTGCCTGCACCGCTGCGGGCTGAATCAGGCCGGCGGCATCCGGTGTCAGGCGGGTAATGGCCCAGCCCTGGCGCTCCAGTTCGGCCACGGTGTCGAGCACGGCCTTGTGTTCCAGCTGGCTGGTGATCAGGTGCCCGGGCTGGCCGAGGCCTTGGGCAATGCCCTTGAGCGCCAGGTTATTGGACTCGGTTGCACCCGAGGTCCAGACCAGTGCATCGGCCTGTGCGCCGACCCGTTCGGCCACTTGCTGGCGGGCTTGCTCCACGGCGCGGCGGGCGGCCTGGCCGAAGGCATGGCCACTGGACGCCGGGTTGCCGAAGTTGGCCTGGCTGCCAAGGCTGGCGAGCATGGTTTCGATGACCCGGTCGTCGACCGGAGTGGTGGCGGCGTAATCGAAGTAGAGCGGGGCGCTAGGCATTGGGGCGGGTCCGTGTCTGTTGCCGTGAAATCGGCGATCGTTGAAGCAAGCGTACCCACTGCTGGAGAGACATTTTTCGCTTCCAGCGACTCTGTTCTCAAGATTGTTGAAAAAAATTTCTCTCTAATAAGTTATACATAGAATTTTTTTCTCTTGGCCGGGAGGGGCTCACCAAAGGCCCCTCGGTAGCCCTCTTCAGGCCGACTCCACAGCCTTCTCTTCCTCGGCCACCACGCGTTCGCACAACTCGGTGATCTGCTCGCGCATCCAGCGGTTGGCCGGGTCCTGATCGGTGCTTTCATGCCAGTACAGGTGCGTTTCCAGCGCTGGTACCTCCACCGGCAGTGCTTGGTAGCGCAACTGATGGCGGCGGGCAAAGCGCTCGGGGACGGTCATCGCCATGTCGGTCTGCTGCAACACCTGCGAGGCCATCAGGTAATGCTGCGAGCGCAAGGCAACCTTGCGTTGCACGCCCATCTTGCCCAGGGCCAGGTCGACGTAGCCCAGGCCATTGCGGCGGCTGGAGATATGGATGTGGGTCATGCCCAGGTAGTTGTCCAGCGTCAGCTTGCGGTCTGCCAGTGGGTGGCCCTGGCGCAGGGCGCAGACATAGCGGTCTTGCATCAGTTTGACGTGGCGTACCTGCGGGTCGGTGTTCAACGGTGCGTCGATGGCGAAGTCCAGGCGGCCGGCGGCGAGTTCCTTGGTGGTCTCGCGGCGCTTGCACAGGAAGCTCTCGATCAGCACCGCCGGCGCCAGGCGGCGCAAACGCTGGAACAGAGGCGGCAGGATCACCGCTTCGGTCAGGTCGGTCATGCTGATGCGGAAGGTCTTGTTGGCCTGTTGCGGGTTGAAGATGCGGCTTTCCTGCACTGACGTGCGCAGCAGCGCCAGGGCATTGCGCACCGGGCCGATGATGTTCTGCGCCATGGGCGTGGGCACCATGCCTTGCGCAGTGCGCACGAACAGCGGGTCGTTGAAGGTTTCACGCAGCCGCGACAGGGCGTTGGACACTGCCGGCTGGGTGATGCCGACGATCTGCCCGGCGCGGGTCAGGTTGGCTTCGGTGTAGATCGCATCGAACACGATGAACAGGTTGAGGTCGACCTTGCTGAGGTTCATGGGCGCCGCTCTTTGTTGGAATTATGGGGCGATCATATATCGGTTATGAATGTTTATACACGTGGAAAATAGACTAGATGGATGGGCCCATGCTGCTCTAGGCTCTGGCCCATGTACTCCGAACCGTGAAGGTAGCCCCGATGGATTTCGCCTATTCGCCCAAGGTCCAGGCACTGCGCGAGCGCGTCAGCGCGTTCATGGACGCCTATGTCTACCCCGCCGAGGCGGTGTTCGAGCGCCAGGTCGCCGAGGGCGACCGCTGGCAGCCCACCGCGATCATGGAGGAGCTCAAGGCCAAGGCCCGCGCCGAAGGGTTGTGGAACCTGTTCCTGCCCGAATCTGAATACGGCGCCGGCCTGAGCAACCTGGAATATGCCCCGCTGGCGGAAATCATGGGCCGCTCGTTGCTCGGCCCGGAGCCGTTCAATTGCTCGGCGCCGGACACCGGCAACATGGAAGTGCTGGTGCGCTATGGCAGCGAGGCGCAGAAGCGCCAGTGGCTGGAGCCGCTGCTGCGTGGCGAGATCCGCTCGGCGTTCGCCATGACCGAACCGGACGTGGCCTCCTCGGATGCCACCAACATGGCTGCCACCGCGGTGCGTGATGGTGACCAATGGGTAATCAACGGGCGCAAGTGGTGGACTTCCGGCGCTTGCGACCCACGCTGCAAGGTGATGATCTTCATGGGCCTGTCCGACCCTGAAGGGCCGCGCCACCAGCAGCACTCGATGGTGCTGGTGCCCACCGATACGCCCGGGGTGAAGATCGTCCGCCCGCTGCCGGTGTTCGGCTATGACGATGCCCCCCATGGCCACGCCGAGGTGCTTTTCGAGAACGTGCGGGTGCCGTATGAGAACGTGATCCTGGGTGAGGGCCGTGGCTTCGAGATTGCCCAGGGGCGCCTGGGGCCGGGGCGTATCCACCACTGCATGCGTTCGATCGGCATGGCCGAGCGGGCGCTGGAACTGATGTGCAAGCGCTCGGTGGAGCGTACGGCTTTCGGCCGGCCATTGGCGCGCCTGGGCGGCAACGTCGACAAGATCGCCGACTCGCGCATGGAGATCGACATGGCCCGGCTGCTGACACTGAAGGCGGCCTACATGATGGACACGGTCGGCAACAAGGTGGCCCGCAGCGAGATTGCGCAGATCAAGGTCGTGGCACCGAACGTGGCACTGAAGGTGATCGACCGGGCGATCCAGATTCATGGCGGGGCAGGGGTGAGTGGCGACTTCCCGCTGGCCTACATGTATGCCATGCAGCGCACCCTGCGCCTGGCCGACGGGCCGGATGAAGTGCACCGGGCAGCAATTGGCAAGTATGAGATCGGCAAGTACGTGCCGGCGGAGATGTTGCGTAGCGGGCGGTGATTTTGCCGGCCTGTTCCGGCCTCTTCGCGGGCCTGCCCGCTCCCACAGGTACCGTGCCGCCTCCGAGCTGCGCGCAGTACCTGTGGGGGCGGGCAAGCCCGCGAAGGGGGCCCTTGACGGTTCACTGTGTCTTCAGGTCCCCCCCCCGATCCTTGGCCGCCTTCGTCGCCAGCAGACTCATGGGCTTGCTCATCTCAAACTTTGTAAGAAACTTCTGAATTTCGACCCAAGCCACTTGAGCCTCCCTTGCTGATGTTAGGTTTTCAACCTCAACCATGCACAGGGAGTTTGCATATGCGTGTCAGTCTGGAGGGAAAAGGTCAGGCAGTAGATAGCGATGTCACCACTACGGGGGCTGTCTGCATTGCCACGGACGCCAGCTATCTTGACGAGGGCCGAATGGTGCTGCGCGAAGGTGATCGCACCACGCCATGCCCCCTCTGCGGGCAGGAGGGGATGGTCGCTGAAGGGGTGGACCACTTCATTTCCGATGGCCGCCGGGTGGCCATGGACGGTGCGCTGGTAGTCTGTGGCTGTCCACCGGGCAGCAATCGGGTGGTCGCACCGTTGGGTGAAGCATTTCCGCCCCTGCGTTCCCTTGGAGGGCGCGCGAATAGCCACTCTGCCGCGCCATCAGCCGCGATCTACCCCGGGCGTTTCTCCCAACCCATAGTAAGTGCGTTGCCCGGAACCCTGGAGCCCGGGTTCTATGTAGTGCCTCGGCGCATGTCATTCGCACAGGTGCTGCTGCAATTGGCCGAGCACGATGCCACGTTGCCAATCTCCCGGCTGCAACGGCTTAACCCGACGTTCGAGCAAGGCTTCAAGGCAGGGGAAATCTTCGTTATCGGTGACCCTGACAATGGTGATGCCTGCACCCGCGAGGAGGGGCAGTTGATGGCGGCGGCGCAGCACGCACGCCGCGCGCTGGCGGTGCTCGATTTCGCCGAAGCGGACTTCATGATGGAGCACCAGGCCGAAATCGCCGGCTTGCTCAGCAATGCCAGCCAGTCCATGGGCGTGGGCAAGGACATGCTGGAACAAGGTTTGAAGCAGGTCAGTAATACGCTGACCAGTATCGAGCAACTGCATCAGCGCGAGTTCATGCGCCATGGCCACTTGAACAGCCCGGGCTTTTTTGCCGAACGGCGACAGCTGCTGCAGCAACTGGATGGACAGTTGAAAGCGGCGTACCTCAACAAACAGCTGAACCTGGGCAGCTATGAGCGGCTGAAGAAGAGCTTGAACATTTCGACCAAGAGCCTTGTGCACCATTGGTCGAAAGCGGGCGGGCCGGGGCAGATTCCGGGGTATGCGACGCACCTGGACAAGGTGGCGCGGCTCAGCAAGTACCTTGAATATGGTGGGTATGCTGCGATTGGGCTGGGTGGAGGTTCTTCATATCTAAAAGTGCAGGAAGTGTGTCGGGCCGGTGAAACTGGTGATTGTAAAAAGGTTCGATTCACTGAAACGGGTAGCTTCGCGGGGGGCTTGGGAGGAGGCATGCTTGGCGCTTGGGCGGGAGGTGCTGTTGCGACTGCCCTATGCGGGGTTTTCTCAGTCGGTACTGGTGGGCTTGGCGTTCCGGTATGCGGGATTGTCATCGTTGGTGCCGGCTCTGCAGTAGGGGCTGAGGGCATTGGCGCTCTAGGAGAGAAGGCCGGTGAAGTGCTTTATGAGGTGGCAGATGATTGACTTTGAAAGTTGGCCGCCACTATTTAAGCTAGCATTCCTGATTGGTCCGTTTGCCATTGGGATGTCAGGTCTTGCTATAAACGTGCAAATCGCGATGTCTCGTGATTATAAAGTCG
This sequence comes from Pseudomonas sp. LS.1a, assembly GCF_022533585.1. Taxonomy (NCBI): domain Bacteria; kingdom Pseudomonadati; phylum Pseudomonadota; class Gammaproteobacteria; order Pseudomonadales; family Pseudomonadaceae; genus Pseudomonas; species Pseudomonas sp. LS.1a. The sequence goes on from NZ_CP092827.1 coordinate 2,100,160, forward strand.
CTTTGTCAGCTATCACAAGCAACCCTTACTTGGAGCAAATGAAGCTTGTTTGGGGAGGAGTAAACCTGAGGTCTCGCTGCTTGTTGTTAAGCACGGTGAGCGCTTTGGTCGCGTTTCCCAGGCTGCATCTATATATGGGCTGGCTTGATGAGCAGGAACTTAAGGACTTTCCACCGTTCTTGAAGCGAAAAATGATTATAGCAGTGTGGCTGATATCTATTTCGCTGCTTTGGGCATTGATTGGTTACGTTATGATTAAAGTCTAACGATACCTCAGGCCCGCATTTGCGAGTCTTCCTTTTTTTGCCCAGCCTTGTTCCTACTATCAGAGACTTGCAGCCGCACAGGTGCTGCTGCAATTGGCCGAGCATGATGCCACATTGCCAATTTAACAAACAGCTGAACCTGAGCAGCTATGAGCGGCTGAAGAAGAGCTTGAACATTTTGACCAAAAGCCTTGTGCACCATTGGTCGAAAGCGGGCGGGCCGGGGCAGATTCCGGGGTATGGGACGCATCTGGACAAAGTGGCGCGGCTCAGCAAGTACCTTGAATATGGTGGGTATGCTGCAATTGGGTTGGGTGGGACTTCGTCTTATCTGAAAGTGCAAGAGGTTTGTCGAGCTGGTGAGACTGAAGCTTGTAAAAAGGTCAGGCTGACCGAGACAGGAGGTTTTGCTGTTGGGACCGCCGGAGCCATGCTTGGTTCCTCAGGAGCAACCCTTGTATCTGGAACAATATGTGCCGTTATTACTATGGGCTCTGCAGGTCTGGCCGCGCCAGTGTGCGGCATGTGCTGGTGGGAGCCAGCGGTATGGCTGGAGGAGCGCTGGGCGGGATGCTTGGTGAGTCGGTAGGCGAAGTTATTTACGAGGCGACCAGTGATTGACATTACTGGCTGGCAACCACTTGCCAAATTGGTAATTCTACTCAGCCCTTTTGTTATCGGCATGCCAGGGCTAGTCCTTAGTGCTGTCTCGACGTTGACAAAAGATTATGGCATCGCTTGCTCGGCCATTACGAGCAATCCCTATTTCGAAAGCATTAAGCGTGCATGGGGTTCTGGATCATTTAAGTGGCGCTGGATGACCCTTTGTACGGTGAGTGGACTAGTTGCATTTCCGTGGCTAGTACTGCGTATGGGGCAACTGGATGTCGGTGAGTTAAATGCGTTTCCGCGGAAGCTTAAGCGTAGGTTGAAGATATCCGCGTGGCTAATCATGACTGGTTTCATCTGGATGGTGGTTGTATGGGCACTATTTAAATTCAAGTAGAGCGGGGATCAGACCCGCATCTGCGGGTCTTCCTCTTTCTGGCTGGCTGTACTATCGGCATTTGAAGGCTGTCTGGATTGAGCCTCCTTGCTTTCCGGCTTCTCCCTCCGAGTCTTGAGCAACGAAACCACCACCCCACCCAGCAACAACCCGAACGTCACCCCCAACGACAGCAACGCCGGCACCTTACCCACCATGCCGTGATAGAAGATTTTGCAGCCAATGAAGATCAACACCAGCGCCAACGCGTACTTGAGGTACACAAACCGGTGCATCAACGCCGCCAGCGCAAAATACAGCGAGCGCAAGCCGAGGATAGCGAAGATGTTCGAGGTGTAGACAATGAACGGGTCCTGGGTGATGGCGAAGATTGCCGGCACGCTGTCGACGGCGAACACCAGGTCGGCCAATTCGATCAGTACAAGTGCCATGAACAGCGGGGTGGCATAGCGCACTGCCTTGTGCTCCCCGGGCGGGGTCTGGTGCACGAAGAAGTGCGAGCCGTGGATCTGCTCGGTGACCCGCATGTGCCGGCGCACGAACTTCAGGATCGGGTTGTTGGCCAGGTCCGGACGGCTGTCTTCTTTCGACAGCGCCATCTTCACCCCGGTAAACAGCAGGAAGGCACCGAAGATATACAGCACCCAGGCGAAGTTCTGCACCAGCGCCGCGCCCACGCCGATCATGATCGCCCGCAGGAACACCACCCCGAGGATGCCCCAGAACAGCACGCGGTGCTGGTAGCGGCGGGGGATGGCGAAGTAGCCAAAGATCATCGCCATGACGAACACGTTGTCCATCGACAGCGACTGCTCGACCAGGAACCCGGTGTAGAACTCCAGCGCCGACTGCGCACCCAGCTGGTACCAGACCCCGGCGCCGAACAGCACGCCGACGCTGAAATAGCCCGAATACAGCAGCAGGCTTTCACGCATTTCGATTTCCCGGTCGTGGCGGTGCAGCACACCCAGGTCGAGTACCAGCAAACCGATGACGATGGCCATGAACACCAGCCACAACCAGGTGCTGGTACCGAGGAACGGGGTGGTGAGGAATACCTGTAGAGCTGTCATGAGCCCCTCCTTGAATGTCGACGTTGCATGGCAACAGTGATCCGACATGGCGGCCTGGCAGCCGTCAGAGGGGCCCGGTATCACATGGGCTTGAGCCTAGACCCGTTTGCCGGTGATGCCGAATGGGGAGCTGTTACATTTCTTTGCCAGGCAGGCACACAGTGTACGCACGCACCCTTTAGGAGCAGCACATAACTCATTGAATTAGCAGGGACCCTGTGGGAGCGGCTTTAGCCGCGAACACCGGCGCAGCCGGTGCCATGCACCGCGTTGGATTCTTCGCGGCTAAAGCCGCTCCCACAGGGTACGCGGACCGCTTGCGAATTCAGCTCTCCAAGCGACAGCGCAGCCCAAAGGGCTGGGAAATCTCCTACAGGGATGTGCGCTGCTTTCAGATCAATACACCCACACTTCCACCCGACGATTACGCAGTCGCCCTTGCTCCAGCTCGTTTCCTGCCACCGGCAGTTCATCCCCCATACCCGTCACTTCAAGCACCTCCACGCCATCGCGCGCCAGCTCACGGCGCACGGCCTGGGCCCGCAGGCGGGAGAGCAGGGCGGCGCGACCGGGTGTCTCCTTGGGGTCGCCAAAGCCCACCAGCACCGCTTTACGCTGCAGCTTGCCGGCGTTGCGCAGGTACTCGGCCACCCGCTGTACATCACGCAGGGCCTTGTTGTCGAGGCTGGCGCTGCCTTCCTGGAAGCGGAAGTTGACGCTCAGCCGCTGCGCCTGCTGGGCCAGGGTGCGATAGCGCGGCGGCATGTTCGCCAGGGGCGCTACAGGTTGGGCCTTGATCTGCTGCGAAACGAAGCCCTGCCGGGCGACGATCGCCTGGCCGGCCGGGCTCTGGGCAAAGTCAGCCAGGGCCCTGGCCTGGGGCTTGGGGTTGGCCGGCAAATAGAAGTACAAGCGCCGTGACAATGGGTAGTCTTCGCTGGCCACCAGCGCGCGCTCCGGCAACATGGCAGGTGCGTCGCCCTCGGCCACCGCCAGCACCTTGGCCCCGTGTATTGCTGCCAGGCTGCTGAAGCCGATGGCCTGGCGGTCGGTGCTCACTCGCGCGGCCAGCTCGTCGCTGGACTCGAAGCGTTGGGCCTTGGGCGAAAGCCCGCCGTGCTGGGGTTCCAGCACCAGTGCCTTGAAGGTCTCAAAGGTACCGGAGCGGTCGTCACGGGCGTACAGGTGGATGGCCCCGCCACTGACGCCCAGTTGCTCCCAGCGCTGGATCTGCCCCGAGAAAACCTGCGCCAGTTGCCGGGTAGTGAGCTGCGGCAACGGGTTGTCAGGGTGAACGATGACTGCAACGCCATCCAGGCCGATGACTTGTTCGGCGGCAGCGGCGCGCAGGTCGCCCAAAGCCTGCAGTTGGCGTGCTTCGCTGTCGTTGATCGGCCGCGAGGCGGCGGCCAGGTCGGCGTCGCCATGGCCCAGGGCGAAGAAGCCGGTGCTGGAACCGTGGGCGGCGATATCGATGCGCAAAGGCTGGCCGTGCGCGTCACGTGCGGTGATAACGGTCTCGTTGGCCAACTCGCCCGGGTGTTGTTCGATGGCAGTAGCTTGCTGTGCGCGCAACTGCCCTTGCACCAGCGCCGGCAGCAAGGCCGCGCCAATGGTGTTGGAGCCTTGCACGCGCAGGGGCGCGGGCTCGGCCAGGGTCGCCAGCGGTAGCAGGGTGAGCAGCAAGACAAGCAGGCGGGGCATGCCGGGAGGCCTATGGCATAGGGTTGGCCGGCAGATTACGACAGTGGCGTGATGATAATGTGACGGTGTTGTTCACATCTTGAGTTGTGCAACGCCTGGTAGACCGAGCGCCGCCCGCGCGGCGCTCGGTCTACCAGGCGTTGCAGCACTCAAGATGTTAATGCGCCCCGGCGGACTTGCTCAGGTCACTCTCTGCCCACTCGGTATAAATGCACGCATCCGCCACCGCCCAGCGCACCTTCACGGTATCCCCCGGCTGCATCGGCATGCCCGCGGCCGACAGCGCCTTCACCGTCAGCTCGGTGCCGCCCGCGGTCACCACATGGCAGGTCTGGCTCTCGCCCAGGAACAATACTTCGCCAACCTTGGCGCTGACCTCGTTCCAGCCCGCCGGCAGCGGCTCGCGCGTGGCCTGTTCGGTGGTCAGGGCCAGGGCCTTTTCCGGGCGTACCATGATCAGGGCATCCTGCGAGGCGGCCAGGCCCGGGGTCAGGCGGATGGCCACCGGCTGGCCCTCGAAGCTGCCCGCGCCATTGCTGCTGGCCTTGATCCGCAGGAAGTTGGAGTTACCCAGGAACGAGGCGACGAAGGCATTCGGCGGGTTCTGATACAGGTCGTAACCGGTGCCCAGGCCGACGATCCTGCCGTGGCTGAAGATGGCGATGCGCTGGGACAGGCGCATGGCTTCTTCCTGGTCGTGGGTGACGTAGACGATGGTGATGCCCAGGCGCCGGTGCAACTGGCGCAGTTCGTCCTGCAGGTCTTCGCGCAGCTTCTTGTCCAGCGCACCGAGCGGTTCGTCCATCAGCAGGATGCGCGGCTCGTACACCAGCGCCCGGGCAATCGCCACGCGCTGCTGCTGGCCACCGGACATCTGCGACGGCTTGCGGTGGGCGAACTTCTCCAGCTGCACCAGCTTGAGCATGGCATCGACGCGCTTGCTGGTTTCGCTGGCGCCGAGCTTGCGGATGGCCAGCGGGAAGCCGATGTTGTCGCGCACGTTCAGGTGCGGGAACAGTGAATAGCGCTGGAACACCATGCCGATGTCGCGCTTGTGCGGTGGCACGTTGACCAGCGACTGGCCATCGACCAGGATCTCGCCGCTGCTCGGCGTTTCGAAGCCGGCCAGCATTGACAGGGTGGTGGACTTGCCCGAGCCGCTGGAGCCGAGAAAGGTCAGGAACTCGCCGTCCTGGATTTCCAGGTCGAGGTTGTCCACGGCGGTGAAGTCGCCGTAGTGCTTGTTGAGGCCGCGCAGGCTGACCAGGGTCTTGCCGTGCGCGTTGTCTTTGATCACTGCACTCATTGTTGTTTTCTCCGCGCGCTCAGGCGTTGGCTTCGGTGCGCCGGCGCAAGGCGGCGGCAATGAACATGACAAGCAGCGACAGGCCGATCAGCAAGGTCGAGGCCACGGCGATGACCGGGCTGAGGTCCTGGCGCAGGGTGGTCCACATCTTCACCGGCAGGGTCTGCAGGTCGGGGCTGGCCATCATCACGCTCAGCACCACTTCATCCCACGACACCAGAAAGGCGAACAGGCCGCCGGCGATCATCCCCGGGCGAATCGCCGGGAAGGTCACCTTGAAGATCGCCTGCAGGCGCGAGGCGCCACAGATCACCGCGGCATCCTCGATCGACTGGTCGAACAGCTTCAGCGAGTTGATGATCGAGATGATGGTGAAGGGCAGGGCGACGATCACGTGGCTGACCACGAAGGCGAACAGCGTGCCGGTGTAGCCAAGCTTGAGGAACAGCGCGTACACCGCCACGGCAATGATCACCAGCGGCACGATCATCGGCATGGTGAACAGCCCGTACAGCAGCTCGCGGCCGGGGAAGCGGCCACGCACCAGGGCGAATGCGGTGGGCAGGCCGAGCAGCACGGCGGCGATGGTGGTCAGCACGGCCACCTTCAGGCTGGCCAGCGCGGCGTCCATCCACTCCGGGTTGGAGAAGAACTGGCCGTACCACTTGAAGGTCCAGCCCGGTGGCGGGAACACCAGCCACTGCGATGAGCCGAACGACAGCAACACGATGAACACCACTGGCAGCAGCAGGAAGGCCGCGATGACCCCGGTGGTCAGGTACAGGCCTGTACGCAGCGGGCGGCCCATGGCATTGGGAGACAGGAGCATGGTGGTTTACCTCGCGTTGCCAACCGGGGATTCCGGCTGCAGCTTCAGGTACAGGTAGAAAAGCACCAGGGTGATCACCACCAGCAGTGCGGCGGCGGCGCTGGCCAGGCCCCAGTTGAGGAACGACTGCACCTGCTGGATGATGAATTCGGGCAGCATCATGTTTTGCGCACCGCCCAGCAGGGCCGGGGTGACGTAGTAACCGAGCGACATCACGAACACCATCAGCGCCCCGGAGAACAGCCCCGAGCGGCACAGCGGCAGGAACACCTTGCAGAAATTGGTCCACGGGCTGGCGCCGCAGATAGAGCCGGCCTGCAGCACCATCGGGTCGATGGCATGCATGGTCGCCTGCAGCGGCAGCACGATGAACGGGATCATGATGTAGCTCATGCCGATCACCACGCCGGTCAGGTTGTGCACCATTTCCAGCGGAGCATCGATGATACCCATGGCCATCAACGCCTTGTTGATCACCCCCGAGCTCTGTAGCAGCACCAGCCACGAGTAGGTGCGCGCCAGCAGGCTGGTCCACATCGACAGCAGCACGATGTTCAACAGCCAGCGGCCCCAGCCCTTGGGCACCAGGGTTATTGCCCAGGCCAGCGGGAAGCCCAGCAGCACGCTGATCAGGGTGACCACGCCGGCCACCGAGAAGGTGTTGAACAGTACCCGCGCATAAGCCGAGTTGGCGAACAGCTGCTCGTAGTTGCCCAGGCCCGGCGTTGGCTCCAGCACCCCGCGCAGCAACAGGCCGGCCAGCGGGGCGAAGAAGAACAGGCCAAGGAACAGCAGGGCCGGCAGCAGGTTGCGGCTGCCTTTCCAGCGCTGGCTCAGGCTGACGCGGCGGGGGGCCGTTCCCGGGGCGCCGGTGCCCGTGGGGGCACCTTGCGCGTTATGCAGGGCGTTGATGGCGACTTTCATTTGACCAACCACTCATTCCAGCGGGCTGCAATGGCCTGGCCGTTCTTGGCCCAGTAGGCGAAGTCGAGGGTGACCTGGTCCTGGGCATAGGCGGTCGGCAGGTTCTGTGCGAGGTCTTTGTCGAGTTTGGCCACGCTGTCGACGTTCACCGGCGCGTAGGCGGTCTTGTTGGCGAATTCGGCCTGGCCTTCGGCGCTGCTGGCGTTGGCCAGGAACTTCATGGCGGCGTCCTTGTTCTTGGCGCCTTTGGGGATGACCAGGAAATCGGCCATTACCAGGTTCTGCTTCCAGCTCACGCCCACCGGTGCACCGTCCTGCTGCAAGGCATAGACGCGGCCGTTCCAGAACTGGCCGAGCGAGGCTTCACCGGAGGCCAGCAGTTGCTGCGACTGGGCGCCACCGCCCCACCAGACAATGTCTTTCTTGATGGTGTCGAGCTTCTTGAAGGCGCGGTCCAGGTCCAGCGGGTACAGCTTGTCGGGAGCTACGCCGTCGGCCAGCAGGGCCAGCTCCAGTACGCCAGGGCTGGGCCATTTGTACAGGGCACGCTTGCCGGGGTAGGCCTTGGTATCGAACAGTGCGGTCCAGTCCACTGGTTTGTTGGCACCGAGCTTGCCTTCGTTGTAGCCGAGCACGAAGGAGAAGAAGAACGAGCCGACGCCATGGTCGGAGACGAAGCGTGGGTCGATCTTGTCGCGCTTGATCTGGTTGAAATCGAGGGGTTCGAGCAGGCCTTCGCTGGCGGCACGCAGGGCGAAGTCGGCTTCGACGTCGACCACGTCCCACTGCACGTTGCCGCTCTCGACCATGGCCTTGAGCTTGCCGTAGTCGGTGGGGCCGTCCTGGACGACTTTGATGTCGGTGGCTTTGGTGAAGGGTGCGGCCCACGCTTCTTTCTGGGCGTCCTGGGTGGTACCGCCCCAGCTGACGAAGTTCAGGCTGTCGGCGGCCTGGGCGGCCTGACATGCCAGGGTCAGCAGGCTGGCGGACAGCACTGCGGTTACACGTTTGCTCAACAGCATGGTTACGCCCTCGTTGCTTTTGTTATTCGAGGCGGGGCTTGTGGTGCGCCCGCCAACAGTGTTCGGGGAGCAGCTAAAACAAAGTGTCTAGTGGCCGTTTGTGGTTGTAGGTGCCGGCCTGCAGATTTAAGGTCTACGGGATATCATATTATGGTATTCCAAACTTTTGGCAAGAGGTATGAGGCGACCGGCCATCACTCCGTCCTTTCAGAAACAGCGCGGACCCTGTGGGAGCGGGTTCACCCGCGAATGCGTTGGTGGCTTCACCATCGTATTCGCGGGTGAACCCGCTCCCACAGAGCCCTGCCAGGTCAGTTGCTTATGTGCTTTAGCCGACCATGTCTGGCTCGAACGGTATGCTCTGCACCACCTCCAGCTCATACCCGGCCAGCCCCGCATATTTCAGCGGTGGGCCCAGATGGCGCAGCTTGCCCACGCCCAGGTCCTGCAGAATCTGCGCCCCGGTGCCCACCTCCGAATACACTTTCGACTGCCCACGCTGGTAAGGCCGCACCGGCTGGGTCAGCTGCGGCACGCGTTCCAGCAGTGCCTGCGAGGACTCATGGTTGGCGAGGATCACCACCACGCCAGCGCCTTCCTCGGCCACCTTCTGCAGCGCCGCCCATAGCGTCCAGTTGGCCGGCCCGGCGTATTCGGCACCGACCAGATCACGCAGTGGGTCGATCACGTGCACCCGCACCAGGGTCGGCTGCTGGCGGCGGATATCGCCCATGACCATGGCCATGTGCACGCCACCTTCGATGCGGTCTTCGTAGGTGACCAGGCGGAAGGTGCCATGCACGGTCGGCAGTTCGCGTTCGCCGATGCGCTTGATGGTCTGCTCGGTGCTCAGGCGGTAGTGGATGAGGTCAGCAATGGTGCCGATCTTGATGCCATGCCGGGCAGCGAACACTTCCAGGTCCGGGCGGCGGGCCATGGTACCGTCGTCGTTGAGCACTTCGACGATCACCGAGGCCGGGGTGAAGCCCGCCAGGCGCGCCAGGTCGCAGCCGGCTTCGGTGTGGCCGGCACGGGTCAGCACACCGCCTTCGCGGGCGCGCAGGGGGAAGATGTGCCCGGGTTGCACCAGGTCTTCGGGGCGGGCGTTGGGGGCCATGGCTACCGCCACGGTGCGCGCCCGGTCGGCGGCGGAAATACCTGTGGTAACGCCCGTGGCCGCCTCGTTCGACACGGTGAAGGCAGTGCTGAACACGCTGCCGTTGGCTGGCACCATCTGCTCCAGGCCCAGGCGTTGGCAGTGTTCGTCGGTCAGGGTCAGGCAGATCAGCCCGCGCGCTTCACGGGCCATGAAGTTGATGGCCTGGGCGTCGCAACGCTCGGCGGCGATCAGCAGGTCGCCTTCGTTTTCCCGGTCCTCGTCATCCACCAGCAGGACCATCTTGCCTTGCCGGTAGTCCTCGAGAAGTTCTTCGATGGTGTTGAAAGCCATGTTGCACGCTCACTGTGGTGGGGTGATTATTATGGTATACCATCATACACAAATATCGCCGTAACAGGAGAGCAGCGCATGAAGGCCTATTGGATCGCCCATGTGGACGTGACCGACCCCGAGCAATACCAGCAGTACACCCAGCGCGCCCCGGCTGCCTTCGAGGCATTCGGCGGCCGCTTCCTGGCCCGTGGCGGGCGTAGCGAGGCGATGGAAGGGCGGCCCACCCCTCAGCGTAGCGTGGTGATCGAGTTCGATTCGTATGAGCGGGCGCTGGCGTGTTATCGGTCCGAGCTGTACCAGGAGGCTTGCAGACATCGTCAGGGAGTGGCGAAGGCTGAGGTGATCATCGTCGAAGGGTTCGAGCCTTGAGTTGAACTTGCGGCCTCTTCGCGGGTAAACCCGCTCCCACAAGTACGCCACAGATTTCGAAGACTGTGGCGTACCTGTGGGAGCGGGTTTACCCGCGAAAGGGCCGGACCTGCCTTATGGCATGCCAGGCAATTCATGCGGCCGCAGGTCGAACACCAGCACCTCGGCATCCACCCCGTTGCCCAGTTCCAGCACCTGTTCCTGCCTCACCCGCACCCCATCCCCTTCATTCAGCACTTGCCCATTGAGCTCGATGCTGCCCCGGGCCACATGCACATAGGCATGGCGGTTTTCCGGCAAGGTCAGGGTGGCGCGTTCGTCACCGTCGAACAGACCGGCATACACCCGCGCATTCTGCCGCACCTGCAACGACCCTTCGGCGCCATCCGGCGAGATGATCAGGCGCAGCTTGCCGCGCTTTTCCTCGGCACTGAAATGCTGTTGCTGGTAACGCGGTGTTGCCCCTTGCACGTTCGGCACGATCCAGATCTGCAGGAAGTGCACCGGCTGCACCTGGCTGTGGTTGAACTCGCTGTGGGCCACGCCGTGGCCAGCGCTCATCAGCTGCACATCGCCCGGGCGGATCACCGAGCCGGTGCCCAGCGTGTCCTTGTGCTCCAGCGCGCCTTCCAGCACGTAGGAGAAAATCTCCATGTCGCGGTGCGGGTGTTCGCCAAAGCCCTTGCCGGGGATGACGCGGTCGTCGTTGATCACCAGCAGGTCGGAGAAACCTTGCTCGTCCGGGTTGCGGTAATGGCCGAAGGAGAAGGTGTGGAAGGACTTCAGCCAACCATGGAAGGCCAGGCCGCGGTCTTGGGCGTTGCGTACGGTCAGCATGACAGGTCTCCTGAACGGGCAGGGCACCAGGCCCTGCCGCATGGGTGGATGAGGTTATTGCAGGTGCACTTTCAATTCACCGGCAGCCTGTCGCATCGCCGCCTTCACAGCCGGCACCTGGTTCAACGGGTTGAGCAGCCCATAGTCATGAATCATCCCGTTGTAGCGCACCGAGGTCACCGTCACACCTGCCGCATTCAACTTGCGGGCATACGCTTCACCTTCGTCGCGCAGCACGTCGAACTCGGCCGTCTGCACCAGTGCTGGCGGCAGGCCCTTGAGCTGTTCGCTGCTGGCGCGCAGCGGCGAGGCGTAAATCTGTTCCCGTGCCTTGGCATCGGTGGTGTAGTTGTCCCAGAACCATTTCATCATGCCGGTGGTGAGGAAGTGTCCCTCGGCAAACTGCTTGTACGACGCGGTCTCGAAGCTGGCATCGGTCACCGGCCACAGCAGCAGCTGGAAGCGCAGGGCCGGGGTGCCGGCCTCTTTGGCTTTCAAGGCAACTACTGCCGCCATGTTGCCGCCGACGCTGTTGCCGGCCACAGCCAGGCGCTTGCCGTCCACGCCGATTTCCTTGCCATGCTCGGCCACCCATTGGGTGGCGGCGTAGGCCTGGTTGATCGCCGTCGGGTAATGCGCTTCCGGCGACGGGGTGTAGTCCACATAGACCGCCACCGCACCAGAGCCAACCACCAGATCGCGGATCAGCCGCTGGTGGGTCGGGAAGTCGCCGAGTACCCAGCCGCCACCGTGGAAGAACATGAACACCGGCAGGTCACCCTTCACATTGGCCGGGCGTACCACTTGCAGCTTGATCGACTCGCCGTTGGCCTGGATGGTGCGTTCCTTCACTTCGATACCAGAGAGGTCGACCTTGACCGAAGCCTGGGCGCCGGTCAGCACGGCGCGGGCGTCTTTCGGGCTGAGCTGTTCCAGCGGCTTGCCGCCGCCTTGCTCCAGGGCTTCGAGGAAGGCCTGGGTGTGCTGTTCGACGCCCGGGCTGCCAGCGGCGAAGGCGCTGGAAACGGACAGGGCCAGCAGGGAGGCGGTAAGGGTTTTGTGGACAATGTTCATGAGCGAATCCTTTTCTGTGCAAGTGTTGGTAGTGGGCGTCTTGCCTGGCCTTCAGGGCCATCGCTGCGACTTGTGCGTAGATTAGGGAGATGCATCGATGGGAAAAAGCCGCTATAAAGCGTTTGACTGTCACTGTGAGCAAGACAATGAACCCTTACGAAGACATGCGCATCTTTGCCCAGGTGATGGAGGCCGGCAGTTTCACCGCCGCTGCCGACCGCCTGGGCATGTCCAAGCAATCGGTCAGCCGGCGCCTGATGCAGCTTGAGGAGCGCCTGGGCGTGCGCCTGCTCAATCGCTCCACCCGGCGCCTGGACGCCACGCCGCTGGGCCAGCACTACTACCAGTCGGCGCTGCGCCTGCTCGGCGAAGTGCAGCAGGTGGAGCACGACATCAGTGGCCAGGCACAGGCCTTGCGCGGCACCTTGCGCCTGAGCGCGCCGCTGTCGTTCGCCATGGCGCACCTGGGCTGCCTGCTGACCGAGTTTCTGCAGTTGCACCCGCAGGTGGATGTGGAAGTGGATTTGAGCGACCGCGCCGTGGACCTGATTGGCGAGGGTTATGACCTGGCGCTGCGGATTGGTGCGCTGGAGGATTCCAGCCTGATTGCCCGGCGTATTGCCAGTGTCGAGCGGGTGTATTGTGCGAGCCCGGTGTACCTGGAAGCGCGGGGCGTGCCGGCCAGGCCGGAGCAGTTGGCTGGGCATGACTGCCTGCCCTATGGGCATTCGCGGCAGGTGCAGTGGCAGTTCAGTCAGGGCGGCAAGGCACAGGCGATCCAGGTGGCCGGGCGGATGCGGGCGAACAATGGCGAGCTGCTAAGGGATGCGGCGATTGCCGGAATGGGGGTGACTTATCTGCCAACCTTCATCGTGGGCCAGGCACTGGCAGATGGGCGGCTGGTGACGGTGCTGGATGAGTGGCGACCGCCGGCGCTGCAGCTGTCGGCGGTGTACCCGCAGCACCGACAGGTGGCGCGGCCGGTGCAGGGGTTTGTGAACTTCCTGCGTGAGCGGTTGGTGCAGCTCTGACCTTCGGTATTGAGTGAGCTTCTTCGCGGGCACGCCCGCTCCCACAGGTACTCCACAGCCCCCAAGCCTTGTGATGACCCTGTGGCAGCGGGCATGCCCGCGAACACCGGCGCAGCCGGTGCCAGCCACCGCGTTGACTTCTTCGCGGGTGAACCCGCTCCCACAGGTACTCCACAGCCCCCAAACCTTGTGATGAGCCTGTGGGAGCGGGCGTGCCCGCGAACACCGGCGCAGCCGGTGCCAGCCACCGCGTTGACTTCTTCGCGGGTGAACCCGCTCCCACAGGTACTCCACAGCCCCCAAACCTTGTGATGAGCCTGTGGGAGCGGGTTTACCCGCGAAGAGGCCGGTACAGGTTATTGCATCAACTCCTCCACCCCGACCCAACCACCCTCGAACTCGTCCATGGCATCCAGCACCGCTTCACGGAAATACGCCAGCGAAGCCCGATCAAACAGCAACTGCAATGCTGGCCTCTCATCACTCCCCACATTCAGCACGATCACGTTGATCCGCGCCGCCGAGGTCTGCGCTACCGCGCCAACGGGAAACGCCTGGGCACGCAAGTCCACCCCGCACAACTTGGCCATCACCGCGCTGCAGTACAGCCCCGACAGCTGTAACCAGGCATGGCTGTCCTGGCGCGGCAGCAGGTAGTTGCGCTGGGCTTCCTGCACCCACCCGGCCTCTTCGGCAGCCACCCGTACACCGTCGTCGGCCAGGCTGCCCAGCAGCAGGTACTCGCTCTGCGACAAGCGTGCTACCCAGCCACCGTCCTCCTGACGCACGGCCTGGTTGGGCAGCGACGGCAAGTGGTAGCCACGCGCCTGCAGATAAGCGGCACTGTCGCCCCCACGAAACCCGACCCGTGCCAGATCGGTCAGGTCAGTCAACGCGCAGGTGTGCAACAGCTCGGCCCGCGGGCTGTGTGGAACAAAAGCTTCGGCTTGCAAACTGGTCATGGCTCAGAGCTCCTGGCGCAGGTTGTCGGGATCGTGGAAGGGCAGGGGCACCACCTTGGCATTGACCATCACGCCACCCTCCACGCGGATCGGGATATGCATGCCAGGCGTAGCCTGATGGGCGCCGGCGTAAGCCAGTCCGATGATTTGCCCCAGGGTTTGCGAGTATTCGCAGGATGTGACGTTGCCGCTGATGTCCGGGCCGTCCAGCACCAGATGCCCCTCCAGCGGTTGCGGGCTGCCCTTGGGCAGGGTGAAGCCGACCAGTTTGCGCTTGAGCGGCTGCGCTTCGAGGATCTCGATCGAGCGCTTGCCGACGAAGAATGGCTTCTTTCGGCCGATGGCCCACTGCATGTCGATCTCCGCCGGGTGGGTCATGCCGTCGGTGTCCTGGCTGATGATCACATGGCCCTTTTCCAGGCGCAGCAGGCGCTGGGTCTCGACACCGAACGGGCGAATGCCCAACCCCGCGCCGGCTTGCATCAAGGCGTCCCACAGGCGCTCGGCGTGCCGCGCCGGCACGTGCACTTCGTAGCCCAGTTCACCAACAAAGCCGACCCGCAGGATGCGCGCGGCAATGCCAGCCACCTTGCCCTGGCGTACGCCGAGGTAAGGGAAGGCCTCGGCCGACAGGTCCACCTCGTCACACAGCTTGGCCAGCACCTGGCGTGACAGCGGCCCGGCCAGGTTGACCGCGGCCAGGGCGGCGGTGACGTTGGTGATGTCCACGTCCAGGCGCCACTGCGCGTTCCACTTAAGCATCTGCTGGTAGATGCGGTCGACGCCGCTGGTGGTGGCGGTGACGTAGAAGTGCTGCTCGGCCAGTCGAGCGCACACGCCATCGTCGATCACCACGCCGTGCTCGTTGGTCATCAGCGCGTAGCGGGTGCGGCCGATGGCCAGCTTGGCGAAGCCGAAGGTGTACAGGCGCTCAAGCAGTTCGGCGGCGTCGGGGCCGCGCACGTCCAGGCCGCCGAGGGTGGAAACGTCGATCAGGCCGACCTTCTCGCGCACGTGGCGCGCTTCCTCCTGCATGCAGCGTTCACGTTCCTCGGGCTTGCCATAATAGGCCGGGCGCTGCCAGGTGCCGGCGGGCATCATCTTCGCCCCGGCTTCCAGGTGGCGGCGGTGCATCGGCGTTTGCCGGTACGGGTCGAAGGCGCGGCCAGCGACATGGGCCAGTTTTTCTGCCTGGAACGGTGGACGAGCGGTGGTCACCCCGGTCTCGCTGATGCTGCGCCCGGTGGCGTGGGCCACCAGGCGGGCGGTCGGCAGCGCCGAATGGCGGCCCTGGGAGGGGCCCATGCCGACCGTGGAGAAGCGCTTGACCAACTGCACGTCGCGGTAGCCGCTGCGGGTGGCGTTGACGATGTCGCGCACTTGCAGGTCTTCGTCGAAGTCGACGAAATCCTTGCCTTTGGGGTGGGGGAAGATCGGCCAGGGGAAGTTGACCTTGGCTTCGGCGCTGAACACTGGCTGCGTCGGCGATTCCAGGCCCAGCGCTGCCAGCGCTTCGGCAGCCCCGCGAGTGGCGTCGGCCAGTACATTGCCCAGTGCGTGACAGCCGTTCACCGAGCCGGCGATATCCAGCCCGGCCGGCAGGTTGCTGATGGCGAACTCGTCGCGGTTGACGTCGTAAGCCAGCTTGCCACCGGCCTGGCACAGCAACTGGTAAACCGGCATGTAGCCTGCCGACATGCACAGCAGGTCGCAGGCCAGACGCAGGCCATGCGGGCCGACCTTGCCCTGGCCGGTGATCGGGCGAATGTCCACGCCACTCACGTGGCGCATGCCTGCTTCGTGCAGGGCCTCGTACACGGTGCTGCCCAGGTGCACGGGTATATCGCGGCGCTTCAGTTCGGCGGCCAGTGCGGCATCGGCTGGCGCGGCGCGCATGTCGACCACCGCGGCCACGGCCACGCCTTGCTCCTGCAGGTCGAGGGCGGCGAGGTAACCGTCATCGTGGCCGGTGAGGATTACCGCGCGCTGGCCAGGCTTTACCGCGTACAGCTTCATCAGCCGCTGCGCGGCGCTGGTCAGCATGACCCCCGGCAGGTCGTTGTTGCGGAACACCACCGGCTGGTCGAACGAGCCGGCCGCCACCAGGCAGCGGCTGGCGCGCACCTTGTACAGGCGTTTGTGCTGGATCACCGGCAGGTAGTTGTCGGTGAACCAGCCATTGCAGGTGGCTTCCAGCAGCACCTGGATGTTCGGGTGGCCCTCGACGGCAGCCAGCAGTTCCTGGCGCAGGCTGGCGGCGCGGGTGCCGGCGATGTCGAAGCGGGCGTAGGTGAGCGAGCCACCAAGCACCGGCTGTTGCTCGATCAGCAACACCTTGGCCCCGGCATCGGCCGCGTCCAGTGCCGCACGCAGGCCCGCCGGGCCGGCACCGATTACGGCCAGGTCAACGAACAGATAGGCCTTGTCGTGATACTGCGGTTTGAAGCCGAGGTCGAGCACGCCCAGGCCGGCCTTCTTGCGGATCAGCGGCTCCCACACCTTCCACATGCCCTTGGGCTTGTAGAAGGAACGGTAATAGAAGCCCACCGGCATGAAGCGCGAGAACTTGCCCAGGTACGCGTCGCGGTCGTGCTCCAGGCTGCCGTTGAAGTTCTGCCCTTCGACCACCAGGCCGTCGCGAACGGCTTCCAGGTCGGCCAGCACGTTGGGCTCGTCCGGCAGTTGCACCAGGGTGTTGGCGTCCTGCCCGGCCATGCTCAGCGGGCCGCGCGGGCGGTGATACTTGAACGAGCGCGACAGCAGCCAGCGGCCGCTGCCGAGCAGGGCACTGGCGATGCTGTCACCGGCAAAGCCCTGGCAGGCCTGGCCGTCGAACTGGAAGCGCAGGGGCCGCTCGCGGTCGATCAGCAGGCCCATGGGCGCGGGGAGGCGAGTGTGGCTGTTCATCCGGCAATCTCCGGGGTGGCGGCGGGGGCGAAGTCGACGCGGCGGTCGAACAGTTGTTTCGGGTCGAAGGTGCGCAGCACCTGGTCGCTTACCGTGTGGCGTTCGGCCAGGAACCAGTAGCTGGAGGCGTTGTGCAGCCACCACTCGATCACCACCCCGGCCAGGTTGTCGCTGTTGAACACATAGTCGGCCCATTCGGCGTCGCTGCAGGTGGCCGGGTCGGGCATGTGCTTGAACTCGCCGCCGTAGGTGAACTCGCTGATATTGCGCGGGCCGTTCAAGGGGCAGGTCAGGATCTTCATCGTCGTCGCTCCTAATGGCTGGCCGCAGTGGCGCCCATTTCGTTGACTTGCTGGAAGCGGCTGAAGCGCTCCAGGGCGAAGGGGGCGATCAGCTCCGGTACCTTGCCGCCGCTGGCGACCAACTCGGCCATGGTCTTGCCGCAGATTGGCGTGGCCTTGAAACCCCAGGTGCCCCAGCCGGCGTCCAGGTAATAGTTGTGCACCGGCGACAGGCCCATGATCGGGCTGTAGTCCGGGGTCATGTCGGTCATCCCGGCCCACTGGCGCATCAGCTTGGCGTTGGCCATGAACGGGAACATCTCGATGGCGTGGGCCAGCAGGCTTTCCTTGAGGTCGAGGGTGGAGCGGGTGTTGTACAGCGGGTAAGGGTCGGAGCCTCCACCAAAAACGATCTCGCCACGGCTGGTCTGCTGCACGTAGCAGTGCAGCGCCGACGAGCTGACCAGCGGATCGAGGAATGGCTTGAACGGCTGGGTGACCATGGCCTGTAGCGGGTAGGTGTGGATCGGCGCGCGGATGCCGGCCTTGGCCATCAGCAGCGAGCTGGCCCCGGCCACCGCCTGCACCACGCAGCCACACTGCACGGTGCCGCGATTGGTCTTCACCGCCTCGATGCGGCCATTGCGAATCAGCAGGTCCTGCACTTCGGTCAGCTGGTGGATTTCCACGCCGCGCTTGGCTGCCTGCCTGGCGTAGCCCCATGCCACCGCGTCGTGGCGTGCGGTGGCGCCGTCGATATGCCACAGGCCGGCCAGCACCGGTAGGTGGCCGGGATCCAGGTTCAGGCTGGGAACCAGTTCGCGGATCTGCTGGCGGTCGATCATTTCGGTACGGCCACCGAAGTGCTTGTTGACTTCGGCACGCTGGCGGAAGGCACGCACGGTGGCGTCGGTGTGCGCCAGGGTGAGCTGGCCGCGCTCGGAGTACATGATGTTGAAGTCGAACTCGTTCGACAGGTTCTGGAACATGCGCACCGATTCTGCGTAGAAGCGCACACCTTCGCTGGTGAGATAGTTGGAGCGGATCACCGCTGTGTTGCGCGCAGTGTTGCCGCCGCCCAGATAGGCCTTTTCCAGCACGGCGACATTGGTGACACCGTGGTATTTGGCCAGGTAGTAGGCGATTGCCAGGCCGTGGCCACCGCCGCCGATGATCACCACGTCATAGCGTGGCTTGAGTTCGCACGGTGGCGGCAGGTCGACCTCCACCGGGTAGTCGGCGCTCAGGCCGTATTTCAGCAGGGCGAAAGGCATGCGGTGCGCTCCTGGTGGGCGGCCTGTTGCTGCAGGTCGAGGGCGAGCAGGGTGTTTTTCATCAGGTAGGCGATGGTCATCGGGCCGACGCCGCCGGGCACCGGAGTGATACCCGCCACCCGGGGCAACGCAGCGGCGAAGTCGACATCGCCGACCAGGCGGCTGTGGCCGCCTTCATCGATGCGGTTGATACCGACATCGATCACCACCGCGCCGGGCTTGAGCCAGTCGGCACCGATCAGCCTCGGCTTGCCCACTGCGGCCACCAGGATGTCGGCCTGGCGACACAACGCCGGCAGGTCGCGGCTGCGCGAGTGCACCACGGTCACCGTGCAGTCCGCCTGCAGTAGCAGGGCGGCCATGGGCTTGCCAACGATGTTCGAGCGGCCGACCACTACCGCATGCTTGCCGCGCAGCTCGCCACAGGCATCGCGCAGCAGGCGCATGCAGCCGCTGGGCGTGCACGGGGTGAGCACATCGCGGCCCTGGGCCAGGCCGCCGACGTTCTCGCTGTGGAAGCCGTCCACATCCTTCAGTGGGCTGATCGCCTGGAGAATGCGGTGTTCGTCGATATGGGCCGGCAACGGCAGTTGCACCAGGATGCCGTTGACCTCGGGGTCGCGGTTCAGGCGCTCGATCAGCGCCAGCAGCTGGGCCTGACTGGTGTCGGCGGGCAGGCGATGCTCCAGCGAGCGGATGCCCACCTCCTCAGCACGCAGCACCTTGTTGCGCACATACACCTGGCTGGCGGCATCGGTGCCTGCCAGCACCACGGCCAGGCCCGGTTGCACGCCGCCCTGGCGCAGTTCCCGAACCTGCTCGCGCACCTCGGCCAGCACCCGCGTCGCGGTGGCCTTGCCGTCGATCAGCTTGACACCGGGAATGGCGCTCATTTGAAGATCACCGTGCGGTCGTGGTTCAGGAACACCCGGTGCTCCAGGTGGTACTTCACGGCGCGGGACAGGGCGATGGTCTCGGTGTCGCGGCCGATGGCCACCAGGTCGTCCGGTGCATAGGCATGGTCCACGCGTTGTACTTCCTGCTCGATGATCGGGCCTTCGTCCAGGTCGCTGGTAACGTAGTGGGCAGTGGCGCCGATCAGCTTCACCCCGCGCTGGTAGGCCTGGTGATATGGCTTGGCGCCCTTGAAACCGGGCAGGAACGAATGGTGGATGTTGATCGCCCGGCCCGACAGCTGGTGGCACAGGTCGTCGGAGAGGATCTGCATGTAGCGCGCCAGCACCACCAGTTCGGTGCCGGTGTCCTCGACGATGCGCAGCAGCGCGGCTTCCTGTTCGGCCTTGGTGTCCTTGCTGACCGGCAGGTAGACGAAACGGATGCCCTGGCGCTCGGCCATCGGGCGCAGGTCCAGGTGGTTGGAGACCACGGCGGTGATCTGCATGTCCAGTTCGCCCTTGGCATGGCGGTACAGCAGGTCGGACAGGCAGTGGTCGAACTTGCTCACCATCAGCAGCACGCGCATTGGCCGGGCGCTGCTGTGCAGGCTCCACTGCATGTCGAAACGCTGGGCGACATCGGCAAAGCCGGCCTCCAGCTGCGGCGTGTCGCCCGTGACACCGGTGTTGTAGCGGAACACCGCGCGCATGAAGAAGCGCCCGTTGTCCTCGTCGTCGAACTGCGCCATCTCGCTGATGTAGCAACCGTGCTCGGCCAGGTAGGTGGTCACTGCGGCGACGATGCCGGACACGGCCGGGCAGCTGACGCGCAGGATGAAGTGATCGGGAGCGGGGTGCATGTCGGATAGGCCTCGTGATGGAGTGGGGCAGATCGGGCACAAGGGCAAAAGAAGCTTCGCGAGGAGGCGAAGGGTTGTTTCTTTGTAGGAATATAAATTTCCTTTAGGCGATTTATAGGCGAAGTCAGGGTTGGCGGTCTAGAGGTTTGTGAAATTTTTTATCCTCTCAGGAAACTTTTTTCAGGCCATCGCAGCTCCTGGGGGGACCGGCTTGCCAGCAATAGGGCCCGCACAAGAGGCACAAAAACTGGCTATGCTTGCCCAATGACCAGTTCTCCCCCCCTGCGCCAACCCTGTCCGCCTGGCGCCTGCGACTGTGGCCGCGAACACCTGGCCAACCACCCGCAGACAGCCCAGCGCATCCTCCTGCTGACCCGCCAGGAAGAAAAGCGCCTGCTCGAACGCCTGGAAAACCTCAAGGACCTGGAAGACCTGCAGCGCCTGCAGCAACGGATGTACGAAAACCTTGGCATCCGCGTGCACATCGCCCCTGGCTTCAATGAAGTGCGGACCATGCGCGGCATCGTCATCGAACTGGACGACCAGCCCGGGCTGTGTCGCAAGACCCGGCAGTCGATCCCGGCGGCAATCCGTCGTGGGCTGGAGCGCAACCCGCAGGTTGCCTTCCGGTTGCTCGATACCCACGACCTGCTGCGTGATACCTGATCTTTCATCCCGGCGTGGGAGCGTCAGGCCCCACTAATTTTTCCGCCGCACGCTACGTCTACTTGAAAGCCCCCCTGCGCCAGGCGCGCAGCGGCATTCATCACTCAAGGAGACAGGCAATGACTTCCGTTTTCGACCGCGACGATATCCAGTTCCAGGTAGTGGTCAACCACGAAGAGCAATACTCGATCTGGCCCGATTACAAAGCCATCCCCAATGGCTGGCGTGCCGTCGGCAAGAGCGGCCTGAAGAAGGATTGCCTGGCCTACATCGACGAGGTCTGGACCGACATGCGCCCGCTGAGCCTGCGCCAGAAAATGGCCGAAGCCGCCGCCCAGTGACTGCGTTGAACCTGCTGTGCCTGCCGTATTCCGGGGCCAGCGCCATGGTCTACAGCCGCTGGCGGCGCAAGCTGCCGGCGTGGCTGCAGGTACGCCCGGTGGAGCTACCCGGGCGTGGTGCGCGCATGGCCGAGCCACTGCACACCGACATGCAGGCCCTGGCCCGGCAACTGGCCGCCGAACAGCGCCTGGCGGCCAGCACTCCCTACGCGCTGCTCGGCCATAGCCTGGGCGCATTGCTGGCCTTCGAACTGGCCCATGAGCTGCAAGCGCTGGGCTGCCCGCCGCCACTGGCCTTGTTCGCCTGCGGCACCGCAGCGCCGACCCGCCGTGAGGACTACGACGGCAAGAACTGGCGCGAGCCCAAGAGCGACGCCGAGTTGATCGGCGAGTTGCGCGAGCTTCAGGGCACGCCCGAGGAAGTGCTGGCCAACGCCGAGCTGATGAGCCTGACCTTGCCCACCCTGCGCGCCGACTTCCTGCTCTGTGGTACCTACGCCTACCGCCAGCGGCCGGCGTTGCAGTGCCCGCTGCACGTGTTGGGCGGTATGCAGGACCGGGCCAGTGACGAGCAGTTGCAGGCCTGGCGCAAGGAAACCCACGGCGCGTTCTCGCTGCAGATGTTCCCCGGCGGTCACTTCTTCATCCATGAACATGAGGACCGGGTGCTCGCTGCGCTGGCCGCGTCGCTGCAACCGCTTCGGCTGTCCGCCTGATTGACGTTACCGCTTGCCTGGGGGAGGCTAGGCCTTTTCCCAGGCAAGAGGCAGACAATGCTGATCGATCCCCACAAGGCCACGCTGCTGGTCGTCGACATCCAGGAAAAACTCATCGGCGCCATGAGCGACCCTGAAGGCACCCGCGCGCGAGCCCGCTGGTTGCTGGCGGCGACGGCCGAGCTGGAACTGCCGACGGTGATTTCCGAGCAGTACCCCAAGGGTCTGGGCCATACCCTGGCCGAGCTGCTGGCCGCAGCGCCGGCCGCAGAGGTGGTGGAGAAAAGCCATTTTTCCTGCGTGGCCGCCGAGTGCCTGCCAGCAAGTCTGATGGCCCGGGAGCAAGTGATTGTCTGCGGCATGGAAACCCACGTCTGTGTGCTGCAGACCGTGCTCGGCCTGCTGGCACTGGGCAAGCAGGTGTTCGTGGTCGAGGATGCCTGTGACAGCCGTACCCCGGCGAGCAAGGCCGCAGGCCTGGCGCGCATGCGGGCGGCGGGGGCGCAGGTGGTGACCCGCGAAATGGTCCTGTTCGAGCTTATGGGCAGTGCCGGCCACCCGCTGTTCCGCCACATCAGCAAGACCTATCTGGTCGGTGAACAGCCCTGAACGGCCGGTTACTGGCTGCCGGGTTGATGGCCCTGGCGCTGCTGCAAGGCTGCGCCGGGCGCCGTGAGGAAGCGCCCGAGGCGGACCCGGCCAAGGTCCGCGCCCAACTGCTGCGGCTGTTGCCCGCCCAGGCCAAGGACCGGGAGGGCTGGGCCCGGGACATTCAGGTGGCGTTCGAGGCCCAGCGCATTGCCCCCGGCAAGAGCAACCTGTGCGCGGTGCTGGCGGTGACCGAGCAGGAGTCGACCTTCAGCGCCGACCCGCAGGTGCCCAACCTGGGGCGTATCGCCCGTGAGGAAATCGACCGCCGCGCCGCGCGCCTGCATATCCCCAAGCTGCTGGTCGACGGTGCACTGAAGACGCCGTCGGGTAACGGCAAGAGCTACCAGCAACGCTTGCAGGCGGTGCGCAGCGAGAAGCAGTTGAGCGAACTGTACGATGAGGTCATCGCTCGCGTGCCGCTGGGCAAGACCTTGTTGGGCGGGCTGAACCCGGTGCATACCGGTGGGCCGATGCAGGTCAGCATCGACTTCGCCGAAAAGCATGCGCGGGATTACCCCTACAGCCACGACGGCAGCATTCGCCAGGAAGTGTTCACCCGGCGCGGCGGCATGTATTTCGGTATCGCCCACTTGCTAGGCTATTCGGCCAACTACGATCGCCAGCTGTATCGCTTTGCCGATTTCAACGCGGGCTGGTACGCCAGTCGCAATGCGGCATTTCAGGCGGCACTGAGCAAGGCGACGGGGGTGACGCTGGCGCTGGACGGCGATCTGGTAGCGCCGGGCTCGATCATGCCGGGCACTACCGAACAGGCAGCGCGCAAGCTGGGGGCGAAGCTTGGGTTGCGCAACCCGCAGATTCGCAGCCAGCTGGAGGAGGGCGATAGCTTGGCCTTCGAGGACAGCAAGCTGTACAACGGGGTGTTTGCGCTGGCGGAGGCCGCGGCCGGCAAGCCGCTGCCACGGGCGGTGCTGCCGGGGATCCAGCTGAAAAGCCCGAAGATCACCCGCAAGCTGACCACGGCGTGGTTTGCCGGGCGGGTGGATGAGCGCTATCAGCGGTGCATGAAGCGTTAGCTGTCTACGTTTTGCACCGGCCTCTTCGCGGGCTTGCCCGCTCCCACAGGGATAGCACAGGGCCAGAGAGCAGTGAGGTACCTGTGGGAGCGGGCAAGCCCGCGAAGAGGCCGGCATAGGCGCTATCAGCTTTCGGCCAATGCCCCAACCACCTGATCCACACTGGCCTTCAATCCGGCAAGTGCATCCTCAGGGTCACTTTCCACCACCACCAGCTTCGCCCCGGCTGCCTTGATCACCTCGGCCACAGCCGCCTCCGGCTGCCGGTGGTCCAGCACCAGTGCCACATCCTGCGCCTTCAGATTGTCACCCAGTGCTTTCAGCGCAGCCGCATCCCACTCGGCCGGCAACGGTTGCTCGACCACGTCGAGGTTCAACCCGCTGGCCAGATAACCCAGCCGCTCCGACAAGCTCACCACCGTCAGATTGTCGACTTTGGCCAATCGCGTCTGGCTGCTGGCTGACAGCTCCAGCAACTGGCGCTTGAGCCCCGCCAGGTTGCCCTGGATCTTCGCCTTGTCGTCTGGTGCCAACCGTTCCAGGTCATTGGCCACCACATCGGCCATGCGCCCGAAGTTGCTCGGGTTGAGCCAGGGGTAGGCGCCATAGGCCTCGTCACCGTTCACCGCAATACCCGGCAGCGCGCCATCCAACGGCCGGGCGGCGTCGATCTCGACGATCCGGATATTGCTGCGCCGGGCCATCGGGTACAGCGGGTCGTCACGCCAGATCGAGCGCACGCCGATCACCGCGTCGGCCTGCTGCGCGGCCTTGTGCAGGCCGGCACCACCGCGCCCGCTGAAATAGGACGGCTGGCGGCTGGCCGGCAGGTTGGCGGGCGCTGCACGTGTGAGCTGCACCGCTGTGCCGTCGAGCAGGGCGCTGGCCAGGCTGTGGGTGACGGGCAGGGTGGTCAGCACTTGCGTGGCGAAACACAACGACGGCAGGCCGGCCAGGGCCAGTACCAGAGTCAGGCGTTTCAGGTTCATGCCGGGTTTCCTTGCAGGCGGGGGACGAGGGCGCGGGCCAGCGCCGCGAGGGCGAAGCAGATGCCGGCCACCAGGATGATCGCGGCGCCGGACGGCACCGGCAGGTCGAAAACGATCGGCAGCAGGATGCCGAGCAGCGTGCTCAGCGTGGCGATCAGCACCGACAGGAAGAAAAAGCCCTTCAGCGACTGGCTGACCAAGCGTGCGGCGGCAGCGGGAATTACCAGCAGCGCCCCGACCAGGATCGCCCCGATCACCTTCACCGAGGCCACGGTGACCAGGGTCACCAGTACCACGAACAGGTAGTCCAGGGTTTTCACCGCCACGCCGCGCACGGCCGCCAGTTGCGGGTTGAAACTGGCCAGCATGATACGGTTGTACAGCGGCACGGCCAGCACCAGCACCAGCGCCGCGACGATGCCCAGCACCACCAGGTCCTGGCCGCTCACGGTCAGCACCGAGCCGAACAGCACGTTCTCGAGGATGTGCACGTTGATCTTGCCTGCCAGCATCAGCAGCAGGCTGGCGCCCAGCGCCAGTGACACCGACAGGAACACGCCGATCAGGGTGTCCGGCGACAGCCCGGTGCGATTGCGCAGGAAGTTGAGCAAGATGCCGAACAGCAGGCAGTAGCCGAACAGGCTGCCATAGGGGCCGGTGTAGGGCTCGCCCAGCAGGATGCCGATGGCCACGCCGGTCAGCGCGGCATGGCCGACTGCCTCGGAGAAGAAGGCAAAGCGCTTGACCACCACCAGGGTGCCCAGGCCGCCCAGCACCGGGCCGATCATCAGGCCGGCCAGCAGAGCGTTGACCACGAAGCCGTAGGCCAGCGCCTCGGGCAGGTAGCCGGCAGTGGCCCAGTCCTGGACCGTTTGGCGAAAGGTTTCAAAACTCATCAGGCAAGGCTCTCGCTACGCGGGTGAACGGAGAACAGGCCAAGCAGGCGCTCCGGGGTCAGGGCCTGGGCGGGTGGGGCGTCGAACAGTACCTGGCGGCTCAGGCCGGTAACCCGGTCGGCCAGGCGCAGCACGGCCTCCAGATCGTGCTCGATCCACAGCACGGTGGTGCCGGCCTGGCGCCAGCCCAGCAGCAGTTGCTCGAACACCTGGATGCCGGCTTCATCAAGGGCCGACATCGGCTCGTCCAGCACCAGCAGTTGCGGCTCGGGGATCAGGCCCTGGGCCAGCAGCACACGCTGGCGTTCGCCGCCAGACAGCGCGCCCATGCGCCGTTTGCGCTTGTCCAGCATGCCGACCTGTGCCAGGGCCGCGTCGATGGCCGGCTGCACACGGCGCGACAGGCCGAGGAAGGCGGGGCGGCGCTGGCACATGGCAGCCATGAAGTCGTCCACGGTCATCGGCAGGCCACGGTCGAACTCCAGTGCCTGCGGCACATAGCCGATCACTTCGCGTTCTCCGGGCCAGTGCAGGGTCAGCTGGCCCTGGTGCGGCATTTGCCCGAGCAGGGTCTTGATCAGCGAGCTCTTGCCGCCGCCGTTGGGGCCGACGATGGCATGCACGCTGCCAGCGGCGACGTTGAAGCTGACCTGTTCGAGGATGCGGGTGCGGCCCAGGGTCAGGTCGATGCCGGCGAACTCGATGCGCGGCCCGCAGGCTGCCACCAGGTTGGCGGCGGCGGTCATGCGCGGTTCTCCTGAATGGCGCGGACCACGGTGTCGAGGTTGCGCTTCATCTCCACCTCGTACTTGTCCTTGGTGTATTCGCCGTAGGAAATGTGCGTCAGTGGGTACAGGCGCACGCCGGATTCACGCTGGATGGTTTCGACATAGGCCGATGGAAAGTCCATTTCCGAGAAGATCACCCGCACGTCCAGCGCCTTGAGCTGGTCGATGGTCTTCTTCAGCTGGGCCGGACTGGGTTCGATGCCATGGGCTGGCTCGACCACCGCGGTCACCTCCAGGCCGAAGTCGCGCACCAGGTAGTCGTAGGCAGCATGAATGGTGGCGACGCGGAAGGTGGCGCTGGGGGCCTCGGTGACCTTGGCCAGTGCGTCGGCACGCAATGTGCTCAGGCGCTTGGCATAGGCACGGGCGTTTTGCGTGTACAGCCTGGCATTGTCCGGGTCGAGCTTGCCCAGTTCGCGGGCAATGTTGTTGACCTGGGCGATGGTGGTGCTGATCGACAGGAAGGTGTGCGGGTTGACCACCTTGCCGGCGCCGCGGGCAGCAATGCCGGTGGCTGCCAGCAACGGTACGTTCTGGTTGGCCTCGATGGTGTTGATGCCGGGCTTTTCGCTGGCGGCGATCATGCGGTCGGCGAAATCGTCATGGCCGACGCCATTGAGCACCACCACATCCAGTGTGCCGATGCGTTTGATGTCCTCGGCCCGTGGTTCGTAGGCATGGGGGTTGAAACCTGCCGGAATCAGCGGCACCACTTCGGCCTTGTCGCCGACGATGTTGCTCACGTAGCTGTAGTAGGGGTGCAGGGTGATGCCGATGCGCAGCGGCTTGCCGTTATCGGCCAGGGCCAGTGCCGGCAGGGCAAGGGCCAGGAGCAGGGCGAGGGCGGAGCGGAGCATGGGGGAGTCCTTGGGTTCAGTGACGGTGTTCGCGGGTGACCCCGGCGTCGTAGTGGCTGACCACCTGCTGCCAGCCGGCGGCGATCAGGGCGGCCTGGCCGAGGTCGTCCGGGGGCAGGGCGGCGCTGTCCCGGCGCAGCCAGACATCGGCCTGGCCGGTGCTGTCGGCCGGCAGGATCAGCAGCAGGCTGCCGGCCACTTCCGGGGCCTGGCTGCGGCCCAGGTAGGCCCCGGGTTCCAGCCATGACCATTGGTGGCTGCCGCGGCTCTGGCTGCCGGCATCGACCACGAACGGCGGCAGGCCCTCCTCGGCCAGGGCCTGTACGCTGGGCGCGGCGGCGTTTTCTTCACGTAGCAGCAGGATCTCGTCGAAGGCCACCCGCAGGTCGGTGTACAGGCCTTGCTCGGCGGCGGTGAGGTCGCGACGGGCGTCGATCTGGTGGCTGGCAATGGCCTGTTCGTCCTCACGTTCGCCGCGCAGCACCACCACGCTGGCAGCGAGTACCACGATCAGCAGGCTGACCAGCAGCACGTAAAGGGTTTCGTGCCCGGCACCGGCCGGGCGGATCACTTGGGCGCGGCTCATGGCTGGGCGATATCGGCATAGTCGACTTCAACCACGTGCCCGGGGCCGGCATCGAACAGCACGTAGAATTCGCCGTCCGGGCGCTTGAAGGTGAGGGTCGAGTCATCACCGAGCTTGCCGCCGACCAGCACCTGTTCGTCGTAGCCGATCACATCCAGGGTTACCCCGGGGGCACCGCTGCCGTCCGAGAAACCGCCGGTGCACTTGACCTGGCCGCTGGCCAGTTCTTCGCATTCGCACATCGGGTTGTGCGCCAGGGCCGGGCCAGCGGCCAGCACCAGCAAGGGCAGGGTGAGGGTGCGCATCACGTGCTTCATTTCTTGCCTCCTTGTTTCTCGAGCCAGGCCACGGTGGCTGGCGATGCCTTGGCCAGCGGGACCGACGCCTGGTGCATGCTGCCGTCCCAGCCTTCCAGGGTGATCCAGATCTGGGCATCGGGCTTGGTGCGTGGCGGGATCGGTAACGAGGTGCCCATGTTGTACGGTGCACCGAAGAAAATGGTGCCGGCGGCGCGCAGGCTGCGCGGCTTGCCGATGCGCAGGTAGGCTGCCTTGACGCCGTTGATGCAGGCCTTGCACAGCGATGCATTGAAGACCTTGAAGTGGCCGGCCGGGCCGTCGGCGCGGGGGGGCTCGTCACGCAGTTCGGCCAGGTCCAGGGTATAGGGGCCGACCTGGATGTCGCTGATCACATTGGCGCCGAGGCCCGCTTCGCCGCGGAACAGCTTGGCGTCGGCGAAGTACTTGGGCATGAAGCCCAGCGGGATGAGGATCAGCAGGATGTTCAGGTGAAAACGCCACTTCAGCCATCGTTGCTTCAGCGGGCTGGCGGGCACGGCTTGGGCCCGGCTCATGGGCGGATCTCCACGGGGGTTTCATTGCGCGTCATGCGCGGCGTGCGCTCGCTGCGCTTGAGGGCGGCGGCGGTGGCCTGGGCGGTGCGCTTGGTCCAGATCAGCAAGCCGCTGAACACCATCAGGGTGAGGACCAGGCCGAAGAAGAACCACACCAGCTTGATCGGCAGGCCGCCGAAATCACCGGTGTGCAGCGGGCGCATGGACTCGGTGACGAACTCCAGCGCCGAGCGGTCGCTGATCAGGAACTGGCTGTCGACATTGCGCGTGTAGGGGTTTACCGAAGCGCTCTGGAACATCAGCGGGTACCAGCCCGGCCCGGCCAGGGTGACGTGGCTGTAGGCGGTGGCCGGTAGCGAGATGAAGTTGATTTCCAGCCCCGGGATCGCCAGGCCGGCAATGCGTGCCGCTTCATCCAGGTCGATGCGCGGTGCCGGGCTGCCAGTCGGGGTTTGCGGCACGTCCTCACGGGCGATCACCGGCACGACGGGCCGGCTGGAAATGGTGATGTGGTTGTCGGCCAGGATCGCCTGGATCAGGAACCAGGTACCGGTGATGGAAATGACCGCAATGAACCAGATCGACCAGACCCCGGCCAGGCGGTGCAGGTCGCCCCAGAAAATCCGCGAACCATGGCCGGTGCGCACCGGCTTGAAGAAGCCCTTCCAGAACTTCTTGTACACCACCAGGCCGGTGACCAGCGAAGCCAGCATGGGCAGGCCGAGCAGCGACACCAGGTACCAGCCCCAACTGAAACCGTTGGTGAACGGCACCAGCCACCAGCCGTGCAGAGCGCGGGTGAAGGCTTCGAAGTTGAAGTCCGGGGTCTTGCCCTGGATGGCCCCGGTGTAGGGGTTTACATACAGTGTCGGGCTGGTTCCGTCAGGCAAGGTGACATTGGCTTTGACCGCAAAGTGCGAACCGTCGGGCTGGTTGAGCCGCTCCACTACCATGTCCGGCTCGGCCTTGTGCAGGGCTTCCAGGAGTTGCTGGAAGCTCAGGCGCTCGACGTCGGCGCCGGGCTTGTTGGCGCGCACGGCCGGGTCGGCCAGCCAGACGATTTCCTGGCTGACCACGGCGAGCATGCCGGTGAAGCAGACGATCAGGACAAAGAACCAGATCGGCAAGGCGAGCCAGCTGTGGACCAGGAACCACAGCCTGGATTTGGATTTTTTCGGTGATTTGGCCATCTGACGGTCTTCTGCAATGGGGAGTCGAGCGTGTGCCCAGCCAAAGAGGGGCTGTACTGATAAAGACGAATGAGAATCGAAAACCTGCCGCTTTAAATGCAAGCAAATGTTTCAAGGTCGAGGCCAATGCCTGTCAGTCACTGTCATTGGGGCTGCTGCGCAGCCCATCGCCGGCAAGCCGGGCTCCCACAGGGAACGCGCAACCTTGAGGTCTGTGCTGTACCTGTGGGAGCCCGGCTTGCCGGCGATGGGCCGCAAAGCGGCCCCAATCGATTCAGGCCAAGGGCGGCCTGGAAGGCATGAGGCAGGAGGGATCAGGCGCGGGTCAGGGCCACTGCCGGTTGCGGCTTGCCGTGCAACTGCCCCAGGTCCTGGTACAGCGCGCGGCCAATTTCTGCGGCGCGTGCCGGCAGCACCGAGAGCAAGGTGTCGCTCAGGCCGTGGCTGTTCTCGCAGAAACCCTGCAGGTACACCGAGGCCTGCAGGTCGGGACTGGCCAGCACGCGGTAGTTTCGGTCGACGTTGAAATCGTCCAGGTAGCCGGCCAGGGGCGCCAGCAGATCACGGTGCGAGCGGCGTTCGTAGCCGGTGGCGAGGATCACTGCGTCGTAGCGGTGGGTTTGCTGCTGGCCGGTGGCGAGGTCGCGCAAGGTCAGTTCCAGGCCTTCGCGAGTGGCCACCACGGCTTCGACCTGGCGCCGGCACAGCACGTTGTGGCGGTACTGGTGGGCGACCTTCTGCCGGTAGAGGATGCCGTAGATGCGTTCGATCAGGTTGAGGTCGACCACCGAATAGTTGGTGTTGTGGTATTCGCCCAGGAGCTTGCTGCGCTGGTCGGCCGGTTCGTTGTAGACCAGGTCGGTGTAGTCCGGCGAGAAGATCTCGTTGACGAACGGGCTGTCGTCGGCAGGCTTGAGGGCCGAACCGCGCAGAATCATGTCGACCTTGACCGACGGATAGCTGTCATTGAGGTCGATGAACGCCTCGGCGGCACTCTGGCCGGAACCGATCACGGCAATGCGCATCGGCTTGCCGGCGGTGCACGGCAGCTTGTTCAGGCTGCTCAGGTACTGGGAGTGATGGAATACCCGCGGGTCGTCCTTGAAGGCGCCGAACTTTTCCGGGATTTTCGGCGTGCCGCCGCTGCCGACCACCACCGAACGGGTGCGGCGGCTGTATTCGCGGCCTTGTGCGTCGCGCGAGACCAGGCGCAAGTGCTCGACCCGACCCGCGTGCACTTCCGGCTCGATGCGCAGCACCTCCTCGCCATATACCGCCTGGGTGGCGAAGTGCTCGGCGGCCCAGCGCAGGTAGTCGTTGTACTCGAGGCGGCAGGGGTAGAAGGTGCCGAGGTTGATGAAGTCGGCCAGGCGCTGCTTCTGGTGCAGGTAGTTGACGAAGCTGTAGGGGCTGGTGGGGTTACGCAGCGACACCAGGTCCTTGAGGAACGAGATCTGCAACTCGCTCTGGGTGGCCAGGGTTTCGCCGTGCCAGCGGTAGTCCTGCTGTTTGTCGATGAACAGCGCGTCGAGGGCATGGCCCTGGGACTCGGCGAGTTCTTCCAGGGCGATGGCCAGGGCCAGGTTGGAAGGGCCGAAGCCCACGCCGATCAGATCTTTGATGGTTTCCTGCTGTGAGGGCTGGCTCATGGCTGCGATTCCCTGAATGGTCGAATTTGGACGCCCGCCGGGGCTCCGGCTCCTGCGCAAGTACATGAGTTGGAACGAGCCAGACGAGGGGGAATTTAAGCGGGCTAAAGAACTGCGTGAGGCGGCCGATAGGGGGGGTTACGGCAAGGACCGATCTTTCTGGCAGGGAATCGACATGAGCGGAATTACGGCAAGCAACCTGATGATCAATGGCGTCTCAGCGCAGACGCTGAGCGCGAACGCAGCTACTGAACGCGAACAGGCAAAACAGGCCGGTGAGGCACTGGGCCCGTTGAGTATCAGCAGTGACAGCATGAAGGTCTCAGCGGGTAGCCAGGCGCAATCCACCGACAGTGAAGACAGTGGCGACTCGCAGGCGGTGACCGAGCTGCGTCAACTGATCAAGGATCTGCAGAAGCAACTGGCCGAGGAGCAGAAGCAGTTGGCTGCGTTGCAGAACAGCAAGATGGACGAGGCTGCCAAGGCGGCTGCAGTGGGGGCCAAGCAGGCGAGCATTGCCACCATCAACGGGCAGATCATGGCGGCCACGGCGCAGTTGCTGGAGCTGTTGCAGCAAGAGGGCGGCAGCAGTGCGGGCGGGATGGTCAGCGCCACGGCTTGAAACCTTGGGGCTGCGATAGGGCCCGTTCAGGGCCCTATCATTTCTGGCTCAGCTCACTCGGCCGCCAGGCGCCCCTTGTTCTGCCGCTCCGCCTTGTACTGCATGGCCACCGCCGGTGCCGGCTTGGCGGCACCGGTTTCCAGCCACTGGCGCATGCGGCTGGCATCGGCGAAGTGGGTGTACTTGCCAAAGGCATCGAGAATGACCATGGCCACCGGGCGGTTGTCCATGCGGGTCAGCAGCACCAGGCAGTGCCCGGCTTCATTGGTGAAGCCGGTCTTGGTCAGCTTGATGTCCCAGTTGCTCTTGTTCACCAGGTGGTCGGTGTTGCGGAAGCCCAGGGTGTAGTTGGGCTTGCGGAAGGCCACGGTCTTCTCGCGGGTGGTCGACAGTTCACTCAGCATCGGGTACTTGCGCGAGGCCATAAGCAGCTTGGCCAGGTCGCGGGCGCTGGATACGTTCTGCGTCGACAGGCCGGTCGGCTCGACGTAGCGGGTATGCGCCATGCCCAGGCTGCGGGCCTTGGCATTCATTGCCTTGATGAACGCCGGGTAGCCGCCGGGGTAATGGTTGGCCAAGGTGTTGGCCGCACGGTTTTCCGAAGACATCAGGGTAATCAGCAATGTTTCGCGGCGGTCGAGCTGGCTGCCTAGGCGCACACGCGAATACACGCCTTTCATTTCCGGGTTGTTGGCAATGGTCATGGTGAGCATCTCATCCATGGGCTGCTTGGCATCCAGCACTACCATCGCCGTCATCAGTTTGGTCACCGAGGCAATCGGCACCACGCGGTCGGCGTGGCTCGAATACAGCTCCTGGTTAGTGTTCAGGTCGATCAGCAGGGCGCTGCCAGAGGCAAGGTGCAGCTTGGACGGGTCGCGTTGAACCTGGGCCGGGGGTTGTGCAGCAGCGGTCGACGGAAGGGTCGCAGTACCTGTGAGCAACAGCAGCAGGCTGAGGATGGACAGGGATGTTTTCACGTTGAGGCTCACTAAAAGTTGGTATGTCGTTGGCTGTGCAAGGGTTTTCCCCCTAAAAACCGCTGCATTCTGGAGTATGGCTGAACGCCTGTCGAATGCCTTATATCCAAAGGGCGCAACGTGAACGAAATTTAATCCTGTACCAATTACGTTCGCTTCCAGCTTCGCCAGTTTGGTCCAGTCGTTAGCCGAATTCAGCCATTTCGCGTAGGTGGAAAGGAGCACCTGAACCGAGTGCCCAAGCTGCCCTGCAATGAAAGCCGGGTTCATCCCTGACATGAGGCACATCGTGGCATAAGTGTGCCGGCAGTTGTACTGAGGGCGATGCTTGAAGCCCTTCGCTTCGACCGCCTGGTTGAAGTGTTTGCCGGAGGTCTCGGGTACGGTGATGTGTGGCGACGAGCCTGCTGGCTGGCACGGAGCAGGGAAGTGGAAAAGCGCAGCTGTAAAGGGTTGATCGAAGCAGGCGAGCCGCTGATTCAGAAGGCCGTCGACGCCATGCGGGAGTACCACTAGGCCCAGGACCGTGGCGCGCCGCCTGAAGAAATCGAGCGCCTGCGGCTATTGGCCGAGTCGCTATTCCAAGCGGTCTCCGACTGGCAGTCGCGCGCTGTCGCCAAGGCGCGGGGGAAGGATCTGGCTCCGCTGCACTAGGCTGCGCTTATGGCTGAACCACAGCTGTATTCAGACCAAACAGCGATACGCGTCGCCATCTTCAAGCTGCTAGCACGGGCTGATGCTAGAGCGGGAGCTGGTGACAGTATGGCCCACCTCGATAGCTGGTCAGCAATATGAACGTGGGTACGACGTCCACAGGCGTTCACAGGCGTTCACAGCTATCGGAAAGCCGCCACGTTCCAGGCAGTAGTCACAGATAATTCATAACGAAGGTCACTTCGCTGTTGGCGGAGCCAGCACCCATCCCTTCATCATATTGGCCATTATTACCAGTCGGTAAGGTACGGATATACTTGGCGTTCAAGGGTATCGAGAAGTTTCCTCCGCCTGTGGAGTATTCGTTGAAGACATAAGTTTTGTCGAGTTGTATGGGGGCCTGATTGCGGTCAAGTAATTGCAGTGCTATACCTTTCGCTGTCGAGCTTTTGTTTAATTCGATAATGCCGAGTGCACTGTCCACCGCCGGGGAGCCTGACGTGGAAGATAAGCTATAGCTCACTTTCTGGATTCCACTCGGGCAGTTATTCAATTGTATATTGAACGCTTTTGGTGGAGTGGAATTTCCATTTTTTGAAAATATGCTTAGGTTGTATTCGCCCATTGTAACGGCGATGTTTGGAGTTTCGCACGACTGAAGTATAATGGCTGAGCTATTATCAGTTGCCATTGCTAAAGGTCTTACGCTTGCCGATTCTATTTGTATATACCCTAGGACTCCGGCTGGTATGGTTGTGCCTGGTGAGATTTCTCCCGTTTTAACTATGCGTAGGGCGTTTGTAGTGGTATTGAATCCGTATCCGCCAGGTTGTCGAGGTGTTCCACCGCCAAATCCGATATATGCATTTCCCTGATAAATCCACTGCCACGAAAGCCCCGTATTACCTATTGGGAAATAAGTTGACGTTGAATCCGCGCCCGCGTTGTTTTTAATCCCGTTCGTGAATGTGGTCGAGCATTCGTACGACGCGTCGCCATTAAAGGTCATAACCGGGGATTCGTAAATCACGGTGTTGACTGCTGCGTCTCTGGGGATGGAAAGCGTGGAAGGTATACTTATATTTATCTGTTTTTGTGAATGTCCGTCGTAAAACTTGCAAGCTGCAAACGAGAGCGAAGGTGCAGCGATAAAAATACAAATTGCCAGTGATGTGATAGGTTTAATCATTGCTAAGCCCCTCAACGAATTTCCAGTTGAACTCGGGGTGCTCGGTCGTTAAGCGATGATAAGCCTCGTTTAAACGGGTGCTCTCTGCCTCACTAGATGGTTTGTTTAAAGTGTGATGAGATGATGAAGCGCACGCAGAAATAGTAAAGAATATACTTGATATAACTATATTCCAGCCATTATAATGCTTGCTTGCTTGCTTGCTTGCTTGCTTGCTTGCTTGCTTGCTTGCTTGCTTGCTTGCTTGCTTGCTTGCTTGCTTGCTTGCTTGCTTGCTTGCTTGCTTGCTTGCTTGCTTGCTTGCTTGCTTGCTTGCTTGCTTGGTCATAAGTTTGCCTTGTATCTTGCATGGTGCATGCCCGGTAAGTGAGTGCACCAAGTTACCCCCGGAATGGCTGGAGGTTTAATCAGACAATTCTGATAGCTACATAGCGCCCAGATGATAGGAAGATCTCTACCAGGAGCGGTTGTTTTGCTGAATCGGCTTTGCAGGCGTTGACTGGCTACCCGTGTCGTATATGCCTCGATTCTGCCCCTACCTTCCAACATGCGGGGCCCTGCTCGGCATCAACATAAACGGGATCGAAGAGATCGACGGCGTGCTGTAAGTGCAATCGTGGTGGTGTAGGAAGGAATGATGGCAGGACTGCCACAGCCCTGGGTGTCCGAACTGGATGACCAGGCTGCCCTGCGCGAGGATCCCGATGGACGCCCGGCCGTGCTCAGTGAAATGGCCTACGCTGCGCGCCGGCGTCGAGAGGTTGATGATGAGGACGTGGTCGACATGCTGGAGATCGTCGAGACGGCCAGGTTGTGGGCGCTTGCCGAATCTTGGAGGGTGTGGGAGTAGGTCGGCAGAGCGCCGGAGGAGTGCGAAAATCAATTCCAAAATTGAAATGGCGACCCTTGCAGTATGCGGCCTGTAGCCGTGCCGTTTCGTCGTTGTTTTGGATTCGATTTTGCCTTGCAGGCAACATGGAGTGGAGGTTTATCACGCGGTCTTGAAAACCATTGAGCAGACCTACGCCTGGGCCGCACCTGTTGGGCGGCTCGATTGGCCTCTGCGAGCGGCCGCTTTCGACCCATTGCAGACGCTCGCAAAGCGAAGACTGCGGCAAGATCTTCGTGTTTTGCCGAGCCCAGTTTCGATGTCGGTGCTCGCAGTCAGCTTGCTGCATGAGGTAGCGGCGTCAAGCCACTATCTTTGATCGCTGCGTCGGCTTGTGGCGATGCCAGATAGTCGAGGAGCGCCTGGGCTGCGGCATGATGCTGGCTCTTGGTGACGACAGCGCCAGAATACATCGTCATTTTCTGCGCTTCAGCCGGGATCAGACCAACGATGTCGATCCCCTTTACTGGCTTAAGTTCACTGAGCTGTTGGAAGCCGATCTGTGCTTCGCCGCGAGCGATCACCGCGCCGACAGGCTCGGCAGGTATCATGTGAGCCTTGGCCACG
Organism: Pseudomonas sp. LS.1a; assembly: GCF_022533585.1. Classification (NCBI taxonomy): domain Bacteria; kingdom Pseudomonadati; phylum Pseudomonadota; class Gammaproteobacteria; order Pseudomonadales; family Pseudomonadaceae; genus Pseudomonas; species Pseudomonas sp. LS.1a. The sequence continues at coordinate 2,136,354 of NZ_CP092827.1, forward strand.
AACTGGTCACCGAGCTGCAGGCGAGGGAACAGGGTCCTGGAAAGATAGACGCCGCTTGCGCTGTCGGAGTACGCGACAGAGCTGCTGTTTTGCAGCACTGTGCGCAAGGCCTGCATGGTGCCTATGTCCGGCTTCGATTCGCCTTTGCGAACGGCCATGGCAATGAAAGACTTTCCGAGATCAATTCGGCTGGTCTTATCGGCTAGACCGCTGGCGACCAGGTTGTCGAGCGCCGAACCTACCATCAGAACTACATCCGCCTGCTCACCGCGGGCGAGCCTATTCGGGACGGCCTGTGGGGTTTCCCCCATCGAAGGCGCGGCTAGAACTTCCAGCTTCACGCCGTATGTCTTCTCATAAGCTGGCGCCACTTCCCGGATAGCGCCCATGATACCGCCGGAACTAAGAACGGTCAGCGTTTCCTCACCACCTTGTACAACGTCAGCAGCCGAGCAGACGAATGAGGTGGTTAAGAGGGTGGCACAGAACAGCATTCGAAGCATCGGAGCTTTCTCCACTAGTAAAGGCGCGGAATCTTACCGGGGCGAAGCTCAAGCTTTTGATTAATCAACGATTAAGAATGTTTTACTTTTTTACCCGCAATTGGCATGTATGGGGCGAAAGCAGGCCGCGCCTGACCGTTTTTGTAGTGGTCAACTCATCCCGGGCACCGGATTGAGTTTTTCCTCGGCCATCGCCGGCGGTAATCCACCGTTGAACTGATGCGGTCGCTCCCAGTTGTAGCGCTGCATCAGAAACCTGCCAATGTCCTGCTGTGCCTGCGCAGCACTCATGTAGCCCACACTCGGCACCCACTCCGTTTTCAGGCTGCGGAACAAACGTTCCATGGGCGCATTGTCCAGGCAATTACCTCTGCGGCTCATGCTCTGCCTGAAGCGGTAACGCCACAACCGCTGACGAAAAACTCGGCTGCCATACTGGCTACCCTGGTCACTATGAAACAGCACATTCTGCGGCCGCCCACGGTGCTCTTACGCCATATCCAGCGCCAACTCTTGGATCTTCTGCTGCTCGGGGGACAGCGCCTTGCTCGCTGGCGTAGCACCGCCCCGTTCTGACTGGAGTTGATTCACCGAGCGGCGAAGCGCCGATTCAACCAAGTCGAGCGACCGGGCGGCTTCAGTAAGGCTATAGCCCTGGTCGAGCACCAGGCCGGCTGCCTCGCGCTTGAATTCGGGGGTGAAAGTGCCCGGGGTTAGTAGACCACTACAGAGTGCCCGACCAAGCCTGCAATGACGGCTGGATTCATGCCTGCCATTGGGCACATCGTTGCCTTTGTGTGCCTGCAATTGAAAAGGATGCAGTAAAGATCTGGTTTCATCTGCTGGGGCGGGTCTCTGTAGGCATGGGGGACCTCGTCGAAGTCGACTAAAATCTGAGTAGTTGGCTGTGGTGAGGTGAGCTATGCGCTACTCGAAAATCAGACCGTTTTTATGGTGGGCTGGCGCCCTGCAGTTTTTCGCGATCTTGGCGGCCATTGAGCACAGAGCATGGGACGTTGTGTTCATATGCCTGATGGTGATTGCGGTTGGTGTATGGTTTGCCAGGGATGCACAGCGCCTGGAGATTCACAAGCAGCCAAGTACGAAGTAGCCAATAGGGAGAAGCCTGGCACAGAAGCGGCGAGATTCTCCACGCGGCATGGAATACTCATTATGGTTGGGTTCAGCTGCTTCCTGATTCTCTGGGACGAAAAATTTGCCCGCCACTTGGCAACGTCGTACTCAAGTACAGCAAGCTGCTCGGCTTCTGCTGGTCGCGTCCCGGCTGTACTCCGTCCTGCGCAATGACACCAAAACCCTGGGATGATGATGCTTGCCGTAGGGCTTGTTCCCCGCACGCTCCGTTTTCAACGGGTTTGGTGTTGGTGGTCGACGTGAGGCAACAGTTAATCATGGACCGACGTCAGCAATATCAACGCGAGCAGTTAACTAACTTGGGGAGGAGTCCAGATGGTCATGGCTATCTGCCAGTCGCCGTAGTTCGTTTACATCGGCGAACCACGCATGGGATTGAAGGTTTTGAAATGCTTCATATGTCCCGTATCCCCACGCAACCGCGCCGAAGGCGATGCCGGCAGTTGATGCTGCTTCACCATCCGTAGGTTGATCGCCTATATAGATAACCTCTTCTTTTGCCACGCAAAATTTTCGCATGACCCGGCGCAAGCGCGATGCCTTACCGAAAATGGAAGCCCCGCACTCGAAGGCCCGGATATGTCGACAGCTGGAACCCAGAACCTGCGTGACATTCTCTCTGGAGTTGGAAGACACTACTGCGAGTATCAATCCCTTCTCATCAAGATGGCTCAACGTATTGGCGATATCCTCAAACAGCTGGATTGAGCCTCGATGCTTCTTCATCAGCCCCATAAAAGTTCGCGCCACTAGAGGTAGCTTCCAGCGAGGCATTCCGATATGAGACATGATCTCCCGAGCCCCCTGCTTGCGTAGAGAGTCCAGCTCTTCTGGTTGGATCCGGTTGAAGGAGTGCTTGTCAGCAATTTGATTGAATACGGAAACGAAGAATGGAAAGGAGTCTGCGAGTGTGCCGTCAAAGTCGAAAATTGCAAGCCGGTATGACATGTAAGGATTCCTTCCTGGAGTGCAGGCAGCCGTATCAAGGGGCCTGCCTGTGCAGGGTGTTCAACTCACCCGATTGGCGGTCGCATTATTCTTGCCCCGGCATCTCCGATCAAGGCAGTACGGGCGCTTGAACGGAGAATTCTTAGGGAGTACTGGCAAGTCGGGGGCTACCGCAAGCCTGGCTGGCTGAGCTGGGCGATCAGGTCGCCTTGATCGAAGATCCCGATGGGCGCACCGCAGCCGTTTCAAAGGCCCTCTGAGCTCTTTGTTTCGATATTTGGTTGGCAGGTCGATTCAGGCTTCGTTGCCTAACACGATGCTAGGTCTCAAGCGTGCCAGCGAAGCCCGAGTGAGCGCACCATGAGTGCAGGCCGTCTGGATACTGATGAAAAGTGGAGTGGATCTGCCTACTCAGGGCCGAGCAGCAGCCCGGGGTTCCGACTCTGGCGCGAATTCCTGGATTGGCAGCGACAGCTCAATGCGCTGTTGAATCCACTGGGGCTCACTCAGCCACAGTTCGCGATTCTGGCTGTGTGCGGTTGGTTGACGCGCAATAGTGAGCAGATTACTCAACAGGGTATCGCGAGATTCACCGGCATGGACCGTATGCACATCTCGCAGATCGTATCTCGCTTGGAAAAAGATGGGCTTGTCGAGAAACGGATAGACCCTCAAGATCACCGCGCGAACCTGCTATCACTCAGCAAGGAGGGGCTTGCTCGGTTGCGCATCGCGATGCCGGTTGTTGAAGCGTTCGACACAGCGTTCTTTCATAAAGCCGCGTGCCAAGGCTGAAGGGCTTCTGGAGGTGTTTGCCAAAGGCAAGATTGTCATCCTGGTGCCACATGTTGCTGGTGACTGATGGAGGCAGGTGACATCGTGCTGATCAGAACGATTACACTGCGAAATCAGGCCCATTTCACGGTATAACAATGACGTCACAGTTAACTGTGCGGCTTGCCTCGAACAGCGATATCGGCAGGTTGGTCGATCTGGATTCAATCGCCAAGCGAGAACCAATGCGCCGAGCGTTCATTGCGCAGGCTGTCACTGCCGGCCAATGCTGGATCGCCGCGGAAGCTCGCGATGCGTCGATGGTGCTGGGGTATGGTGTTCTTGACTTTTCGTTCTTTGGACACGCATTCATCCCCCTCATCATGGTGAGGGACTCGCAGCGCCGTCATGGCGTCGGTTCCGCCATCCTCCGCACCCTGCAATCCCAGTGCGGGGCCGCAAAATTGTTCACGTCGACAAATGCCTCCAATCAACCGATGAAAAAACTGCTCGGAAAGTTCGGCTTCATAGAGAGCGGTTATGTCGAGAATCTGGATGAGGGCGACCCCGAGATAATTTTTGTGAAGCACTACCCCTGATATCGTCGAAAGTTCGCGGAAGAGGCGGGTAGCGCGTACCGGTGTCTCGGGGGCGCGCACCAGTCGATCGGCTTGATGATGTAACCGTTCTGTCATGCCCGGGTCTTCATAGTTTTGATGCCGTCGGCACGCATCCACGACACGGCAAAAGTGCCCACCCCTGATCAACAGGCCCGAACAGTCTGTTCGGACGCGTGACGGCGCCGGCCTGGTATCCCTCGAAAGCATCAGCCGGTTGGTCCGGGGGACTGCTATCTGGCCGTGAAAGTAAGGTCGAAACGTGCTTTCAAATTACGGGATCAGGCGAGCATTTCGAAGGAAAATTTCCAAAGCGTGTATAGTGGGATTCGGGCCTTTTTCCTGGCCCTGGACCGAGGTAACAACCATGCACCCGACCTTTTCTCCAGAAACGCAGCGTGCACATCAGCGCTTGAGCGAGCAAATTGAGCTGTTCATTCGTGGCGGTGGCAATATCGAACAGATTTCCGCTGGCGTGAGCGGAACATCAGCACTCAAGCCGAAGAACTCATGGGCAAGCGAGCGCACTGCAAAGGCATGAGGCATGCAATCTACACCGAAACGCAGCTGAATCATGCCTCCATGGAAATGCCCGGCTACAGGCTGGGCATTTCCAGGAGCATCTGAATTTAACCCATCATCAAGAGCCCGGATTGCAAGCTGTGATTCTGGAATCTTTGTGCAAGCGACCGAGTGTCGATTGTCGCCATGGGTGCATCCTCTTCTGGGCCAATGCTGGCCCGGTGGTATGGATCGCTGGAGCGACATGTATGTGCACGGTGCCAAGGCCATCGAGAACCCGCCCGAACATTGAACGTAGCTTGTATGCAGCACCTGGCGGCGGCTCACCGCCAAGCGGCACCTGATTCAAGAAAAAACGCAGCCATCAGGTGAAGCAATTCACCGCTATCCCGATGCGGCCTGCGCTTTGGATACAGGGCATCGGGATGTCTTGCCGGCTCCCTCGGCTCAGGCATGGATCAGCGCAAGGTCGCTGATGATGCAGATCGAGCCGTCATCGGCGGGCGTCGTATCGGTGTAGTCCACCTGGTTGTAGACCCCGCCGTGGAACTCGAATAGCCGCGAAGCCCAGGTGCTGTCGAACCGTAGATCGCCGGACGAACCGGTCACCCCGTTGCACTTGGCCGTAACGGTGACCACGCCTGCCGAGGTAGCGTGGATGCTCACCTCGAACTTTGCCCCCAGCGGGACACCCTTCAGCACCGTCGAGTTTATCGGGTCAGTCTGGTTGTAGGTCCGCCGAAACCCCAGGGTGATTTCGCCTTTCTTCCAGAACACCTTCACGGGCGGGCTGTCGTCTCCGAAGACGTGCATCTGCGCGATGACCACCTTCTGCGCCCAGTTGACTTTGGTCAGCGTCATTGTCTGGCGGTTCCAGTGATCCTGGGCGCTGTTCAGGGTCCAGTATTCCGGTTCTGACCACTCGCAACGGGTCCTGTGGGTGCTTTTGCTCGAAGCGCCTTTGGTGGGGGCAAACAACTGAATCGAACCATCGCTGAGCACTGTCACATAGCTCGGGTATTGAGCAATTGCTTCAGTGCCGGTGAGTTCGATCGCTACGGGGCTGATCGACGACTCGGCTACAGGAACGGCGAGGGTGAGGTTGCTGATATTTACGCTCATGGGAGGCTCCTGAATAAAAATGGCGGTTTGTGCTGCAGCAGCACGGTGGCGGCTGTCGAAGTGGAATTTAGCCCTTCGCTAAATGTCGGTCAATAGCTGTAGGCTAAATTCATTTCGCTTGGCGACAAATTACCTGTTGGCGAAAATTTTCCGCAGCGGGGCTTTACGCTTGATTTGGCGGTGGGATAAGCTTTCCTTGAATACTGTACGAATATACAGCCTTCAGGATAAGAATATGTCTAAGCACGTGAATTCGACGCCCCATCAGCGCCAGGAAATGAGCGGAATAGAGCGGCTGAGCTTGCGGGTGTCAGCGATGATCAACCACCCGCTCGCGCAGACGCAGCGCTGGGTGACAGTGCATCGTCTGGATACCGACGGTGATACCGAGTGGGAGGAGGTGATGGGCCTGCTGGCCGAGACGCCCGAGCTGGCGCTGACCTTCAACGACGACGAGAGTGTGACGGTGCGCTGGGAGCGCAGCAGCGTGGAGGAACGCGACGACTTTGTCGTCGAGCAGGACAGCGAACAGCAGATTGAGAAGGCGGCACCTTTCTGAGTATCGGAAAAAGCTCGCTCCAACAGGTACGGCGCAAGCCTCAAGCAGAGAACGGTCCGCGTACCCTGTGGGAGCGGCTTCAGCCGCGAAGAATCCAACGCGATGCATGGCATCGGCTACGCCGGTGTTCGCGGCTAAAGCCGCTCCCACAGGGGGGGCTGCTGATTCAATGAGTCATGTGCATGAGGACCGGGCTTGCCCGCCAAAGGCCACAAGACGGCCAAATTGGGTGAGTGAACGGCTTACGTCGTCGTGATGGGTTTCGCTTTACACAAGGTGCGCATTCCACACCAGCAGCACCCTGGCCTGGATGTAGGTCTCTTCCCGACGAATCATGCGGTCCTTGTGCCGCGAGTTGTCGGAAATCATCTCGAAGTGGTCCTCGTCAGCGATCTGCAGCCGCTTGATGTAGATGTGATCACCCCAGGAGAAGAAGTAGATTCCATCGCCGACGAACTCGCGGATGCTGACGTCCACGATCAGTGGGTCGCGGTGCTTGATGGTCGGTTCCATCGACTGGCCCCAGCCGGTCACCATCTTCAGGTGGTGGTGCTCGCTGAACTCCACGCCCAGCTCGCGCAGGTGGCTTGGGCTGACGCGAACATCCTTGAACATTTCGGGGTAGTCGTGGGGGATCTGCCCGCCGCCCATGGCCGCCCGGACGTCATAGTGGGCAATCCACACTTCGTCGCCCACAAGGCCTCGCCGATCAGGTTCAGCCTTTAGCAGCGTCGAGTCTGCCGGCTCCTCGGCGGCGGCCAATAGCCTTTGCCGGGTTTCTTCGGGGATGCCTTTGCCGCTTCTGGCAAGCATCTGCTTGACCAGGTCGGCAGCGGAAAGCTTGCTGTCGCCAGGCTCGACTGGCGCCTGCGCCAAGTCGCCCGCTGCCATTGCATCGAACCAACCCCGCGGCAAGCCTTCGATGCCCTCGATTCTGCGGGCCACGTCATCGCCCAGGTTCTTCGCTGTCTTGTCCGAAAGGATCTGGCTCAGGTGCGCAGGCGCCATCCCCCAGCGCTCTGCGCAGGATCCCTTTCTCTGGTTGCCGATCAGCTTGACCAGGTTGTGCTTGCGAATTTCATAGATGTCCATGAGGCGAAGCATGCCAGTGTTTAGCTTACTGCTAAATGTGCGAAAAGCTAAATTTATCTTGTCGTGATATTAGTCGCAAGCTAAATCCATTGTGCGGACAAGGGAAGCGCTTACGACATCACCATCCGTAATGAGGTTTTCATGGATCCTACTGACCTCGGCCCAGGCACCGTCACCTGGCTGGGCGGAACAGGCACCGTGTTGCTGGGCGCATTCCTCTGGCTGCGCAAGTGGCTGTCCAGGGATGCGGCCGACCGTGTCATGGACACTGCTGATATTGGCGTGGCTGCGGGGGGCGCTCGATCTCACAGGCGCCACAGAACTCTCGGCAAGCAAAAAAAAGACCCGCCAGGTAGGCGGGCCAGAAGGGCGTAGGGAGCAACGCACAACAAATACGGGTCAGGCGACCAGGGTGCCTGGTTGCAACTGTTCGACCAGGGCCTGGGCCGAGGCCAGGGTCGGCATCGGGCCGCTTACGGCTTCGCCGTTGCGCACCAGGTACCAGCAAGCCAGCAGGCCCTGCTCACGCAGTGAGGTGGGGACGGCACTGCCGACAACGGACATGATCTGGATAGTGGCCATGTGGACCTCCTGTAAACATGGCCCTACCTTACGCAGCAGCCGGGGCGGTTTGAAATTAACTTCCTCGATAGTGGTCATTGGTTCCATCAACATTTACCAGCGCGGCGGGCCGTAATACACCGGAGGCGGGCCATAGTAGGTGCGGTAGCCCGGGGGCGGTGGCGCCGGCACGTAGTACGGCTGGTAGTACACCGGTGGTGGCGGTGGTTGCACGTACACCGGCGGTGGCGCGTAATAGACTGGCTGGCGCTCGACGTACACGGTACGGTCGCGCCCGCCATAAACCGTCGCCCCGAACACGGCACCAACCACGGCCGCACCCAGCAGCGGGCCCGGGCCATACCAACCACCATGGCCATGACCATGGCCGCCGTGGGCGACAGCGGACCCGCTGATGGCCAGGGCACCGACCAGCAGGGCGATTCCGGGAATGTGACGGTTCATGAAGCAACCCTCGCAAGAACACCCCAAGTGTGGGGTCCTATTACTATGACTCCACTCTCTGTCAGCTGAGCACAGGGGAACGGTAAAGGTTGTGTAAGGGACGACCAGTGGTTGCCTCTGTTACGCTGCACAAACGTTTCAGTTATGACAAAGGAGCAGGTTATGTCGACAACTCCCAGCAGAGATACCGTGCTGTGCATCTCCCTGGCGGGCCGCCCTGGCACCTTCGGTGTGCGGTTCCATAACCACCTGTACCAGCAGTTGGGCCTGGACTTCTACTACAAGGCCATGCGCACCGATGACCTGCCGGCGGCGGTGGCGGGTATCCGCGCTTTGGGGATCCGTGGTTGCGGGGTGTCGATGCCGTACAAGGAAGCCTGCATGGCCCTGGTCGACGAGATCGATCCGTCGGCGGCGGCCATCGAGTCGGTCAATACCCTGGTCAATACCAATGGCCACCTCAAGGCCTACAACACCGATTACCTGGCCGTGCGCCAGTTGCTGGAACAGCACCAGATCGACCCGACAACGGCGTTTGCCTTGCGCGGCAGTGGCGGCATGGCCAAGACCGTGGCCAGTGCCTTGCGCGATGCCGGGTTCGCCGAAGGCATCATCGTTGCGCGTAATGAGCAGGCCGGGCGGCAGCTCGCGGATATGTGCGGTTATCGCTGGGTGCCGGAGCTGGGGGACCTGTGCCCACCCATGTTGGTCAACGTGACGCCGATCGGCATGGCGGGCGGGCCGGAGGCCGAGGCGCTGGCATTTTCCGAGAACGCCATCGCTGCGGCGGAGCGGGTGTTCGATGTGGTGGCGATGCCGGAGAGCACACCGTTGATCAGACGGGCGCGGGCGTTGGGCAAACCGGTGATCACCGGGCTGGAGGTGATTGCGCTGCAGGCGCTGGAGCAGTTCGTGCTGTACACCGGGGTGCGGCCGACCCAGGCGCAGGTGAAGGCGGCGGTGGCGTACGCCCGAGATATCTGATTACTCCTGTACCGGCCCTTTCGCGGGCTTGCCCGCTCCCACAGGTACTGCACAGATTTCAGGCCCTGTGCGGTACCTGTGGGAGCGGGCAAGCCCGCGAAGAGGTCGGCACAGGGATTGACAAGGTCAGAACACCTTGTGCCCTTCATCCAGCTGCTGGTCGACCAGCGCCCGGCCATGGGCCAGCGACACATGCTGCGCATTCTCAAGGTCGGAGAAGAACTTCATCGGCATCGACATGCGCTTGCTGGTGTGCCCGTCGGGGTCGGTGATCAGGCACCCGGCGGCATAGGGCAGGGGGGAGTCGGGGTGGGGCATCACGCTGGCGGTGATGGTGTGCTTGCGGTATTCACAGTGAAGAGATTGCATCGTCCTTACCTCGCTGTGGCATGTGAAGCAGTTACCTTCATATACCACAGCAAGGGGCCGGGAGTTCCCGGCCCGACGAGCGAATCGCGATAAACGCTTAGCCTTTGAGCTCGGTCGGCTGGATGACTTCGATCCAGTAACCGTCCGGGTCCTTGATGAAGGCCAGGTAGTTCATGCGCCCGTCCTGCAGGCGTTTCTGGAAGGGCACGTCCAGTGCCTCGAAGCGCGCGCAGGCGGCGCGTACGTCCGGTACCGAGACGCAGATGTGGCCGAAGCCGCGCGGGTCGGTGTTGCCATTATGGTAGGCGAACTCGGCATCGTTTTCGGTGCCGTGGTTGTGGGTCAGTTCCAGCACGCCGGGGATCGACTTCATCCACTGGTGGCGTTCGCCGTCATCGGCAGGGATCTGCGCAGGGTCGACCAGGGCCAGGAAGTACAGGCTGAAGGCAGCTTCGGGGAAGTCGCGCTTGTCCACCAGGCGGAAGCCCAGCACGCGGGTGTAGAAGTCCAGGGACTTCTCGATGTCCTTGACCCGCAGCATGGTGTGGTTGAAGACGAACTGGGCGGTGGCGGCATCCGGTTGTGCGGTGACGCCAGGCAGGGTTTGCAGATCGTGCAGGCTCATGGGAACTCCTGAGACGGGGCCGGGCGCAGGACGCCGGCAAAACAGACAGGCTGGCCATGATACGGCAGTGCGCCGATTGCGCAAATGAAAGCGCCCTGCACGAGGCAGGGCGCCGGAATTAGAGGCCCGCATGTGCGGGCGCGTGATGGGGTCGCTAGTCCTTTAGCTGTCTCGATACTGAGCCAGCCCTTGTGAAAAAAGTGTGAAGTGCGTGTGGACGTTTCATCAGCGTACCCAGCTTTCTACCGTGGCGGCTCCGTACTGTTCCTTCCAGGCCTTGAGGCCGCGGTGGTTGCCGCCTTTGGTCTCGATCCGCTCGCCGGTGTGCGGGTTGGTGTAAACCTTCACCACGCGCGGGCGGCGCTGTTGCTTGGGTGCTGCACTGGAACCCCGGGCCACGGCCTTCGGGTCGAGGATGGCGATGATATCGCGCAGGCTCTTGTCATAGCTTTTCATCAGGCCGACTAGTTTCTGCTCGAATTCGATTTCGCGTTTGAGGCCGGCATCCTTTTTCAACGCTTCCAGTTGCGCCATCTGTTCCTGGAGCGCTTTTTCGGCAGCACGAAACTCTGCAAGTCTGGACACTGTAATCACTCCTGTACGTCGATCGTGGCAAGGCGTGACGAACATTGAAGAAGAATAAAACGCCGGCCACGCGGGTGGGTTCCGCTGTTCGCTGATATCGAGTGTAGTCATTCGTGGGTACTGGGTAAACTGCAAACTTTTTGTAAGTAAGCCGGGAACTTTCCTAGTTTCGCGTGCGGTATTTCCCTGTTTTTTCGCGGTTTCCTGGTTGCGCGCCTAGACCATGGTCCAATGGCTCGTGCCAGAGCCTTTGCGCGATCATCATCAGATGATGGCCGGCTATTGTTCGGTCCCCTCGCAGTACCGTGGCCAGCACGTGCCACAGGTTGTTTACCCGCCTTGATTCTGGATGTTTTCTCGCATGTTTGCCCCTTTTCCCCTCGCCCCCGGGCGTCGTGTTGCCGGCCTGTTCCTGTTGTGTGCCGGCGTCAATGCCCAGGCCGCCGGTTTTCTTGAAGACAGCAGTGCCAAGGTCGAAGCACGCAATGTCTATTTCAACCGGGATTTTCGTGACGGCCACAGCAGTTCCAGCCAGGGTGCGTCCAAACGCGAAGAATGGGCACAAGGCTTCATCCTCAATGTGCAGTCGGGTTATACCCAGGGGCCGGTAGGTTTTGGCGTGGATGCGCTGGGCATGTTCGGCTTCAAACTTGACTCCAGCCCGGCTGACAGTAACAGCGGCCTGCTGCCGTCTTCCGGTCACGACCCGCGGCACTCGGCGGACCAGTACGCGAAGATGGGCCTGGCGGCCAAGGTCAAGGTTTCCAATACCGTGCTCAAGTACGGTTCGATGATGCCGGATGTGCCGTTGCTCAAGTACAACGATGGCCGCCTGCTGCCAACCATGTTCCATGGCGCCATGCTCACCTCCGAAGAAGTGCGCGACCTGAAGTTCACCCTGGCCCGTCTGGACAAGTACACCGCACGGGATTCCACCGACCGCCAGGACATTCGCGTGCATTGCAAGAACAAGCGCTATGCCTGCGATATCGAGGCTGACCATTTTGACCTGGCCGGTGTCGATTACCGTTTCAACGAGCGGTTCAGTGCCCAGTACCAGGTGGCCAAGCTGGAGAACATCTACCGCCAGCACTTCCTCGGCCTGGTGGCCAGCCAGCCGTTGGCATTGGGTAGCCTGTCGGCCGACCTGCGCTTGATCAAGAGTGATGACATCGGCAATGCCCGCGCCGGCGAAATCGACCATCGCGCGTTCAGCGGCATGCTCGGCTACAGCCTGGGTGGCCACAAACTCAGTGCCGGCTGGCAGCGCATGTATGGCGACAGTGCCATGCCCTACCTGGATGGCACCAACCCGTACCTGGTCAACTATGCCCAGGTCAACGACTTTGCCGCCGCCCAGGAACGCTCCTGGCAGGTGCGTTATGACTATGACTTCAAGGCCTTGGGTGTGCCCGGCCTGACCTTCTTCACCCGTTACATCAACGGTGACAATATCAAGGTGCCAGGCAGCACGGCCGAAGGCAAAGAGTGGGAACGCGACACCGAGTTCAAGTACCAGGTGCAAAGTGGCGCATTCAAGGACGTCAGCGTGCGCCTGCGCAATTCCACTTACCGCAGCAACTATGAAAAGTGGGCGCGTGACATGGACGAGACGCGGGTCATTGTCAGCTACAACTTCTCCATCTTCTAACGGGTCGCTTTGCCAAATACCGGCAGCCACCTGACAATGGCTGCTGGTTCCCACAAAGGGCTGGGCAATGAAAGACCTGTTGTTGATCGGCATCGGCCCGGGTGACCCGCGCCAGGTCACCTATGAGGCGGTCGATGCGCTGCGTCAGGCCAGTGTGTTCTTCGTGCTCTGCAAAGGCAGCGACAAGAACGAGCTGGTGCGCCTGCGCAAGGCCATCCTGCAACGCTACCGCCCCGAGGGCGGCTACCGCCTGGTGCAGGTGGCCGACCCTGCACGCGATGGCCAGGCGGATGACTACCTGGGCGCGGTGCAGGACTGGCACCGGCAGCGTGCGGCGCTGTATGCCCAGCTGATCGAGCAGGAGATTGGCGTTGGGGAAACCGGTGCCTTTCTACTGTGGGGCGAGCCGACGCTGTACGACAGCACACTGCGCATTCTTGACTTGGTCCGTGAGCGCGGTGTGGCGCTGCGGTTGCAGGTAATTCCGGGCATCAGCAGCGTGCAGGCGTTGGCGGCGCGTCATCAGGTGCCGCTCAACCGTATCGGTGAGCCGTTGACCGTGTTGCCAGGGCGGCGCCTGGCCGGGCAGGGGCAGATCGACAATGTGCTGGTGATGCTAGATGGGCAGTGCGCGTTTGCCCGGCTCGATGACCCGGCGCTGATGATCTACTGGGGCGCGTACCTGGGGACCGAGGATGAGGTGCTGATTGCCGGGCCGTTGCAGGCGGTGAAGGTGCAGATACTGGAAGTGCGTGAGCGGGAGCGGGCGCGAAAGGGGTGGATCATGGATACCTACCTGTTGCGCAGGGAGCTGTAGTCAGCTACATCTGCACTCAGCACCTGTGGTGACCCTGTGGGAGCGGGCAAGCCCGCGAAGCAGGCGCCGCAGTTCTCAAGGGTTACCCAGAATGGCCTGCACTTTCTCCCGCAACTGGTCGATACCGAACGGCTTGCCGATCAGGTGCATGCCCTCCGGCACGTCGACGCTGTCGGCATAGCCACTGGCGAACAGCACCGGCAACAGCGGCCGCAGTTCGCGCGCCTTGGCTGCCAACTCTTCGCCGCGCATGTCCGGCAGCCCCACATCGGTCATCATCAGCGCCAGCTCCTGGCCCGGGTCCTCGAGAATGCGCAGCGCCGCGCTGGCATGCTCCGCCTCGATGACCGCGTAGCCCAGCTCGTCGAGCACTTCGACCATCAACATGCGTACGATGTCGTCGTCTTCGACTACCAGAAGGTGCATGGTCAGGATCCTGTGCAAAAAATGTATGTCTTTAATCTGTGCACCGGACGGCAGCAGAAGTTCCCGAGAATACCGGGCCCGGCAATCAGATGGAACGATTGGCGCACGCCGCCTTCAAATACTGGCTAAATGCCCTGCCAGACCCGGCAAAGCTGGTTAGACTCGCTTGACAGGGACGACACAGTGGCAGATGACGACAACGACTGATCCGCCACACCTTTTAATGGACTTTTCTAGCTCGGGCGTTCTCACATGATGCAAGCAGCCTTGATGGACCAGCGAAGCTTCCGCAAGTTGTTGAGCCGCAACGTCGGCCTACCCCTGGGGGTGGGCCTGCTGGGGGCCGTGGCCTTTGTCGCGGTGATCAACTACCTGCTTTCGGCCATGCAGTGGGTCGAGCACACCGACCAGGTGATCGGCAATGCCAACGAAACGGTCAAGCTGTCGATCGACATGGAGACCGGCATGCGTGGCTTCCTTCTCACCGGCGAGGAGCGTTTCCTCGACCCCTACGAAGTGGCCAGGCCGCGCATCCTCGGCAGCCTGCAGAGCCTGCGCGGCATGGTCGAGGACAACCCGCAACAGGTCGAACGCATCGACCGGCTGATTGCCCTGCAACAGGCCTGGAACGCCTTCGCCAACGAGATGATCGCCCAGCGCCGCGGCCAGGGTGACTACCGCGCCTCGATCGGCAGTGGCCGCGGCAAGCGCCTGACCGATGAGATCCGCAAGGAGTTCGACAGCCTGATCGGCAGCGAACAACAGCTGCGTATGGCACGTAACCAGAAGGTCAGCAATGTAACCATCACGGTCATATCGTCCTTCGTGCTGTTCATCGTCGGCCTCAGCGCCTTGCTGGCCTACCTCGGGCGGCGCGACCTGCTGGCGTTGTCGGCTACCTATGACGAAAACCTCAAGGCCCAGCAGCGCTCGGCCGAGCGCCTGGAGCACCAGGCCTGGCTGCGCAACGGGCAGACCCAACTGGCCGAGCAGGTGCTGGGCCAACTGACCCTGCCCATGCTCGGTGACAACATCCTGCGTTTCTTCGCCAGTTACCTGGGCTGTGTGGTGGGCGCCATGTACGTACGCGACGAGCATGGCCGCCTGGTGCGTATGGCCAGCTATGGCCTTGATGCGCAGGAACAGGCCCGCGAGCAGGTGCTGGGCGATCACGAAGGCCTGCTGGCCCAGGCCGTGCGCGAAGCGCGGGTGCTGCGCCTGGAAGACTTGCCCGAAGACTATTTCCACCTCAGCTCCGGCCTGGGCCGCGGCCTGCCGCGCAGTGCCCTGCTGATGCCAGCGAGCAACGACGGGCAGGTCAACGGCGTGCTGGAGCTGGGCTTCCTGCGGCCGTTGCAGGCGCGTGACGAGGAACTGCTGCAACGGGTCGCTGGCAACCTTGGCATCTCCATCGAAAGCGCTCGCTACCGGCAGCGCCTGCAGGAAGTGCTGGCCGAGACCCAGCAACTGAACGAAGAGCTGCAAGTGCAGCAGGAAGAACTGAAAACCGCCAACGAAGAACTGGAGGAACAATCCCGCGTGCTGAAGGAGTCCCAGGCTCACCTGGAAACCCAGCAGGCGGAGCTGGAGCAGACCAACGAGCAGCTGTGCGAGCGCACCGAGGCGCTGGACCGCAAGAACGACGAACTGCTCCAGGCCCAGGACGAGCTGCAGGCACGCGCCGAGGAACTGCAGCGTTCGAGCAAGTACAAGTCCGAGTTCCTCGCCAACATGTCCCACGAGTTGCGCACACCGCTGAACAGCTCGCTGATCCTGGCCAAACTGCTGGCGGAGAACGGCGAGGGCAATCTCAGCGACGAGCAGGTCAAGTTCGCCGAATCCATCTACTCGGCCGGCAACGACCTGCTCAGCCTGATCAATGACATTCTCGATATCGCCAAGGTGGAGGCCGGCAAGCTCGAAGTGCGCCCCGAAAGCACCCAGGTGGAGCGCTTGGTCGAAGGCCTGCGCGGCCTGTTCGAGCCGTTGGCCGGGCAAAAGGGCCTGGCCTTCGAGGTGACTACCGAGGCGCAAGTGCCGGCCACACTGTTCACCGACCGCCAGCGCCTGGAGCAGATCCTCAAGAACCTGCTGTCCAACGCCATCAAGTTCACCGAGCGCGGCCAGGTCAGCCTGAACATCGGTTATCAGCCCGGCACCGGCATCGTCTTTGCCGTACGCGATACCGGTATTGGCATCGCCGCCGACCAGCAGCAGGCGATCTTCGGCGCCTTCCACCAGGTCGATGGCACCAGCAACCGCCGTTATGGCGGCACCGGCCTGGGCCTGTCCATTTCCCGCGACCTGGCGCACCTGCTGGGCGGGCAGATCAGCGTCGACAGCAGCCCCGGCCAGGGCAGCGTGTTCAGCCTGATCCTGCCGGAGCGCTATGAGCGCGTGGCGCAGGATATCCAGGCGGTCAGCCTGCGCCCGGCGGTCGATAGCCTGCCACCCGCGCCGCAGGCACCGGTGCCCGCGGCGCCGAAACGCCCGGCACCAGCGTTCGCCGACGACCGCGAGCGCGCGCCGTTCGGCAACCGCTGCATTCTGGTGATCGAGGACGAACCGAACTTCGCCCGCATCCTCTTCGACCTGGCCCACGAGCTGGGTTACAGCTGCCTGGTGGCGCAGGGCGCCGACGAGGGCTTCGAGCTGGCCGCGCAGTACATCCCCGATGCCATCCTGCTGGACATGCGCCTGCCCGACCATTCCGGCCTGACCGTGCTGCAACGCCTGAAGGAGCAGGCCAGCACCCGGCACATCCCGGTGCATATCATTTCCGTGGAAGACCGGGTCGAGGCGGCCATGCACATGGGCGCTGTCGGCTACGCGGTCAAGCCCACCAGCCGCGAACAACTCAAGGAAGTGTTCGCCCGCCTGGAGGCCAAGCTGACCCAGAAGCTCAAGCACATCCTGCTGGTGGAGGACGACGACCTGCAGCGCGAGAGCATTGCCCGCCTGATCGGCGACGACGATGTCGAGATCACCGCCGTGGCCATGGCCCAGGATGCCCTGGCGTTGCTGCGCGATAACATTTACGACTGCATGATCATCGACCTCAAGCTGCCGGACATGCTCGGCAACGAACTGCTCAAGCGCATGACCGCCGAGGACATCCGCGCCTTCCCGCCGGTGATCGTGTATACCGGGCGCAACCTGACCCGCGAAGAAGAAGCCGACCTGCTCAAGTACTCGCGCTCGATCATCATCAAGGGCGCCCGCTCGCCGGAGCGCCTGCTCGATGAAGTGACGCTGTTCCTGCACAAGGTCGAGTCGCAACTTTCCAACGAACGCCAGCGCATGCTCAAGACCGCGCGCAGCCGCGACAAGGTGTTCGAAGGCCGCAAGGTGCTGCTGGTGGACGATGACGTGCGCAACATTTTCGCCCTGACCAGCGCGCTGGAGCACAAGGGCGCGATCGTCGAAATCGGCCGCAACGGCCGCGAGGCCATCGAGCGCCTGGAGCAGCATGACGACATCGACCTGGTGCTGATGGATGTGATGATGCCGGAAATGGACGGCTTCGAGGCCACCCGGTTGATCCGCCAGCAACCGCGCTGGCGCAAGCTGCCGATCATTGCCGTGACCGCCAAGGCGATGAAGGATGACCAGCAGCGTTGCCTGCAGGCCGGCGCCAACGATTACCTGGCCAAGCCGATCGACCTGGACCGCTTGTTCTCGCTGATCCGTGTGTGGCTGCCGCAACTGGAGCGAATTTGACTAGCGAACGTAACACCGATATCGAAATCCGCTTGCTGATCGAGGCCATCTACCTCAAGTACAGCTACGATTTCCGCAACTATTCCGGCGCCTCGATCAAGCGCCGGATCCTGCATGCGCTGCGCCAGTTCGACTGCCTGACGGTGTCGGCGTTGCAGGAGCGGGTGCTGCACGACCCCGGCATGTTCATGCAGTTGCTGCAGTACCTGACGATCCCGGTCAGCGAGATGTTCCGCGACCCGGGGCACTACGTGGCGCTGCGCAACGAAGTGGTGCCGCTGCTGCGCACCTGGCCGTCGATCAAGGTATGGATTGCCGGCTGCAGCACGGGCGAGGAGGTGTATTCGATGGCCATTCTGCTGCGCGAGGAAGGTCTGCTGGAACGTACCATCATCTACGCCACCGACATCAACCCGCATTCGCTGGACAAGGCCAAGCAGGGCATCTACTCAATGAAGAACATGCGCGAGTACGCCGAAAATTATCGCATCGCCGGCGGCCGGCGCGACTTTGCCGAGTACTACACGGCGGCCTACGGCAATGCCATCATGGACAGCACCCTGCGCGACAATGTGACGTTCGCTGACCACAGCCTGGCCACCGACAGCGTGTTTTCCGAAACCCAGCTGGTGTCGTGCCGCAACGTGCTTATCTACTTCAACAAGGAACTGCAGGACCGAGCCCTGGGCCTGTTCCATGAGTCCCTGTGCCACCGCGGCTTCCTGGTGCTTGGCAGCAAGGAATCGGTGGACTTTTCCGCCTACAGCGAGCGCTTCGAGCCGCTGGTCAAGCCCGAACGGATCTACCGCAAAGCATGAACGGCGTGCGCGCGGTGGTGATCGGCGCCTCGGCGGGCGGCGTGACGGCGCTGCTCACCGTGCTGGGCGCGTTGCCGGCCAGCGTCACCATCCCGGTGGTATGCGTGCTGCACCTGCCGGATGGCCGCCACAGCCAACTGGCCGAGGTGCTGCAGCGCCGCCTGCAGCGGCCGGTGTGCGAGGCCCGTGACAAGCAGCCGCTGCTCGCCGGGCAAATATACGTTGCCGGGCCAGGTTACCACCTGTCGGTGGAGCGTGACCTGACCCTGTCGCTGAGCCAGGAGCCGCCGGTGCATTTTTCCCGGCCGGCGATCGATTACCTGTTCATGTCGGCGGCCGATGCCTACGGTGCCGGCCTGCTGGGCATGCTGCTCACCGGTGCCAATGAGGATGGTGCCGAAGGCCTGGCCTATATCAAGCACAATGGGGGCCGGACTGTGGTCCAGGACCCTTGTGACGCACAGGTGGCGCTGATGCCGGAGGCCGCTCTGGCCCTGCACCAGCCCGACCATATTCTTACTCTGAGTGGCATCGAGCGGTTGCTCGCCGCCCTGGAACCCAGCGCATGCCAAGCCACACCATCGCCAAACTGCTGATCGTCGACGACCTGCCAGATAACCTGCTGGCCCTCGACGCCCTGATCCAGGGCGAAGGCCGTGAGGTGCACCAAGCCCAGTCGGCCGAGGCAGCGTTGTCGCTGTTGCTCGAGCACGAGTTCGCCCTGGCCATCCTCGACGTGCAGATGCCGGGCATGAACGGTTTCGAGCTGGCCGAGCTGATGCGCGGCACGGAAAAGACCCGCAACATCCCCATCGTGTTCGTCACCGCCGCCGGGCGCGAGATGAATTACGCGTTCAAGGGGTATGAAAGCGGTGCAGTGGACTTTTTGCACAAGCCGCTCGACATCCTGGCGGTAAAAAGCAAGGTGTCGGTGTTCGTCGACCTGTACCGCCAGCGCAAGGTGCTCGACCGCCAGTTGCAGGCCCTCGAACGCAGCCGCCAGGAGCAGGAACTGCTGCTGGCCCAGCTGCAAAAGGCGCGGGGTGAACTGGAGCATGCCGTGCGCATGCGTGATGATTTCATGTCGATCGTGTCCCACGAGGTGCGCACCCCGCTCAATGGCCTGATCCTGGAAACCCAGCTGCGCAAGCTGCACCTGAAGCGTGGCAACTTGGCCGCCTTCAGTGGCGACAAGTTGCAGGCCATGGTCGAGCGCGACGAGCGGCAGATCAACAGCCTTATCCGCCTGGTCGAAGACATGCTCGATGTGTCGCGTATCCGTACCGGCAAACTGTCGCTGCGGCCCAAAGCGTTCGACCTGGGCCAGTTGGTGCGTGGCCTGGTGGAGAACTTTGCTGCCCAGGCCACCGCATTGGGCACCCATATAGAGTTGCAACGCTGCGAGCCGCTGCAGGGCGAGTGGGACGAGTTTCGCATCGAGCAGGTGCTGGCCAATCTGTTGTCCAATGCCTTGCGTTATGGCGAGCGCAAGCCGGTGCAGGTGCGGGTGTTCGAGCAGGACGGCCTGGCGTGCGTGCAGGTGCAGGACCATGGCATCGGCATCTGCGCAGCCAACCAGCAACGCATCTTCCAGCAGTTCGAGCGGGTCGCCACCCAGCGGGCCAGTGGTGGGTTGGGCCTGGGGCTCTACATATCGGAACAGATCGTTCAGGCCCACGGCGGGCGCATATTGGTCGAGAGTGAAGAGGGCAAAGGCGCCACCTTCACCTTGCAATTGCCACTGGCAACCTACGAACAACAAAACGATCAGGCACGGGCAACCTCTGCCTGAGCCTGGGGTCTGATGGCCAGGTGTAAGTATTCAAGGCGTTGACATGAGTGAAGATGCACAAGATGTGGTGCTGGTCGTCGAGGACGAACCAGCGATTCGCATGATTCTGCGTGATTACCTGGCAGGCGAGGGCTACCACGTGCTGGTGGCCGAGGATGGCGAGCAGGCGTTCGCGATCCTGGCGAGCAAGCCGCACCTCGACTTGATGGTGACGGACTTCCGCTTGCCGGGCGGGATTTCCGGGGTGGAGATTGCCGAGCCGGCGGTGAAATTGCGGCCGGACCTGAAGGTGATCTTCATCAGCGGCTACCCGGCGGAGATTCTCGAGTCAGGCAGCCCGATCACCCGCAAGGCACCGATCCTGGCCAAGCCGTTCGACCTGGATACCTTGCACGAGCAGATCCAGGCACTCCTGCGCTAGCCCGCACAGGCCCTTTCGCGGGTAAACCCGCTCCCACAGGAACTGTGCAGGTCTTTGGATTTGCACAGTTCCTGTGGGAGCGGGTTTACCCGCGAAAGGGCCGGAACAGGCTAGCGCAGGGTCCGCTCCAGCCCACCCACCAGCATGCTTTCCATCAGCCCCAGCCCCTGTTCTTCGGGCAAGGCCTTCAACATCCCCGGCAACTGGTTCAGCAGCGTCGCCACCACATGCGCCGTGGCCACCAGAGCCTGCCCCTGCAACTTCGCCTGCGGTGCGATCAACCTCAGCAACCCTGCCTCATAGCGCTTGCGCAACAAGGCCAGACGCGCCTGCTGGTCGTCGTTCAGGCAACAGAAGTCCCGCTCCGCCAGGCGAAACTGCATGGGCCGCTCGGCATGCAGCTGCCAGTGCGCGGCAATCAGGCAGCTCAACGCCGACGCCCCGCGAGCCATGGCCCTGCGCCCTTGGTCCAGGGTGGCCTGCAACTCCTCGTACAACTCCTCGATCAGGTCGTACAACAAGTCCTGCTTGCTGGGGAAGTGATGGTACAGCGAGCCCGCGGTCAGCCCCACGTGGGCCGCCAGCTCGCGCATGCTGACCTGGCCAAAGCCCTTTTCGGCAAACAGCGCCATGGCCCGGTCACGTCGCTCTTCAAAGTTGGCACAGCGCATCGCGGCATTGACCGGGGGCATGGCGTTCGCTCCTCAGTAGGTGAAGAAACCGCGGCCGCTCTTGCGCCCCAGCCAACCGGCCGCGACCATTTCCTTGAGCAACGGGGCAGGGCGGTACTTGCTGTCGTTGAAGCCTTCATGGAAGGCCTCCATGATCGCCAGCAGGGTGTCCAGGCCGATCAGGTCGGCCAGGGCCAGCGGGCCGATTGGCTGGTTGCAGCCCAGGCGCATGCCGGTGTCGATGTCCTCGGCACTGGCCAGGCCTTCCTGGCACACGAAGATCGCTTCGTTGATCATCGGCACCAGGATGCGGTTGACCACGAAGCCCGGGCGGTTGCCGGCGGTTATCGGGGTCTTGCCGACCTTTTCGGTCACCACCAGCGCCTGGGCGTAGGTGCCGTCGCTGGTCTGCAGGCCGCGAATGATCTCGACCAGCGCCATCATCGGCACCGGGTTGAAGAAGTGCACGCCAATGAAACGCTCGGGGTGCTCGATGCTGGCTGCCAGCTGGGTGACCGACAGCGACGAGGTGTTGGTGGCGATCAGGCAGTCGGCGGCGACGTTGGCGGCCACCTGCTGCAGGATGCGCTGCTTGAGCTGCAGGTTCTCGGTGGCGGCCTCGATCACCAGCTGCGCGCCGCTCAGCTGGGTGTAGTCGGTGCTGGTGCGAATGCGGGTCCGGGCGGCTGCCGCCTTGTCGGCGTCGAGGGTGCCTTTGCTGACCTGGCGCTCGAGGTTCTTGCTCAAGGTGGCCACGCCGCGCTCCAGCGCTGCGTCGGAAACGTCCACCAGCAGCACCTGGTAGCCGGCCACCGCACACACCTGGGCAATGCCGTTGCCCATGGTGCCGGCGCCGATCACGGCGATCTGTTCAATGCTCATGTGTCAGGCTCCCTCAGACGCGCTCGAAGACCACGGCGATGCCTTGGCCACCGCCGATGCACATGGTGGCCAGGGCATAGCGGCCCTGGATGCGTTGCAGCTCATGGATGGCTTTGGTGGCGATGATCGCGCCGGTGGCACCCACCGGGTGGCCGAGGGAAATACCCGAGCCGTTGGGGTTGACCTTTTCCGGGTCGAAGCCCAGTTCGCGGGCCACGGCGCAGGCCTGGGCGGCGAAAGCTTCGTTGGACTCGATCACATCCAGGTCCTGCACCTTCAGGCCGGTCTGATCCAGCACCTTGCGGGTGGCCGGGATCGGGCCAAGGCCCATCAGTTCAGGCTCGACGCCGGCATGGGCGTAGCCCACCAGGCGTGCCAGCGGCTTCAGGCCCAGGCGGCGTACCGCATCACCACTGGCCAGTACCAGGCCGCCAGCGCCGTCGTTGATGCCACTGGCGTTGCCGGCGGTAACGGTGCCGTCCTTTTTGAATACCGTCTTCATCCCCGCCAGTTGCTCGGCGGTCACCTCGCCACGCACATGCTCGTCGGTGCTGAATTGCACGCTGCCCTTGCGGGTTTTCAGTTCCAGCGGGACGATCTGGCTGGCGAAGCGGCCTTCGGCAATGGCGCGCGCGGCGCGGCGCTGGCTGGTCAGGGCCAGTTCGTCCTGCATTTCGCGGGTAATGCCGTGCTTGGCCGCAACGTTCTCGGCAGTGATGCCCATATGGAAGTGTTCGAACGGGTCCTGCAGCACGCCGACGGTGTAGTCGATGCCTTGCAGGTCACCCATGCGTGCGCCCCAGCGTGCCTGCGGCAGCAGGTACGGGCCACGGCTCATGGATTCGGCGCCGGCCGCCACGGCCACGTCGGTGTCGCCCAGCAGCAGGCATTGGGCCGCCGAGACGATGGCCTGCAGGCCCGAGCCGCACAGGCGGTTGACGTTGAATGCCGGGGTTTCCTTGGGGATGCCGGCGTTCATTGCCGCTACACGGGCCAGGTAGGCGTCGCGCGGTTCGGTGGGGATCACCGTGCCCATCACCAGGTGGCCGACTTGCTCGGCGGCCACGCCCGAGCGCTCGATGGCGGCACGGGTGATCGCGCTGGCCAGGTCGGCCAGCGGCAGGTCCTTGAGGGAACCGCCAAAGCCACCAATGGCTGAACGGACGGCACTGACGACGTAGATTTCTGCGCTGCTCATAGGGGCTCCGATTGCGAAGGCATGGCGGGACGGGGCCAGGCTCTGCGAGAATGGCCGGCGATCCCGGAGTGGGTCCGAGTCTAGGCAAAGGCTCTGTTGCAGCCTATGCCGGAACTGTTCAAACAACCTGGCACTTTTTGCCACTCAGCATAGACAGCGAAAACCGCCATGCGCGATAGCGATTCGGTCGCCGTGTACTTCCTCAATGCCATGCTCCACGCCCTGCGCGATTGCCCCGCCGAACGCGATGCGCAGCTGCGTGCGGTGGGCATCGACCCGCAACTGCTCGAGCAGCCCCAGGCCCGTGTACCGGCCAAGGCTTTCGCCCAGCTGTGGCTGGCGCTGATCCAGCGCCTGGACGACGAGTTCTTCCGTCTCGACAGCCACGGCATGCCGCCGGGCAGCTTCGCCCTGATCTGCCGAGGCCTGATCCTGGAGCCGAACCTGGAGAAAGCCTTGCGCCAGTGCATGGCTGGTTTCGGCCTGTTCCTGCGTGACTTGCGCGGCAGCCTGACGGTGCGCGGCGGGCGGGCGTTGATCAGCGTGCAGTCGAGCATTGCCGACCCGCTGACCCGGGTGTATGCCGAGGAAACCTACCTGGTGCTGATGATCGGCATGCTGTGCTGGCTGGCCGGGCGGCGCATCGCCATCGACCGCACCGAGCTGGCGGTGTCGCGCCCGGCCCAGGAGGACGACCTGCTGCTGTGGGGGCCGGACCTGCGCCTGGGCAGCGGGCGCACCGAAGTGGAGTTCGACAGCGCCTACCTGCGCCTGCCAGTGGTGCAGGACCTGGCGGCCCTGAAAACCTTCCTGCGCAGCGCGCCGCAGGGGCTGGTGATTCGCTTTCGCAACCAGAACGGGCTGGTGGCCGAGGTGTATCGGCACCTGCGGGCGCGGCGCTATGGGCAGTGGCCGACGCTGGCGGCGCTGGCGCAGCAGCAGGGGGTCAGTGCCAGTACCTTCCGTCGGCAACTGGAGCGGGAGGGGCGTTCGTACCAGCAGATCAAGGATGAGGTGCGCCGGGCAACGGCCTTCGAGCGGTTGCGCGAAGGGGAGTTGAGCATTGCCGAGATTGCCGAGCAGACGGGGTTCCAGGAGCCCAGTGCGTTTCACCGGGCGTTCAAGAAGTGGACCGGGCAGAGCCCCGGGAGCTACCGGGCGCGATTGGCCGGACGTTGAGATGTTGCCTGTGCCGGCCTCTTCGCGGGTAAACCCGCTCCCACAGGTACGGCGCAACTTTCAGATTCCGTGAGATCCCTGTGGGAGCGGGCAAGCCCGCGAAGAGGCTGGTACAGGCTCCGATCAATGATCAGGCCGGCACCATGGCAAACCCGACCCCGAAGCGGTTCCAGGCATTGATGGTGGCAATTGCCAAGGTCAGGCTGGCCACCTCGGCCGGCTCGAAGTGTTGCTGCAAGGCCTCATATTCTGCCTGCGGCGCGCCATGCTCGGGCAGCCGGGTCAGGCTCTCCACCCAGGCCAGGGCGGCACGTTCGCGCGGGGTGAAGTAGGCGGTTTCCTGCCAGACGCACAAGGTCTGCAGGCGTGCCTCGGTCTCACCGGCCTTGCGCGCATCGTTGGCGTGCAGGTTGACGCAGTAGGCGCAGCCGTTGATCTGCGAAGCCCGCAGGCGCACCAGCTCCAGCAGGGAATTCTCCAGGCCGCTCTTGGCCAGGGCCTGCTCCAGGCCGACCATGGCTTTGTAGGCTTCGGGGGCGTGCTTGGCCCATTCGATACGGTTATGCATGGCTGTCTCCAAAGGGTGAGGGGAGGGATGGCGCTACTGTAGCGTCGCCCGTTGGCCCGCCCGATAGCCAATCACGCGCATAAGCGGGAGGCCAATCGGCCATTTGGGAGGCCACTGACAGGCATCCAATCTCTTCATTTCTGCCAGGCCGCTCAAGCCCGGATAATGACCAGGTCTTGCAACAGGAGGACCGATTCATGTCCGAAGAACGCTACATGCGCGAAGCCCTCGACCTGGCCCGCGCCAATATTCAGGCCGGTGGCCGGCCCTTCGGCGCCGTGCTCGTGTACCAGGGGCAGGTGCTGGCGCGTGCGGTCAACGAGATCCACAGCACCCAGGACCCGACCGCCCACGCCGAGATGCAGGCCATCCGCAAGGCCAGCCATGCCCTGGGCCAGGCGCGCCTGGACGGCGCCGAAATCTACGCCAGCGGCCACCCGTGCCCGATGTGCCTGGCGGCCATGCACCTGTGTGGCATCGAGCGGGCCTGGTTTGCCTACGACAACGCCGAGGGCGAAGCCTACGGTTTGTCCACCGCGGCGGTATACGCGCAGATGGCTCGCCCGCCCCAGCAGCAGAGCCTGCCGCTGCGCGCACTGAAGCCCAGCGGCGAAGCCGGTCTGTACCTTGAATGGAAACAGGCCAACGCACAATGAGAGCGGCATTGAACCTGTTGCTGGTCATCCTGCTGGCACTGAACCTGCGGCCGATCCTGACCAGTATCGGCCCGTTGCTCGAACCCATGCGCGCCAGCACCGGCCTGGGTTACCAGCAGGCAGCCTTGCTGACGGCGTTGCCGGTGCTGTGCATGGGCCTGGTGCCCTTGCTGCAACCCTGGTTGCGGCGCTGGATCAGCGAACATGGCGGCATGCTCGCTGGCCTGGCTGCCATCGCTCTGGCCTGCCTGTGGCGCCTGCAACTGGACAGCGCCTGGGCGCTGCTTGCCAGTGCGGTGGTCGCCGGCCTGGGGGTGGCGGTAGTGCAGGGCATGATGCCGGGGCTGGTCAACCGCTGGTTCCCCGGGCGCCTGGCGGGAGCGATGGGCCTGTATTCGGCAGCACTGATGAGTGGCGGCGGCCTGGCTGCCGTGCTCGGGCCGCATATCAGTGGCTACTTCGGCCGCTGGCAGGCCGGCCTGGGCCTGTGGGCGATCCCGGCCGTACTGGCGGTGCTGGCCTGGGCCGCGCTGCGGCCACGCCAGGAGGCGCCGAAGCTGGCCGGTGCCCCCGGCGGGCACTGGTTCGGTACGCGCCGGGCCTGGTTGCTGGCGCTGTATTTCGGCTTGATCAACGGCGGCTACACCAGCATGGTGGCCTGGTTGCCGGCCTATCACATCGAGCACGGCGGCAGCGCCCAGGGCGGCGCCGACCTGGTTGGCCTGATGACCATCTTCCAGGTGGCCGGTGCACTGGGCCTGCCACTGTTGCTGCGACGCTGGGCAGACCGGCGCCCGGGCCTGTGCCTGGCATTGGCGATCCAGCTGGTGGGTTTCCTCGGCCTGCTGCTGGCACCAACACTGGCCTCGGGGCTGTGGGTGGCGATGATCGGTTTCGGCCTGGGGGCCTGCTTCAGCCAGAGCCTGACGCTGACCCTGGAACACCTGAAGACGCCTGCCGAGGCTGGCAGCCTGGCGGCGTTCGTGCAGGGTATCGGCTTCATCATCACCGGCATCGTGCCGTACGTCACCGGCTGGTTGCGCGATATGAGCGGTGATTTCCAGGCCTCGTGGACGCTGCTGACCGTGACTGTGGTGGCGATGCTGCTGGTAACCGCGTGCTTCAACCCACGCGGTTATGCCGCTGCCATTGCCCGCCCGGTTGTCGGGGGCAAGGCCGCGCCAGTCAACTGAGGCGCTGCAGGGTGTCGCGCACCCTGTCCAGCGCCGGGTCGATGTCCAGCAGCTCGATGGCGCCGAAGCCCAGCAACAGCCCCGGGCGCACTGGCGCTTCGCTGAAGAACGGTGCCAGCGAGTACAGGCCGACCTCCACCTTGCGCGCGAGGTTGGCCAGCAGTTCTACATCGACCCCAGGTTTGGCCAGCGCGCTGAGGTGGAAACCGGCGCTGGCGGGGATGGCGCTGAACCACGGCGCCAGGTCACCGCCCAGGCGCGCGAGGATGCGTTCGCGGCGGGCGCTGTAGACCTCGTGGCAACGGCGTATGTGCTTGTTCAGGTGGCCTTCGCCGAGAAACCGCGCCAGTGCCCACTGCAACAGGGTCGGGCTGTGCCAGTCGCTGAGGTGCTTGGCCACGCAGGCGGCCTTCAACACGGCGGGCGGTAGTACGGCGTAGCCCAGGCGCAGCTCGGGCAGCAAGGTCTTGGAAAAGGTCCCCACATAGGCCACCAGGCCATGGCGGTCGAGGCGCTGCAAAGCATCCGCGGCGGGGCCGTGGTAGCGGAATTCGCAGTCGTAGTCGTCTTCGATGATCAGTGCACCCAGCTCGGCGGCCCGTGCCAGCAGGGCGTGCCGGCGTGGCTCGCTCATCGGCATGCCCAGCGGGAACTGGTGCGAGGGCGTCACATAGATCAGCCGGGTGCCGTCGGCGATCTGCTCCACGCACAGGCCTTCATCGTCCACCGGTACCGATTGCAGGCGTGCGCCCAGGGCCAGGAACAGTTGCCGCGCCGGCGGGTAGCCGGGGTCTTCCATGGCCACCTGGCAACCTGGCTCGACCAGCACCCGGGCGATCAGGTCCAGTGCCTGCTGGGCGCCGTTGCACACCAGCAGGTCGGCGGCGCTGCAGTGCACGCCGCGGGCGTAGGCGACATGGTGGGCGATGGCCTCGCGCAGCTCTGGCAGGCCCTGGGCCGCGAACTGTCGCTCGGGGTGACGCTGGCTGCGGCGCAGGGCATAGTTCAGGCAACTGCGCCACTGGTCGAACGGGAACTGCGCCTTGCTCGACGCCCCGCCGATAAAGTCATAGCGCGAGGGTGCCTCCAACTGACGTTGGCTCAGCACGGTGGCGCGTTGCTGCCAGCGTTCGAGCGAGGCGGCACCGGCCAGGGGAATGGCGCTTGATTCGCTGTTGCGCAGCGGCTGGCGCGGGGTGATGAAGGTGCCACGGCCGACCACGCCGCTTAGCAGATTGTCGTAGGTCAGCCGGGAATAGGCCTCGGCAACGGTCTTGCGCGATACGCCCAACTGCACTGCCAGCAGGCGGCTTGGCGGCAGTTGAGTGCCGGCGGCCAGATGGCCGCTGTCGATGCCGGCACGCAGTTGCTGGTAAAGCTGGTCTGCCAGGCCTTTGCGGCCTTCCAGGCGAATGTGCAGTTCCATGGTGTGGTCCGGAGCAGGGGATTGCTCAGGATAGCGGATTGGCTGGGGAAGGGCAGGGGGCCGCTTTGCGGCCCATCGCGACACAAGGCCGCTCCCACAGTAACATCACAGACTTTGAATGCAGCGCTGTACCTGTGGGAGCGGCCTTGTGTCGCGATGGGGTGCGAAGCCCCCCCGGAAAGCCAACGCAAACTCAGATCCGGGCAGTGCTCACCGTGATGTAGCCCTTGTCCGCCAGCGCAATGCGTATCACCGTCTCGTCCGCCGGCGCCTTGCGGTTGCGTTTGATGCGCACGCCTTCCACCGCCGCCGCTTTCATATGCTCGGAAATGACCCGCCCGTTCGGGTCGAAGAACACCTCGCTGGCCAGCAACTCGATACGCTCGATCAGTTGGCGGGAGCGTTCATCGGTGGCGCAGAAGAACATCACCCCCGACAGGTGGGGGTCTTCATCCGGGTTGTTCATGTCATGGGCCAGCAGTTCGCGCAGGGTGCTGCGCAATTCGGCGGTGGGGCGGGCGTACGGGTGCATGCATAAGCTCCTCTGGATCGCGACCTTGCGTCATCCAGTGCCGATCATGTTTTCAGTGGGCAGGGCCCACAATTAGGACGCTTCCGAGCGTCTTGTAGGAAATTTCTGAAGCGACCGGGATGCCCCCCAAGCTGGCGAGAGGACGGTGCCTGCGGCACAATCTGCCGCCCGCTACCTGCCTTGCCGAGGATTGCCATGAACAGCCATTTCCAAGCCGTCGACCTGAAAAAGGCCTATCGCCTGCTGAACCACGGCCCGACGGTGCTGGTGTCGGCCAGCCACGAAGGGGTGGACAATGTCATGGCAGCTGCCTGGGCCTGTGCGCTGGATTTCGATCCACCCAAGGTGACCGTGGTGCTCGACAAGAGCGCCCGCACCCGGCAGTTGGTGGAGGGCAGTGGCTGGTTCGTCATTCAGGTGCCAACCGCGGCGCAGGCGCAACTGACCCATCAGGTGGGTACCCGCAGCCTGTTCGACCAGCCTGACAAGCTCGCCAGCATTGGTGTGCAGCTGGCGCGGGTCGAGGGGCATGCGGCGCCGTTGGTGGAGGGCTGTTCGGCCTGGTTGATGTGTCGGGTGATCGACGAGCCGCACAACCAGAATACTTACGACCTGTTCATTGGCGAGGTGGTGGCGGCCTGGGCCGATGACCGGGTGTTCCGCGATGGCCACTGGGCCTACGAGCATGCCGACCCGCAGTGGCGCAGTTTGCACTATGTGGCGGGTGGGCATTTTTATGCGATTGGCGAGCCGGTGGTGGTCGATTCGCAAAATTGATTACACCGGCACCGGCCTCATCGCCGGCAAGCCGGCTCCCACAGGTATCCCCCAGGCCTGAAGCCTGTGTGGTCCTGTGGGCGCTGGCTTGCTGGCGATCGGGCCGCATGGCGGCCCCTGTCAGCATCAGCGCCCGACATCCTGCTTGAAGCGCAAGCGCCAGCCATGCAGCAACGGTTCGGTATAGCCACTGGGCTGCTGCCGCCCCTTGAACACCAGCTCACGCGCAGCGCGGAAGGCATGCGATACCTCGAAACCGGCCGCCATCGGCCGGTACGCCGGGTCCCCGGCATTCTGCTGGTCGACCACGCGGGCCATGCGTTGCAAGGTCGCCTCGACCTGGTCGGCATCGACCACCCCATGGTGCAGCCAGTTGGCAATGTGTTGCGCCGAAATCCGCAGGGTCGCGCGGTCTTCCATCAGGCCCACATCATGGATATCCGGCACCTTGGAGCAGCCGACCCCTTGCTCGACCCAGCGCACCACGTAACCGAGGATACCTTGGCAGTTGTTGTCCAGTTCGGCCTGGATGTCGGCTGCGCTCCAGGGCCGCTCGGGGCTGACCGGGACGCTGAGCAGGTCATGCAGCAACTCCGCGCGCTGGGCATTCAGGTCAATCTGTTCCAGCGTTTGCTGCACGGCCGCCACATCTACCTGGTGGTAGTGCAGCGCATGCAGTGTTGCGGCGGTGGGTGAGGGCACCCAGGCTGTGTTGGCTCCGGCCTTGGGCTGGGCGATTTTCTGTTCGAGCATGGCCGCCATCAGGTCGGGCATGGCCCACATGCCCTTGCCGATCTGCGCCTTGCCGCGCAGGCCACAGGCCAGCCCCACCAGTACGTTGCTGCGCTCGTAGGCCTGGATCCAGGCGCTGCCCTTCATGTCGCCCTTGCGCAGCATGGCGCCGGCTTCCATGGCCGTGTGCATCTCGTCACCGGTGCGGTCGAGGAAGCCGGTGTTGATGAACACCACACGTGACGCGGCGCTGGCGATGCAGGCCTTCAGGTTGACGCTGGTACGCCGCTCCTCGTCCATGATGCCCATCTTCAGGGTATGCGCAGGCAGGCCCAACAGCGATTCGACGCGGCTGAACAACTGGTCGGCAAAGGCCACTTCGGCCGGCCCGTGCATCTTTGGCTTGACGATATACAGGCTGCCCTCGCGGGAGTTGCCGCGGCGCTTGAGGTCATGCAGGCCGATCAGGCTGGTGACCACGGCATCGAGGATGCCTTCCGGGATTTCCCGGCCATCGCGGTCGTGGATGGCCGGGTTGGTCATCAGGTGGCCGACGTTGCGGATAAACAGCAGAGAGCGGCCCGGCAGGGTCAGTGGCTGGCCGTTAGCGCCGCGGTAGTGGCGGTCTTCGGCCAGGGTGCGGTTGAAGGTTTTGCCGCCCTTGCTGACCTGCTCGCTGAGGTCGCCTTTCATCAGGCCCAGCCAGTTGCGGTAGACGTTGACCTTGTCGTCGGCGTCCACGGCAGCTACCGAGTCCTCGCAGTCGATGATGGTGGTGAGCGCGGCTTCCAGGAGGATGTCCTTGACCCCGGCCGGGTCCTGCTGGCCGATCGCGTTGGCCGGGTCGACCTGGATTTCGAAATGCAGTTGGTGGTGCTGCAACAGGATCGCTGTTGGCGTGTTCGGCTCACCTTGGTAGCCACGCAGTTGCGCGGGCTGCCTGAGGCCGACCTGGCGGCCATCGGCCAGGGTTACCTGCAGCATGCCCTGGTTGATCGCGTAGGCCTTGGCGTCGTTGTGCGACGCACCGTCGAGCGGGGCAGAGGTATCGAGGAACTGTCGGCCATAGGCGATCACCTTGGCGCCGCGTTGCGGGTTGTAGCCCTGGCCACGTTCGGCGCCACCGGTTTCGGCGATGGCATCGGTGCCGTACAGGGCATCGTAGAGCGAGCCCCAGCGGGCGTTGGCAGCATTCAGGGCGTAGCGGGCGTTGCTCAGCGGCACCACCAGTTGCGGGCCGGCCTGTACGGCAATCTCGCGGTCTACGTTGCAGGTGCTGACCTGCACGCTTGCGGGTGCCTCCACGAGGTAGCCGATGCCCTGCAGGAAATGCTGGTAGGCGGCCATGTCACGGATCGGGCCGGGGTGCTGGCGGTGCCAGTTGTCCAGTTCGGTCTGCAGGCGCTCGCGTTCGGCGAGCAGGGCGCGGTTTTGCGGGGCGAGGTCATGGACCAGGGTGCTGAAGCCTTGCCAGAAGGCGTGGGCTTCGATGCCGGTGCCGGGGAGCACTTCGTCTTCGATGAAGCGCTGCAGGGTGGGGGCGATCTGGAGTGGATGGTTTGGCATTGTCTGTTCGCTCTATGTTCAGGCTTCTGGAAAGTTGTTGCCTGTGCCGGCCTCTTCGCGGGTGAACCCGCTCCCACAGGTACTGCACAGGTCTCAGGTCTTGTGAAAACCCTGTAGGAGCGGGCAAGCCCGCGAAGAGGCCGGCACAGGATTCAGAGGGCAGCCGCCCCGGCCTTGGCCACTTGGGCATCCTGCTCGGCCTTGACCCCGGATACGCCGATCGCCCCTACCACCTGCCCATCCACCCGCAGCGGCACGCCACCTTCCAGGCTGGTCAGCAGCGGTGCCGTGACGAAAGCAGTACGGCCACCATTGACCATCTCCTCGTAATCCCGCGTCTCCTTGCGCCCCAGCGCGGCAGTGCGGGCCTTTTCCATCGCGATATAGGCGCTGGCCGGCGCGCAGCCGTCCAGGCGCTCCAGGGCCAGCGGGTGGCCGCCGTCGTCGACCACGGCAATGGTCACGTTCCATTGTTGCGCCTGGGCTTCCTGGCGGGCGGCGGTCAGCACGCGGGTGACTTCGGCCTGGCCGATCACGGACTTGCTATGCATGGTGGTTCTCCGGGTTCAAGGCTGCTTCGACGATTTCGATCCAGTGTCGCACTGGTGTGCGCCCGGCCCCGTCGAGGTGGGCCTGGCAGCCAATGTTGGCGGTGGCGATGACTTGCGGTTTGCCGCTTTCCAGGGCGTTGAGGCGGTTGTCACGCAGTTGCAGTGACAGCTCAGGCTGGGTCAGCGAATAGGTGCCGGCCGAGCCGCAGCACAGGTGGCCGTCCGGTACCGGGGTCAAGGTGAAGCCCAGGCGTGTCAGCAACGCCTCCACCGCACCGCCCAGCTTCAGCGCGTGCTGCAGGGTGCACGGGCAATGGAAGGCCAGGCGCTGTTCGGCGCACAGGCCCAGTTGCTCGACCGGCTCGTCGCGCAGCACCTCCACCAGATCGCGGGACAGGGCGCTGACCCGTGCGGCCTTGGCGGCGTAGCGTGGGTCCTTTTCCAGCAGGTGGCCGTAGTCGCGCACGAACGCGCCGCAGCCGCTGGCGGTTTGCACGATAGCCTCGGCGCCTGCCTCGATGGCTGGCCACCAGGCATCGATATTGCGCCGCGCCCGCTGCAAGCCTTGTTCCTGGGCATTGAGGTGATAGTCCACCGCGCCACAGCAGCCGGCCTGCTGGATCGGTACCACGCTGATGCCCAGGCGATCCAGCAGGCGTGCGGCAGCAGCATTGGTATTGGGCGACAGCGCCGGTTGCACGCAGCCTTCGAGCATCAGCACCCGACGCGCATGGCGCGGCGCGGGGCGTTGGCCGGGGGCGGTGACTCGCGCCGGCAGCTTGCGCTTGAGCGTGGCCGGCAGCAGCGGGCGCAGGGCCTGGCCGCCGCGGGTCAGGGCCTTGAACAGCGCCGGGCGTGGCACCACTGCACGCAGGCCCTGGCGCAGCAGGCGCTGGCCGAGCGGGCGCGGCACCTGCTGTTCGACCACGGCGCGGCCGATGTCCAGCAGGTCGTGGTACTTCACCCCGGAAGGACAGGTGGTTTCACAGTTGCGGCAGGTCAGGCAGCGATCCAGGTGCAACTGGGTGCTGGCGGTGATCGGCGCGCCTTCGAGCATCTGCTTGATCAGGTAGATGCGCCCGCGTGGGCCGTCCAGTTCATCGCCCAGCAGCTGGTAGGTGGGGCACGTGGCGGTGCAGAAGCCACAGTGCACGCAGGAGCGCAGGATGCTTTCGGCCTCGTCGGCGCGGGCCAGGCGCCGGGCGGTTTCACTCAGGTTGGTTTGCATGGTCTGGCCTCACAGGTCCGGGTACAGGCGGCCAGGGTTGAACACCCCCTGGGGGTCGAGTTGCTGCTTGAGCGCACGGTGGTAGCGCATCAGCGCAGCGGGCAGCGGTGGGCTGCTGGCAGCGCCAGGGGCATGGCAGGTGGCATGGCCACCGACCTTGGCCACCTGCCGGCGGATGTCCTGTGCCGGTGCCGTGGACTTGAGCCAGCGCTGGGCTCCACCCCAGTCGATCAGCTGCTGGCCGGGCAGGTCCAGGTCGCCGGTGGCGTTGGGCACGGACAGGCGCCACAGCGGCGCGGGGTCGGCAAAGAATGCCAGGCGCTGCTCGCGCAGGTCGCTCCAGAAGCGGCTGTCCAGTGCTTCGCCGCCCAGGCGTTGGCGCGCCGACTGCACCGAGCCTTCTCCGCCTTCCAGGCGCAGGTACAGCGCGTCGCCGTCATGGCACGCCGCGCTGATCGGCAGCGGCTGCTGGCCCCACTCGGCCAGCGCCGCCAGCGCCTGGTGGCGGCCCATCGGCAGGCGCAGGCTGAGGCATTGGCGTGGGCGGGGCAGTACTTTCAGCGACACTTCGGTCAGCAACCCGAGGCAGCCGAAGCTGCCCGCCATCAGCCGCGACACGTCATAGCCGGCGACGTTCTTCATCACTTCGCCACCAAAGCGCAGCAGCTTGCCGTGGCCGGTGATCACCCGCGTGCCCAACACATAGTCGCGCACTGACCCGGCCCACGGCCGCCGTGGGCCTGACAGCCCGGCCGCGACCATGCCACCCAGGGTGGCGTCGGGGCCAAGGTGTGGTGGTTCGCAAGGCAGCATCTGGCCAGCTTCGTGTAGCGCCGCCTCGATCTCGCGCAGTGGCGTGCCGGCGCGGGCGGTGAGCACCAGTTCGGTCGGGTCGTAGCTGACGATGCCCCGGTGGCTGCGGGTGTCCAGCACCTCGCCGTCCACCGGGCAGCCGAGCATGGCCTTGCTGTTGCCGCCCTGGATACGCAGCGGCGTGGCCTGGTTCAGCGCCTGGTTGACCTGCTCCAGCAGGGCCTGGCTGATGTCGCGGTCCATGCTCATCAGAAGCGCTCCAGTTCGGGGAAGGGCAGTTGCCCATGGTGCACATGCATGGCGCCGAACTCGGCGCAGCGGTGCAGGGTGGGGATGTTCTTGCCGGGGTTGAGCAGGCCCTGTGGATCGAAGGCGGCCTTGACCGCATGGAACAGGGTGATTTCGTCGCTGTTGAACTGTGCGCACATCTGGTTGATCTTCTCGCGCCCCACGCCGTGCTCGCCGGTGATGCTGCCGCCCACGGCCACACACAGTTCGAGGATCTTGCCGCCGATGGCTTCGGCACGTTCCAGCTCGCCCGGCAGGTTGGCATCGAACAGGATCAGCGGGTGCATGTTGCCATCGCCAGCGTGGAATACGTTGGCCACGCGCAGACCGTATTCGCTGGACAGTTCGCTGATGCCCTTGAGCACGCGCGGTAGTTCGCGGCGCGGGATGGTGCCGTCCATGCAGTAGTAGTCCGGGGAAATGCGCCCCACCGCCGGGAAGGCGTTCTTGCGCCCTGCCCAGAAGCGCACGCGCTCGGCCTCGTCGCAGGCCAGCCGTACATCACGCGCGCCGGCTTGCGCCAGCACGGCGGCGACCCGTTCGCAGTCGTCGTGCACATCGGCCTCGACGCCATCCAGCTCGCACAGCAGGATGGCCGCGGCATCCACCGGGTAGCCGGCGTGGATGAAGTCTTCGGCAGCGCGAATGGCCAGGTTGTCCATCATCTCAAGGCCGCCGGGGATGATCCCGGCAGCGATGATTTCGGCTACCGCCCGGCCGGCGTCCTCGACGCTGTCGAAACTGGCGAGCAGCACCCGTGCGACCTGGGGCTTGGGCAACAGCTTGACGGTGACTTCGGTGACGATGCCGAGCATGCCTTCGGAACCGGTGAACAGCGCCAGCAGGTCGAAACCCGGGCTGTCCAGGGCATCGCTGCCGAGGGTCAGGTGCTCGCCCTCGACGGTGAGGATGTCCACCTTGAGCAGGTTGTGCACGGTCAGGCCGTACTTCAGGCAATGCACGCCACCGGCGTTTTCGGCGACATTACCGCCGATGGAGCAGGCGATTTGCGAGGACGGGTCCGGCGCATAGTACAGGCCGTGGGGTGCGGCAGCCTGAGAGATGGCCAGGTTGCGCACGCCAGGCTGCACACGGGCGAAGCGGCCCTGCGGGTTGACTTCGAGAATGCGGTTGAAGCGCGCCATCACCAGCAGAATGCCTTTGGCCAGCGGCAGGGCGCCGCCCGACAGGCCGGTACCGGCACCGCGTGCCACCACCGGTACGCCACGCTGGTGGCAGAGCCTGAGCAGCGCCTGCACCTGTTCCAGGCGCTCGGGTAGCACCACCAGCAGCGGCACCGTGCGGTAGGCCGAGAGGCCGTCGCATTCATAGGGCTTGAGGTCTTCCTCGCGGTGCAGGATCTCGAGGTCCGGCAGGGCAGCGCGCAGCGCCTGCAGCAGCGTGCCCCGGTCTATGTCGGGCAGTGCGCCATCGACGCGTTCGTCGTACAGGATATTCATCGGCTCACTCGGCAACGGTTTTTGTTGTTGTTGGCAAAGCGTTCTCCCTTGCAGCCTGCGCGTGGCAGCGGCCGGGGTCGAGCACGGGGTGAACTGGTCCTACCAGTTTTTGCTACGGGTACTGGCTATTGACAGCTTTGCCCGGCTAGATTGAGGCAGGTGTTCGAAGTGGTCCTACCAGTAGGAGGGTGCGCAGTGGGTACTGAAGGCAAGGCCAAGGTCGCCGACCAGGTGGCCGAACGGGTCGAGCGGCTGATCGTGGAAGGCGTGCTGAAGGTGGGCCAGGCGCTGCCGTCGGAGCGACGCCTGGTGGACAAGCTGGGTTGCTCGCGCTCGGCGCTGCGAGAAGGTCTGCGCATCCTGCGCGGGCGCGGCATCATCGACACCGAGCAGGGGCGCGGCTCGTTCGTTGCAGACCTGACGGGCCAGGCGGGTGCCACGCCTTTGATGCACTTGTTCAGCTCACAGCCGCGCACGCTGTTCGACCTGCTGGAAGTACGGGCGTTGCTGGAGGCCGAATCGGCGCGCCTGGCGGCGTTGCGGGCCACCGAGGTCGACCGTTTGCTGATTCGTCGGCGTTATGAAGAAATGCTGGCTGCGCACGATGCCCCCGAAGCGATCGATGCCCGTGAACATGCCCGCCGCGACCATGCCTTTCACCGGGCGATCAGCGAGGCGTCGCACAACCCGGTGCTGGTGCATACCTTGCAATCGCTCAGTGACCTGACCTTGAGCACGGTGTTCGCCTCGGTCAACAACCTGTATTGCCGTCCGGCACAGAAGCGCCAGATCGACCGCCAGCATGCGCGGTTGTATCACGCCGTGATGGAGCAACTGCCCGAGCAGGCGCAGCGCGCGGCGCGTGAGCATATCAACGGGATCCGCGACAGCTTGCGTGAGATCGAGCAGGAAGAGCAGCGGTTGGTAAGGGCGACGATGCGCATGGATGGCTGGGGTTGAGGTTTTGCCTGTGCCGGCCCTTTCGCGGGTAAACCCGCTCCTACAGGGGACCACACTGGGTTTGAAGTCGGTGCGGTTCCTGTGGGAGCGGGTTTACCCGCGAAGAGGCCGGTGCAGGATTACCTTAATCAATGATCGGCTATGCGGTCATCCTGCGAGAGGATGGCCCGGGCCAGCTCTTCATCATTGGCCTGCAGGCCAGGGTGGTCCTTGCGGGCTTGTTCCAGCGCCGACTCCACATAGGCGCCACGGATTGCACCACCGCTGGCGACGTAGGCCGAAAGTTCGTCACGCGCCGGGATGATCCGTTTGTCGTCCTTGAAGGTCGAGTAAAGCGAGGCGGAAACACCGGCCGAGGTTGCGACGTCGCCTGCGTCGACGTCAGCCAGGGCAGCACCGGCAGGCAGCAGGAGCAGCAGCGCAGGGGCGAGGAGTAGGTGGCGCATGGTGTGTTCTCCAGTAGCATGAAGCCCAAGTAATTGAACCACTCAGTGTTTAAGAAAGCGCAGGTGGGGTGGTAGTTCCCTTGTTAGTCCCGGGAAACAGGCATTGACCATGTCGAGTCAGGCGTGATTTGCTCGGGCTGATGGCCCAATCATTCAAAGGACACTGAAGGTTCTCGCCCATGCCCGACTACAAGCTGCACTGTTTCGCCGAATCCGGAAACGCCTACAAGGCCGCGCTCATGCTTGAACTCACCGGCCAGGACTGGCAGCCGGTGTTCGTCGACTTCTTCAATGGCCAAACCCGCGAACAAGCCTGGCGCGAAGAGGTGAACGAGCAAGGCGAGGTGCCGGTGCTGGAACACGCCGGCAAGTCCATCACCCAGTCTGCCCTGATCCTTGACTACCTCGCAGAAAAAACCGGGCAGTTCGGCCCCCGCGACGAAGACGAAAAGCGCGAGATCTGGCGCTGGATGCTGTTCGACAACCACAAGTTCACCAGCTACTACGCAGCGCTGCGCTTTCTTTTCTGCCTGAAGAAAACCGGCGAAACGGACGTGACCCGGTTCCTGCGTGAACGTGCCACGGCGGCCTACCGTATTGTCGACGCGCACTTGGCGAAGACGCCGTTCATGGTCGGTGGCCGGCTGACTATCGCTGACCTGTCGCTGGCGGGGTATGTGTTCATGCCGGAGGACACTGGCATTGCGTTGGCGCAGTTCACCCACATCGAGGCATGGAAGGCGCGGATCCAGGGGTTGCCAGGGTGGAAGCACCCGTATGAGCTGATGCCACGCGCGGCCTCCTGACCAATCCGGCTCGCCGGGCCATGGTGCAGTAGCCTTTGGCGAGCCAACCATTCTGATGATCGGTCGGTGACAAGCGCAGCGGGGTGGCTACGCTCAAAAAAATCAAGAAACATTCTGAAATATTTGGCCAGCAGGCCCTGAAGGATCTCGTTCAACCGCTGCAGATGGAA
Source organism: Pseudomonas sp. LS.1a (assembly GCF_022533585.1). Classification (NCBI taxonomy): domain Bacteria; kingdom Pseudomonadati; phylum Pseudomonadota; class Gammaproteobacteria; order Pseudomonadales; family Pseudomonadaceae; genus Pseudomonas; species Pseudomonas sp. LS.1a. The sequence goes on from NZ_CP092827.1 coordinate 2,174,982, forward strand.
GGTCGCGCTGGTTTGCAGGTCGCCCCATGGGGGGGCCGGAAATCACAGGGTGCGTCATGCAACCCTGTGCTACTCCAAGCGGAGGCTCATCATGCTCAGGAAATGCTTGCTGGCTTTGGCTATCGGTGCTGTGCTGTCGGCTTCGGCTGTGTTGGTGCCTGACTCCATTGGCGGTACCTCCAGCGCGTATGCGAAGGATGGTAGCGGTGGTGGTGGTGGTGGCCATGGTGGCGGTGGTGGTGGAAGCGGCGGTGGCGGTGGCCATGGCGGCGGAGGAGGTGGTAGCGGTGGTGGCGGTGGTCATGGCGGAGGTGGTGGAAGCGGCGGCGGTGGCTCGGGTGGTGGCCACGGCGGTAGTGGCAGCGGGCACAGCGGCGATGGCGGTGGCCATGGCGGCCCAGGCCATGATGGCCGCGGGCGCAATGGTGCTGATGATGGCGCCAACCACGAAGCTGATCACGAAGCCAACCATGAGGCGAATCACGAAGCGAATCACGACGTGGGCGAGCCCCACGGTGTAGGGCATGGTGCTGATGATGGGGCTGACCATGATGTTGGGGATGATCGCGGAGGCGATCAGAACTAGCAACTTGGGTGTCTGTGTCGGCCCCTTCGCGGGTAAACCCGCTCCCACAGGGACCGCGCCAAGCTTGAGCTCGGCACGGTCCCTGTGGGAGCGGGTTTACCCGCGAAAGGGCCGGCACAGGTTTACAAGCAATCAGATCGACAACCGCACCACCCGGTTATCCAGCACCTGCTGTTCCTGCCCGCGCCGCTTGTTCACCACCAACTCGCCGATCGCAATCAGCCGGGTACGGGTGATGTTGCGCGACAACCCCAGCAACTGTGCGGTATGCACCTGGTTGTAATGGCAGAACCGATACGCCGACCGCAGCAGGGCATTTTCCACCTTCTCGTACAGGTCGCCAGACTGCTCCTCGTACAAGCGGCTGAACGCCCGCTGCAGCAAATCCTCCACACCATTGCCCGCCGGCTCTTCCTCCTGCCGTTCGATACGCAGGTTGGACAGGCGCAGGTCCTGCGCCTGCACCATACCGTCGCCGCAGGTCAGCAAGCTGTGGTGAATCACGTTCTCCAGCTCGCGGATGTTGCCCGGCCAGCTGTATTCCACCAGCTTGGCCTGGGCCTTGGCGCTCAGCTCCACCGGCCCGTAGCCCAGCCGGTCGCTGTAGCTGCGGATGAAGTGCCGGGCCAGCGGCAGGATGTCACCCGGGCGGTCGCGCAAGGGGTGCAACTGCAAGGTCACCACGTTCAGCCGGTAGTACAGGTCTTCGCGAAAATGTCCGGCGTTAATCGCCTTTTCCAGCTGCACGTTGGTCGCCGCCAGCACCCGCACATTGATCGGGATGCTCTTGCGCGACCCCAGCCGCACCACTTCGCGCTCCTGCAAAACACGCAGCAGCTTGACCTGGATCGGCAACGGCAGGTCGCCGATTTCGTCGAGGAACAACGTGCCGCCGTTGGCCTCCTCGAACCAGCCAGCCTTGGCCGCCAGGGCACCGGTGAAGGCGCCTTTTTCATGGCCGAACAGCTCCGCCTCGACCAGCGACTCGGAGAACGCACCGCAGTTGACCGCGACGAACGGGCCGTTGCGCCGACCACTGAGGTTGTGGATGTGGCGTGCGACCAGCTCCTTGCCCGTGCCGGTTTCGCCGATGATCAGCACGCTGGCTTCGCTGGGGGCGACCTGTTGCAGGTGGGCGAGCAGCGCCTGCGACCTGGGGTCTTCGAAGACCTGTGCGGTCGCCCGGATCGAGGTGGCCAGTGTCGGGGACGGGGGGAGGGTCAGCAGTTGCATGGGCAATCCTCAGGAATAGAAGGATGGGGCAGGGCGCTTGTCGTTGAGGGCCCACTCGCCGAGTTCGTGGATGCGGTAGTCCACCGGGTCGTGCAGGGTTTGTGTACGCAGGTTGCGCCAGTGGCGGTCGAAGCGCAGTGAGGCATGGGTGGCGCGGGCGCCGGTGACCTCGAACAGCCGGTTGCAGATGTCCAGACCATGGCGGCTGGCGGCGACCTTGGCGGTGCCGATGGCCAGGGCCAGGTCGCCGCGCTCTTGCGCCGTGAGGGCGTGTTCCTTGGCCCAGGCGGCATCGAGCTGGCGCGCGGCCCGTTCGATCAGCAGGCGCACGCTTTCCAGGCCGACCCAGAACTCGCCGTAATGGCGCAGCACGTAGGGGTCTTCGGCGCTGCTGGCGGCGCTGGAGCGGAACCACGGCCGGCTTTCCTTGAGGGTGTACTGGCGGGCCTCCTCGAACGCCCCCTCGGCAATGCCGAGGAACAGGTTGGCGAAGTGCAACTGGGCAATCAGCGGGCGCAGGGCAGCGAACGGCGTGCTCAAGGGGCCTGGGTCGAGCAGCAGTTCGTTGTGCTCCACCCGTACCCGCTCGAAGGTGGCGCTGCCGCTGTCGGTCTGGCGCTGGCCGATGTTGTTCCAGTCGTTGTGCAGGCTGATGCCGGTACGGCCACTGGGGATGGCGGCGATCAGCAGCTTGCCGCCAGCACGTTCGTCCACCGCCGAGGCGATGAGCATTTCCGAGTCGCTGGCGCCGGAGCAGAAGCTTTTCTTGCCGGAGAACTCGCACCAGCCATCGAAGTGCTTGACCACGGTGCGGGTGTCCAGCGGGTTCAGGGCATTGCCCCAGAACCACTGCTTGCGGGCGGTCTGCTCGAACCACGGCTGCCATTGGTCCGGGCGTGAGAACAGGCGCACGGTGGCCAGCATCAGGTGATGGAAGCCGAATACGTGGGCGATGGAGCTGTCGACCCGGGCGAATTCGCGCACAACCGCGAAGGTGTCGTGCCAGCTGGCGCCCTGGCCGCCGAAGGCCTGCGGGATCACCAGCGACAGCAGGCCGCTGTCACGCAGGGCGTCGCGCTCGGCTTTTGGCGTGCCGCCGCGCTCATCGCGCTCGACGGCGGTCTGGGCAAACTGCCCGGCCAGTTCGCGGGCGATGGCCAGGGCAGGGCGCGGGGGCGTATTCACAGGTGCATTCATGGCCGCTCCTCAGGCGCTCTTGCGCAGCGCGTGATGGGCGCCGAACAGCGGCACGGCGCGCTCGGCGGCCAGGCGGATACGGGCGGCGAGGGCTGCGCTGGATACCCGGTAGTCGGCCATTTCTGCCTGGCTGGCGAACACGCCGATGGGCAGGGTCAGGGCTTGCAGGAAGCTGAACAGTGGGCGCAGCTGGTGGTCGAGCACCAGCGCGTGGCGTTCGCTGCCGCCGGTGGCGGCGAGCAGCACCGGTGTGTCGACCAGTGCGTCCTGGCCGATCAGGTCGAACAGGTGCTTGAAGTGGCCAGTGAAGCTGCCGCGGTACACCGGCGTTGTCACCACCAGCAGGTCGGCTTTTTCCACCAGGCGCAGTTGCTGTTCGACGGCCTCGGGCAGTTCGCTGCGCCACAGGGCGCTGCCCAGCGGGCGGGCGATCTCGCCCAGCTCGATCAGGTGCGGCTTGATGTGCAGGTGCTGGGCCAGTTCGGCGAGGATTGCCTCGGTCAGGGCCAGGGTGCGCGAAGGGCGGGAAGTGCCGCCGGACAGGGCGACGACGTTCAGTGGGGTGCTCATGGCCAGGTCTCCGGTTCGGGTTGAGCGGGGGACTTTGCTTGAGCAATCGTCGTGCCGAAATTTAATGTTGTTTTACATCAAACAGTTAGCGCGTTTCTGATGCCTGCGGCGCTGTTGCCTTGCGGGCGTTTCCTGTTGATCGGGTGTTGCGCTGCAGACAGTTGGCCGGGTGTTGGCGGCTGTGCAGTTGGGGGATTTATAGAGGATTACGGAATGATGAAAAAGGAATAAGATTTTATATTCTTATTCCCAACTTTTATTTTAATATGCTGGGGCCGTTTCGCGCCCCATCGCGACACAAGGCCCACGGGTGCTGCACATAGCTGCCCAGTGCATGGCTGGGGGGGTTGAGGTGGTGCATAGAGCATGCCTTGATTCTTTCTGCGCCAGTGAGATCGAGCGCCGCGCTGCCTGTGACGCAACACTGAACTTGTGGGAGCGGCCTTGCGTCGCGAAAGGGCTGCGAAGCGGCCCCAAAATTCTCAAGTATGCGGCACGCTGCGAGGCGCTACCCCGCCCGCATACTCCGGCTTCAGATGCCCCTGCTCATCCAGCAGATAGGCATCCATCACCTCCCGCACCACCGGCCCCGCCACCCGTCCACCGGCCTCGCCGTTCTCGATCATCACCGCCACCACCACACTTGGGTGATCAGCCGGGGCAAAGCCGACGAACAGGGCGTTGTCGCGGTGCCGCTCCAGGGTCTTGTCGCGGTTGTAGCGTTCGCCCTGCTTGATCGCCACCACCTGCGCGGTACCGCTCTTGCCGGCAATCCGGTACTGCGCACCGGCCGCGGCCGCGCGGGCGATGCCGCGCGGGTCGTGCATGACCATCTGCATGCCCTGGTTGACCTGGTCCCAGGCGTGCCTGTCGTGCAGCACGATATCGGGCATCGGGTGGGGGTCGACCGGCGCATCGCCGCCCACGGTCATGGCCAGGTGCGGGCGGTGCCACACGCCCTTGCTCGCCAGCAGGCTGGTGGCCTGGGCCAGCTGCAGCGGGGTGACCTGCATGTAGCCCTGGCCGATGCCCAGGATCAGCGTCTCGCCCGGGAACCAGGCCTGGCGCCGGGTGGCGCGCTTCCACTCAGCTGACGGCATCAGCCCGGGCGCCTCCTCGAACATGTCCAGCGACACCTTCTGGCCCAGGCCGAACTCGGCCATGTAGTCGTGCAGGCGGTCGATGCCCAGCTTGTGTGCCAGGTCGTAGAAGTAGGTGTCGTTGGAACGCATGATGGCGGTGTACATATCCACCCAGCCATCGCCGCTGCGGTTCCAGTTGCGGTACTTGTGGTCGTAGTTGGGCAGCTCGTAGTAGCCCGGGTCGAACACCCGGCTGCCCGGGGTGATCACGCCGCTGTCGAGGCCGGCGATGGCCACCTCCGGCTTCACCGTCGAACCGGGGGCATACAGGCCGCGCAGCACGCGGTTGAACAGCGGGCGGTCGATGGAGTCGCGCAGGGCGGCGTACTGTTTGAAGCTGATGCCCTTGACGAACAGGTTGGGGTCGAAGCTGGGGTTGCTGACCATCGCCAGCACGTCGCCATTGGCCGGGTCGAGCACCACCACCGAACCGCGGCGGTCGCCCAGGGCCTTTTCCGCGGCCAGTTGCAGGTGGGCGTCCAGGGTCAGGACGATGTCCTGGCCCGGGGTCGGGGCCTTGTGGTTGAGCACACGCATCACCCGGCCCTGGGCGTTGGTCTCGACCTCCTCATAGCCCACGTGGCCGTGCAACTGGCTTTCGTAGAAGTGCTCGATGCCGGTCTTGCCGATCGACTGGGTGCCCCGGTATTCGGTGCTGTCGAGGGCCTTGGCTTCTTTCTCGTTGATGCGCCCCACATAGCCCACCGAGTGGGCGAAATGCTCGGCCAGCGGGTACTCGCGGATGAACTGTGGTTCCACCTCCAGGCCGGGCAGGCGGAACTGGTTCACCGCCACCAGGGCGATCTGCTCTTCGCTCAGGCCGACCATCAGGGTCACCGGCTCGAACGGCTTGCGGCCACGGCGCAGGTCCTTGTCGAACTGCTTGCGGTCGTCGTCGCTCAGGCTCAGCACCTGCGCCAGGGTATCGAGCACCTTGGCCGTGTCGCCACCGGCCCGCTCGCGGGTCATGGTCAGGTCGAAGCTGGGCTTGTTGTCGGCCAGCACCACGCCATTGCGGTCATAGATCAGCCCGCGCTCGGGGGCGATGGGCAGTACGTGCACGCGGTTGTTTTCCGACACGGCGGTCTGCTGGTCGTGCTGCAGCACCTGCAGCACATAGAGCCGGCCCACCAGGACGGCGACCAGGCAGAAGACCATGGCGGCGCAGGCCAGAAGCCGGCGGTTGACCAGGTGCTTTTCCTTTTCGTGGTCCTTGAGGGGGATGGGTTGCGGCATCAGGGGCTCTTTTCTACGGGGTCGCCTTGGCCGTGCGGGCGCGCGAATGGGCGGGTGATGCTACGCAACCCGCTATGCCGCCTCAAGGCGAGTGCCATCTGGCGATAGCGTGGCATCGGCTGTGAGCCCCGTGATCAGGGCGCTGGCGGGCTATATGAAGATTTGTTCATGGCTGACCCTCCGTGAAGGTTTAATGGAGGTTTTTTTGCCTTTATGGATCCATAAAATTTGTTTGTTCGATAAACGAACAGTAATTCTTGATTTATTTAAGCTAATAACACCTTGAAAAATCTAGATTTATTTTGTTTATCTCAAGCATGTAGTGGCGTATTGCTAAACGAAACCCTACGTTCTTGAGTTCACGATGATTGTTTATGGATCCATTATCTGGTTGATTAGCGCCTGACAACGGCCGGGAACCTCCGGCCGTATGCGACAACAATTACAAAAAGGGCCCAGTCATGAATGGCTTTTCAAGGGTGTGGAACCGCGAGGGTTCCTTGCGCTTTGCCTGCACGTGCGCATCTCTTCTCTCACCTGTGAACCGGCAGGTGAGCCCATGAATTCCAACCTCAAGCAACGCCTGGACGCCGACCCGATGGGGCGCTTCCAGTGCCTGGCCATTGGTATCTGCATCATTCTCAACATGATCGACGGCTTCGACGTATTGGTCATGGCCTTCACTGCTGCCTCGGTGTCTGCTGAGTGGAGCCTGAACGGGGCGCAGGTGGGGTTGCTGCTCAGCGCCGGTTTGTTCGGCATGGCGGCGGGGTCGCTGTTCATCGCGCCATGGGCCGATCGCCTTGGTCGTCGCCCGCTGATCCTGTTGTGCCTGGCGCTGTCCGGTATTGGCATGTTGCTCTCGTCGCTGAGCCAAAGCCCGCTGCAACTGGCAACATTGCGTGGACTGACCGGTTTGGGGATCGGCGGCATCCTGGCCAGTAGCAACGTGATTGCCAGCGAGTACGCCAGCAAGCGCTGGCGTGGCCTGGCGGTCAGCCTGCAGTCCACCGGCTATGCGCTGGGCGCGACCTTGGGCGGTTTGCTGGCAGTATGGCTGCTGGGGCACTGGGGCTGGCGCTCGGTGTTCCTGTTCGGCGGCATCGTCACCGTCCTGGTGATTCCGCTGGTGCTGTTGTGGTTGCCGGAGTCATTGGACTTCCTGCTGGCACGCCGGCCAGCCAATGCCCTGGCGCGGGTCAACCGCCTGGCGGCGCGCCTCGGCCAGCCGACACTGGTGCAACTGCCAGCAATGGCGGCAAGGGAGCAGGGCGCAGCCAGCGGTTTCAAGCAGCTGCTGACACCGGTCATGCGCCGCACCACGCTGGTGATCTGGTTGTTGTTCTTCCTGGTCATGTTCGGCTTCTACTTCGTCATGAGTTGGACGCCGAAGCTGCTGGTGGCCGCTGGGCTTTCGGCCGAGCAGGGCATTACTGGCGGGGTACTGCTGAGCGTTGGGGGCATCCTTGGTGCGGCGCTGATCGGCGGCCTGGCCTCGCGCTGGCCACTGACCCGCGTGCTGGCGCTGTTCATGCTCATCACCGCAGCGCTGCTGGTGCTGTTCGTGGCCAATGGCGCCTCGGTCAGCGCGGCGTTGGTATTGGGGTTGTTGATCGGGCTGTTCTCCAACGGCTGCGTGGCCGGGTTGTATGCCTTGTCGCCCGTGGTCTATGGCGCTTCGGTGCGCGCCACTGGTGTGGGCTGGGGCATAGGCATCGGTCGCATGGGCGCGATCCTGTCGCCGACCGTGGCTGGTGTGCTGCTCGATGGCGGCTGGCAACCGTTGCACCTGTACGGGGTATTCGCCAGCGTGTTCGTGCTGGCCGCAGGTTGCCTGCTGTTGCTGCGGAGCGGAACAAGGCCGACGCCAGGCTTGGCTGGCGATGCACTGAGCCACTGAGTACTGCCCGGCCAGGTCGGGCACCTGAATGCAGCTTGTCTCCCTGTGCCCATGCCGGCACGGGGTGGTCGGCTGTGCCTACGAAAAGCGGAGAACAATAATAATGATGCACACGACTTGTACACTGAACCGTTCGGCCCTGGCGGTTTCGCTGGCGCTAGGCCTGGGGTTGCCGGCCTGGGCCGGGGAAGGGGGCTTCTTCGAGGATGCCAAGGCCGGGTTGACACTGCGCAACTACTATTTCAACCGTGATTTTCGCGACCCAGGGGCGGCCAAGAGCAAGGTTGAAGAATGGGCCCAAGGGTTCATCTTCAAGTTCAGTTCAGGCTACACCCCAGGATTGATCGGTTTGGGCCTGGACGGCATCGG